>NZ_CP072596.1:2428174-2731696 GCF_017815535.1 Tessaracoccus sp. MC1865 | reverse complement strand
GGGTGTCGCCGTGGGTGATGGTGCCCCTCGCGCTTGCGCTCACCGTCGGCTCTGCGATGTGGGGGATCGACGGGGCGATGTACCGCTGGTCGCCGTAAGTTATCCACAGCTTCGCTGATAGGGAGGGCAAGTGACCCCCGGCGTTGTTTAGATGGGGCTCGGATTGTGGATCGGAGTTCTTCATGAGGCTGTGTGTGGCCGCCGTTGCCGGCGCTGCGTTGCTGGTTGGGTGTACGGCGGGGGCGGTGGAGTCGCCGGAGCCTGAGGTCGAGAAGACGATGGTGTCCGCTTCGCCGTCGATGTCGCCGAGTGTGAGTGTGTCGCCGAGTGCCGGCCCGAGTCCCTCGCCGACGACGTTTGAGTCGTACCCGGGTGAACTGCCGACGGAGGATGCGGAGTCGGCGGCCATCATCGCTGGTTGGCAGGAGTATCAGCGGGTCTTGGCGAAGTACCTCGCTGATCCCGAGGGCTATACGGACTTCTCGGAGACCCAGTACGTGACGACGGGTGACCAGAGCAACCACATCCTACGGAACGTCGAGATCTATCGGGAGAACGAGATCCGCAATCTAGGGGGTCTAGTTTTTGAATCCCTTTCAGTTGGCGAGATTCAAGACTTCCCTTCGGTGCGGCGTGGGGAACTCACCTACTGCGTTGATCGGAGTGCTGTGGAGATCCGCAAATACGACGGTGACCCGTACCCGACGGCGGGGTTATCTCCGCGTTACGTCGAAACAGCGACGATGGAAGAGGGCCAGGACGGCGTCTGGCGAGTTGCGCTGATCGAAAACGATCAGGAAGAAGCATGCTGATCCGTACGCGTTCGCTTCTCGCGGGCGTAGTCCTCATGCTGTGCATTTCTGTGTCGGGCACCGCGGCGGCGGAAACCAAGGAGATCTGTGGAGCCCGAGATTCGTCCGGCATCTGCCTCTTTATGATTACCCTCGAAGGTAGTGATCCTCCTAGTTCGAAGGAGGATGAAGGGTCAGGTGGGAAGGGGAAATCCGAGCCCCCCAGGGTTTGTGCATTTCAGGGGCGGACCGTCCCCTGCACGACCGGCCTAGGTGCATGGAGTGCCCTAGTGTCGGCGTGGTGTCGGCCATCATCACCGCAGCCTCCGCTCTCGGATCCAGCGTGGGGCGGGCGTACTGAAGGCGCGATCTATTTCTGCGTGCGTCCAGGTGGAGATCTCGTGCCCGATCCACGCATGGTGTCCACCCGTTGGCTGCCCGCGCCGCCGGAGGCGGTACAGGTAGATCCCCGGGAGGTGGCGCTGCGCCTGTTGGCGCGGCTGGACCTCGAAGCCGTCGAACTGGGGATGCTCCCGCGCGGTGACAACGATGTGCGCCTGAGCTTTGTGGGATGGCAGAACTGGATGTGGGCCGAGTCGCCGTCGGAAAGGCAGTGGGGGCCGGTCACCTCGTCGGATTCGGCCAGCGGTGTGACGGTGACGCTGCGGGCCGAGGTGGAGCGCGTCGAGTGGGACATGGGCGACGGCACCACCGTGACATGCGGGAGGGGTACGCCGTGGTCTGCGGTTCGGACGCAGGGTGGGAAGAATGTGAAGTCGCCCGACTGTGGGCACATGTACGAGGAGATGGGCACCTACGAGGTGACGGCGACATCGCATTGGGCGGTCAGTTGGAGCGGCGCCGGCCGCTCGGGCACGTTACCGTTCACGCTGTCGCGCAGTGCTGACTACCTCGTCGGGGAATACCAGGCCGTCAACACGAAACGCTGAACAGGTCTCGCGTCTCCGTGGCCCTCGGTTTGTCAGCCGGCGCGTGGGGCGGTGAATCAAGCGCTTTCAAGGTGACTTCAAGCCCATTTCGATTGTGTGTTGACATTGGTCTTCCGTTGGGCATAGCCTTCTCTCTGGATACGCAATTGAAAGGAGAGGTCCCATGTTGAAGTTCACTACCGCGCACCGCCTGCGCCGTGCCAACGGGGCTGCCTCCTTTGCGGGTTCCCAGAACGCCTGACGCGTTCACAACCCCTTCTGACACCCTCGTTTACTGAGGGTCTGCGGCGCGCCCGCGTCGTTGCGGGCCGTCAATACCCCCTTTGCTGATGATTATCGGCATGCCATTTTCCTGTGCATTCTGCGCGCCCAAAAGAGAAATGAAACCATCTGATGAACACGCTCCTAGCGGAACGAATACCCGTACTCAATGACCATCTACTCGAGCATTCTGAGCGTCGGCTGGGCCTAGCTGAACGCGTCGCGATGCGCATCGGCCTCTGGATGCTTCTCTGGAGCATCAGGTACGAGCGGAACGAGCGACACCCTGACGAGCGACTCGTCAACCAGGAACACCTCGACCGTGAATCTCGCGAACAGCACTATGTATCACTCCTCGGCCTCAACCGCCCCTACTGAAGCCGACGGCACAGCTGTCGGAGAGCACCCGACCCCCGGGTGGACTGGAATCACACAGTTCGCCCGGGGAACGGATGCTGCTCAACCCACAATTCTCTATAACCACCCGCGCTCAGCGTGAGAATCTGCACCGGCCGAGGGTGCTGGCTGGCCCGCGTACCGGGAGCGCTAGCGGCCCCGTTCAGGAGGCCGTGCGGCGGAGTATCGCGAACCCGTCCCAGCCCTTGGTGCCCACGGTCTGAATGGCCGCGACGTCGAGCCTCGGGTCTGCGCCGGCAGTGGTCAGGGCAGCGCGGACGCCACGGGAGTCGTCGTCGTCCGGGTTGAGCACTTTGCCGCCCCGCACGACGTTGTCGATCACGATCAGCGCGCCCGGGCGGGTGAGCGCAATCGAGCGCTCCAGATACGTGGGCAGCGACGCCTTGTCCGCGTCAATGAAGACGAGATCGAACGGCTCGACCTGCAACTCGACCAACCTCTCCGACGAGCGCGCCGCAGGGCCACACATGATGTCCACCCAGGCGCTGACCCCAGCCGCCTCGAAGTTCCGACGGGCCACGTCGGCGTTGCTGCGCTCGAGTTCGAGGCTGACCACGCGGCCCGTGGGCCCCACGGCCCGCGCGAGCCAGATCGTCGAGTAACCCGCCAGCGTGCCGAACTCCAGGACCCGCCTGGCGCCGGAGGCGGATGCGAGGATATGGAGGAGGCGGCCCATGGACGGCGAGACCTCGATTCCTGGCCGCGTCACCTCGGTGGACGTGCGGGCGGCGATGAGGGCGTCGTCCTCGCCAGCGAGCGGTGCGAGGAGGGCATCGAAAGCCTCGGGCGTCGGGGTGTCGACCATCCTGCGAGCGTAGTGCCCCCGCAGGCTCACGAAACGGGTGGGTTCTCGCTCAGACTGCGGAGCTCGTCGGCGAGGTTGGCGCGGGCCTGGCTTTCCCAGAGGTCGCGGGCGAGTTCCGTGTGGAAGAGCGGGTCCTTGGCCAGGAGTTGGCGCAGCACCTGGGAGCGTCCCTGTCGCCAGGCCTCATCGTCGACATGGGCGTAATCGAGGCGCACGTCGCGGACGTAGACGTGGTAGCGGCCGGGGATCTGGCCGAGGATGCTGAGGTCGGCGTCAGAGAGAGTCGCCTCGCGCTCGTCGCCGGGGGAGTGCGTCGCGGTCATGCGGATGAGCCGGCCGACCGCCGCTACGTCTTCCGCGCTGAGCAGGCCCGCGAGCGAATCCTCCGCCAGCCGGGCAGAGGCTTCCTCGTCCTGGCCGGGGACGCCGTCGTAGATCGCGTCGTGGAACCAGGCGGCGAGGATGACGACGGGGTCGGTGCAGCCAAGGTCTCCGAGCGCCATCAGCACGTGGGCCAGATGGCGGACGTCGTGGTAGTGGCGGTCCGGCTGTTGCCAGCGGGCGAGCAGTTCATCGCGCAGGTCGTCTGGCAGACCGAGGTAGCTCCACGACCGGTGGGCGACGGCCAGGGCTTCCGCCCGCGTCGGCGACTTCTGCGGCTTGCGCACCCGCAGCCCGCTGGCGCTGAGTGCCCGGATGAGCTCCATCTCGCCGACGGGCCGAGCCCCCTGGGCGACGAGGTCGTCGTAGCGGGAGGCGGGGACGTCGTAGTGGTCGTGATCGAAGGCCCGCGGCGGGAGCCCCGCCGAGCGGGCGAAGGTGTGGAGCTCATCGAGGGAGGTGTCAGACACGAGGTGCGCGAAGACGGTGCCGTGCGCGGGCCAGCGCGGGGGATCGATCAGGACTGCCATCTACCTAGTCTGCCTCTCGATCTACGCGGTGGTGGTGCGCAGGTCGAGGCCGAGATCCAGGACGCGGGGCGAGTGGGTCAGCGCGCCGATGGAGATGTAGTCGACGCCCGTGGCGGCGACAGCGTGGGCCGACTCCAATGTCAGGCCACCGCTCGCCTCGGTCTTCACGCCGGCCGGGCGGCAGATCTCCACGGCAGCACGCATCATGTCGGGGGCCATGTTGTCGAGGAGGACGAGTTCGGCGCCCACCTCCACTGCCTCGCGGACCTGCTCCAGCGTGTCGCACTCCACCTCGACGGCGATGCCGGGCGCGGCCCGCTGCACCGCCCGGAACGCCGCCCCCACCGAGCCGGCGGCGGCGACATGGTTGTCCTTGATCAGAGCGGCATCGCCGAGCGCCATTCGGTGGTTGACGCCCCCGCCGTCCACGACGGCGGCCTTCTGCAGCGCCCGCAGGCCGGGGACGGTCTTGCGGGTGTCGCGGATCTTGGCGTCGGTGTCGGCGACGGCCTCGACCCAGCGGGAGGTCGCGGTGGCCACGCCGGACAACTGCCCCAGGAAGTTCAGGAGCGTGCGCTCGGCCGTGAGCAGGGTCTGCACCGGGCCGGAGATGCGCAGCACCACGTCGCCGGGGGCCACATGGGTGCCGTCCGGCGCGACGACCTCGGCCGAGGCGCTGGAACCGACCCGGTCGGCCAGCGTCTTGAGCGCGACGAGGGCGGCGTCGATCCCCGAGATGACGCCCGTCTCGCGGCTGACGACCTCGGCGACACCCTGCGCTTCAGCGGGCACCGTCGTGAGGGTGGTCACGTCCGGCCCGTAGCGGAGGTCCTCGTCGAGGGCGATGTCGACGAGGCGCTGCAGCTCGGCCTGGGCTTCGGTGGTCGTCTCCTGCCGGGTGGTCATGCGGCGGTCCTTTCGACGGTGGGGAGGGGCTCGGCGCTGCAGGTCAGCGCGCCGTGGGTGAGGGTGACAAGCAGGCGGTGCGCCTCAGCCCGCCCGGGGAAGTCGGCGCGGCGGTGCGCGCCCCGGGACTCCTGGCGGGCGAGGGCCGCCGTCGCGATCGCCACAGCGACCGTATGGAGGTTGGTGGCGGTGAGGGAACGGTCGGTCAGCGTGTCGGTGGACGGGGCTGCCCCGAGGTCGCGGAGCAGTGCGGCCAGGCCGTCGGCGGTGCGGGCGACGAAGGCGTGGCGCTGCATGGCGGCGCGGAGCGCAGGCGTCGACGAGGGGTCGATGAGGCGCGGCTCGGTGCTGACGCCCACCCGCTCAATCGCAACTCCGCGGTGCGAGGTGGGCCCGACCGGAGCGGCGGCCAGCAGCCGGCCCACGCGGTCGCCCATGACGAGGGCCTCAGTCAGCGAGTTGGACGCCAGGCGGTTCGCGCCGTGCAGGCCGGTGGCGGCGACCTCCCCGACAGCGAAGAGCCCCGGCACGCTGGTCTCGCCGTCGAGCGTGGCCGCGACCCCGCCACACGAGTAGTGCGCGGCGGGATGCACGGGGATGGGCTCGGTCACGGGGTCGACGCCCCGTTCCCGGCAGAGCGCCAGGATGCCCGGGAAGTGCGCCTCCCACGTGGCGGCCCCGAAGTGGGTGGCGTCGAGGAACGCGTGGGCCTCGCCGGTGGCGCTGAGGTGGGCGACGATCGCCGCGGAGACCACGTCGCGGGGAGCCAGGTCCTGAAGGGGATGGACACCCGCCATGATGCGGCGGCCCGACGAGTCGACCAGGAACGCGCCCTCGCCCCGAACGGCCTCGCTGATCAGCACCCCGCGGGCGGTGGCCGCCTCGTCCGCGAGGACGGTGGGATGGAACTGGACGAACTCGATGTCGCGCACGGTCGCGCCGGCGCGCAGGGCCGCGGCCACGCCGTCGCCCGTGGCCACCGTCGGGTTGGAGGTGACGGGCCACAGTTGGCCGATGCCGCCGGTGGCGAGCACGACGGCGTCGGCGCGGATCTCGAAGGGTTCGTCACCGAGCGCGCGGATGCCGACGGCCCGGCCGTCCTCGGTCAGGATGTCGACGAGCCGGGTGTCCTCCAGGATGCGGACGGAACTGCCCTCCAGCGCGCGCGACAGCGCCGCCCAGAGCGCGCGTTCGATCTCGGCGCCGGTGGCGTCGCCGTCGGCGTGGATGATGCGCCGGTGGGAGTGGCCGCCCTCGAGGTGCAGGTCCAGTTCCCCATCGGGCGTGCGGTCGAACTTCGCGCCCAGTTCGATGAGCCGGGTGATGGAGCCGGGGGCGGAGGTGACCAGGTCGCGGACGACGGTCTCGTCGCAGAGGCCGACCCCGGCGGTGAGCGTGTCGGCGATGTGGGCCTCGAAGGAGTCGCCCGCGTTCCAGACCGCCGCGAGGCCGCCCTGGGCCCAGCCAGTGGCCGAATCAGTGACACCCGCCCGCGTGACGGCGATGGTGTCGACGCCCGCCGCGGCGAGGTGGAGCAGCGTGGACAGGCCGGCGGCGCCGGTGCCCACCACCACGACCCGCGCGCGCATCACTCGCCCGAGCCGGGGTTGCCGATCGCGATCATGCGCTCCACCGCCTGGCGGGCCTTGAGGGCGATCTCGGGCGCCACGTCGACCTCGTACGCCGCCGTGGTGGCCGGGTCGCCGAGGCAGGCCTCGAGCTTCTCCGGCGTGATCAACTTCATGTACGGGCACGACGCCTGGGCGTTCACGGGGCGGAAATCCGTCGTCGGGTTGGCCTTGCGGAGTTGGTGCAGCATGCCGATCTCCGTGGCCACGAGCACCTGGCTACGCGTTTCGTTGCGCGCCCTGTCGAGCATGCCACCCGTCGACAGCACGTGCGTGCGGCCCTCCGGCAGTTCGCCGGATTCCGCCAGCCACAGGGCCGAGGTGGTGCAACCGCATTCCGGGTGCACGTAGAGGCCCGCGTCGGGATTGCTGCGGACGGCGTCGATGAGGTTCGACGGGGAGATGTCGGCGTGCACGTGGCACTCGCCGAGCCACACCTGGATGTTCTTCCGGCCGGTGGCGCGGCGCACGTGGGCGCCCAGGAACTGATCCGGGAGGAACAGGATCTCGCGGTCCTCCGGGATGCTGCGCACGACCTCGACCGCGTTGGAGGACGTGCAACAGATGTCCGTGAGCGCCTTCACCTCCGCCGTCGTGTTGACGTAGGAGACGACGGCGGCGTCAGGGTGCTCGGCCTTCCAGGCGCGGAGCTGGTCGGCGTCGACGGTGTCGGCCAACGAGCAGCCGGCGTTCTGGTCCGGGATCAGGACGCGCTTGGCGGGGGAGAGGATCTTCGCGGTCTCGGCCATGAAGTGCACGCCGGCGAACACGATGGTCTCGGCGTCGACGGTGGCGGCCAGCCGGCTGAGGGCGAGGGAGTCGCCGACGTGGTGCGCCACGTCCTGGATGATGCCGGACTGGTAGTTGTGCGCCAGGATCACCGCGTTGCGCTCGACGGCCAACGCGTGGACGCGCTCCTGCCACTGCGCGACTTCGTCTGCGGTCCACTGCTCCCAGGTGCGGTTCAGGGTGAGCGTCATGGCGGGTGTCCCTCCGTGGGTTTTCGTCTCTCAGGCGGAAACTTGCGTCACTGTAGCATGCGGCCATGACCAGCAGCCAAATCCGCGACTCCGCCGGGGTAGCGCTCTACCGCCACGAGGCAATCGGCGCGGTGCTGCAGGTGCGCGACGGAGGCCCCGACGCGAGGTTGTGCGTGCTGACGGCGATCCGGGGCTCGGCGCCTTTCGCCGGCGTGCCCGCGCTGCCGTCGGGGCCGGTGGAGCCGGGCGAAACCCTGGAGGCATCGGTGCTGCGGCACCTGGCGGCGAAGGTCGATATCGCCGGGTTGGCGCACCTGGAGCAGTTGGGCACGAGTTCCGATCCCTCGCGGGACCCGGCGCAGCGCACCATCGGGACGAGCTACCTGGGGCTGGTGGCTGCGGGCGCCGAGCCGGAGCTACCGGAGAACGCCGCCTGGGTGGACGTCGACGGCGTGGGGGAGATGGCCTTCGACCACCGGTTCGTCGTGGCGCACGCCGTGCGTCGGCTGAGGGCCAAGTTGTCGTACACGAATATCGGTTTCGCGCTGATGCCGGAGGAGTTCACGATCGCAGAGCTGCGCTCCGTGTACGTGGCGGCGCTGGGCCACGACGTCGCGCCCACGAACCTGCAGCGGGTGCTGACGCGGCGTGGGCAACTAGAATCGACGGGTGAGCTGACCGTCTCAGGCGCGAAGGGCGGCAGGCCCGCGCGGGTGTTCCGCTTCGTTGACAGGGAACTGGTGGTGACCGACCCGTTCGCGGTGTTGCGCCCGGAGTGAGATCCACCTGTCAGGGCGGGCGGAGTCAGCCGACGACGTCGTAGAGGAGGCGGGCGAACTGGCCGTGCGCCTGCGCCGAGACCAGCCGGAGGCGGTCCGACTCCAGGCGCCGCGGCAGGAGCGGGGCGCCGCCGGTGAGGGCGACGGGGGCGACCGACAGCGCGATCTGGTCCAGCAGCCCGGCGTCGAGGAATTGACCGGCGAGGTCGCCGCCGCCGACCACCCAGATGTCGCCGTCGCCGGCCGCCTCACGGATTGCCCCGATGTGGTCGGTCACCGCACCGGAGATGAAGCGGACGTCCGCGCCCTCTGGCCGAGGCAGGTTGCGCGTGGTGAAGACGAAGGCGGGCCGCGACCCGTGGAAATCCTGCCACTTCTCGGGGTGGTTCAGGATGTCGTCGTGGTCGAGGACCCACTGGTACGTGGTGGAACCCTCGACCAGGACGGTGGCGCCGTCCGGGAACAGGCCCTCGTCGGGGTGGTCGCCGCCGTCGACCGCAAAGAGCCAGTCCAGCGAATTGTGCTCGTCGGCGATCCAGCCGTTGATGCTGGTGGCGGTGTCGAAGAGGATCCTGCCCATGGCTCAGCCCGCGTGCATGGGTTCCGGATCCGAGAAGCGCTGCTCCGTGCCGGGCGTGCCGTCGTCGCGCACCCAGGCGACTGCAAGCTCATCCTTGGCGCCGAAGCGCACGAGGTGGCGGCCCACGACCTGCTCCAGCCGCTCGATGGTCTCGGCGTCGGGGCCGAAGACCTGCAGGACGAGGGTGTCGGTCTCCGCGGTGAGTTCAGCGCGGCCCATGTCGCCCAGTTGCACCCAGCCGGATTCGGTCTCCGCGGACCACCCGCCGCCTGCGCGGCGCCCCAGATGGCCGACCAGCTGCTTCCCGTACCGGGCGGGGCGCTCCGTCGTGACGGACGAGACGCTGCTCATGCCTGGGGTTGCCGAGTTAGGTCACCTAAGTTCATGTTCCCAGGCTAGCGTCAGACCGAAGCGCGTTCCACGAGTTCCATGTCGAGGACGACGCTGCGGGCCTTCTTGCCGTCGATCATCTCCAGGGCCAGCTGGGTGGCCAGCCTGCCCTGCAGGTTCATGGGCTGCCTGATGGTGGTCAGCGGTGGAGCGGTGGAAGCGGCCAGGCTGTGGTCGTCGAAGCCGATCACCGACACGTCGCCGGGGACGGACCGGCCGGCCAGGGAGAGCGCCCGGAGCGCGCCGGCGGCGATGCGGTCTGAGGCGGCGAGCACGCCGTCGATGGCAGGGTCGCGCTCCAGGAGCGTGCGCATGCTGTCGAAGCCGGAGGCCTCGTCCCAGCCTGTCCATACCGCGAGTTCCGGGTCGAAAGCCCCGCTCATCGCGGCCCGGTAGCCCAGCAGGCGGTCCACTGCCGCGGGGTTGTCCTGCGGGCCGTTGATGACGGCGACACGACGGCGGCCACGAGCCATCATCCGGTTCCCGGCGAGCTGGGCGCCCGCCACATCATCCGCGTAGACGCTCGCGAAGACCCCCAGGTAGGGGTGGCCCTCCACCTGGCCGCAGAGCACTACAGGGAGCGTGCCCTCGCGCAGCGCCTCGAGCATGTCGCCGCCGACGTACGGCGAGATGGAGATGACGGCGTCCACCGCGCGTCGTTCGAAGTGGCGCAGGGCGCGCCTGTGCTCCGCGTCGGACCACGCCTGCAGGAGCACCGGCATGGTGGAGGTTTCAGCGAGGCCCTCGGTGATGCCGCGGAGCACGGTGAGGAAGGTGGGGTCGGCGAAGAACTCGTCGAGGGGCTCGGTGACGAGGATGGCGATGGTCTCCGAGCGGCCGACGGCCAGGGCCCGGCCCATCTTGTTCATCACGAAGCCGGTCTCGCGCACCGCTTCGCGCACCCGTTCCTTGGTGGCGGCCGTGACCTGCGCGGAGTCGTTGAGCGCGCGGGACGCCGTGGCTCGAGAAACTCCGGCCACGCGGGCGACGTCGCCGATGGTGGCGCGCTTGATCGAGTCCAACTCCGCCCCCTTCCTGTGCTTGTGCAGCCCCATTCTCGCATCAGCGGGGCTCTCTCGGCGCCACAGAAAGAAACCGGTTTCATTTTAGGCACCCCCGGCGTGACAGCGCGGTGGGGGTTATGTATATTGGCAAATGAAACCGGTTACATTCCATAGGGGACCGGTGAACGACATAAGGAGATCGAGTCCATGACCGACCCACGTGACTGGGAGAACCCCTCCCTCACGGGGCGCAACAGGCTCCGGGCCCGCGCCTACTTCTTCGGCTACGCCACCGAAGAGGACGCCGCCACCCGAGACCGCACCCGTTCGCGCGGCTTCGTCAGCATGTCAGGCGACTGGCAGTTCCGGTTGTTCGACAACCCGCTGCGCGTCCCCGCTGCCTTCACGTCCGCCCACCAGGCCGGGTGGGACACCGTCACCGTGCCGCACCTGTGGCAGCTCGACGGCTACGGGCACCTGCAGTACACCGACGAGGGCTACCCGTTCCCCATCGAACAGCCCCGCGTGCCGGCGGACACGCCTACCGGCGCGTACCAGCGCGTGGTGCCGCTGAGCCGCCCCGCCGACGGCGAGCAGGTCATCCTCAAGATGGACGGCGTCGAGTCCTACGCCGAGATCTACCTCAACGGCGACTTCGTGGGCATGACGAAGGGCTCCCGCCTCACCGCGGAGTTCGACATCACCGCCCACATCGTCGACGGCGACAACCTCTTTGCCATCAAGGTGCTGCAGTACTGCGACGCCACCTACATCGAGGACCAGGACATGTGGTGGGCCTCGGGCATCTTCCGCGACCTCTACCTCATCACCCGCCCGCAGGCGCGCCTGACGGACTTCTTCGTCCGCACCCGCAAGGCAGGCGACTCCGCCGAGGTCACCCTCACCGCAGAGGCCGACGGCGCCCGCAGCATCGAATGGAGAATCGCCGACGGCGACACCACCGTCGCCAGCGCCACGCTCACCCCAGGCGACACCGTCACGGTCACCGTCGACAACGCCACATTCTGGAACCCCGAGACGCCGTACCTCTACGACATGACGCTCACCGTCATGGGCGACGACGTGGTCAGCGAGCACGTCCCGCACCGCCTCGGCCTCCGCGAGATCACCATCGACGAGGGCCTCATGCACCTCAACGGCGCCTACTTCATGATGCACGGCGTCAACCGCCACGACCACGACCCAGAGAAGGGCCGCGCCATCTCAATGGACCGCGCGCGCCGCGACCTGGAGCTCATGAAGCGTCACAACATCAACGCCGTGCGCACCGCGCACTACCCCAACGACCCGCGCTTCTACGAGATGTGCGACGAGCTCGGCCTGATGCTGATCGCGGAGACCGACCTTGAGTCGCACGGCTTCGCCAACGTCGACGACCTGGCCAGGGTCACCGACGATCCCGCGTGGGAGGCGCCCTACGTGGACCGCATCGAGCGCCACGTGCTCGCGCAGCGCAACCACGCGTCGGTGCTGATCTGGAGCCTCGGCAACGAGTCCGAGTTCGGCTGCAACATCCGCGCGATGTACCACCGCGCCAAGGAGCTCGACCCCACCCGCCCCGTGCACTACGAGGAGGACCGCAACGGTGAGGTCGTCGACATCGTGTCGACGATGTACTCCCGCGTGCAGCAGATGAACGACTTCGGCGAGCACCCGCACCCGAAGCCGCGCATCAACTGTGAGTACGCCCACTCGATGGGCAACGGCCCGGGCGGCCTGTCGGAGTACCAGGAAGTGTTCAACAAGTGGGATTCCATCCAGGGTCACTTCATCTGGGAATGGGCGGACCACGGACTGCTCGACCGCAGCCGTAGCGGCGGGGCGGTGGGGGAGAACGCCTTCTACGCCTACGGCGGCGACTACGGCGACTACCCCAACAACAAGAACTTCTGCATCGACGGCCTCGTCTTCCCCTGGCAGCAGCCCAGCCCCGGCCTCACCGAGTACAAGCAGGTCATCTGCCCCGTCCTCGTGACCTGGAGCGACGGCGTGCTCAGCGTGCGGAACCGCCGCTGGTTCACCGACCTCAGCGACATCGAGATCCGCGTCGAGACCACCGTCGACGGCGTGCCCGCCGCGCCCGTGACCCTCACGCCCCAGCCTGTCGGCCCGGGCGAGACCTGGACCACCGAACTCGCGCTGAACCTCGGCGACGGCGCCCCCGCAGCCGCGGTCGCCCGCGTGTTCTCGACGCAGGCCCACACCTGGGCCGACGCCGGCCGCGAGCTCGGTGTCCACCAGCTCGCCGTCGTCGACGCCCTGCCCGCAGCGCCCACCGTAGCCCCGCGCCTGGACACGGCCGAGGACGAGTTCACCCTCACCGTGAGCACCGGCAACGGCGAACTCGTGTTCGACACCGTGAACGGCGACCTCCTCTCCTGGCGCGCGGGTGGCCGCAGCCTCGTCGCCGCGCCGCTCCGCGTGGGGTTCTGGAAGCCGCTCATCGACAACCACCAGCAGGAGGCCGACGAGCACTGGACCCCCCAGCACATCGAGATCATGCAGAACTCGGCCCGCAACGTGACCTGGCGCCGTGACGGCGAGGCCGTCGTCGTCGATTACGAGGTGCGGGTCGCCCCGCCGGTGCTGGACTTCGGCATGCAGTGCCGCGTCACCTGGCGCGTCGGGGCCGACGGTGTCGCCACCGTCGCCGTCACCGGGGAGCCCTACGGCGACTACCGCGACATCATTCCGCGCATCGGCGTGAGCCTCGAGGTGCCGGGGGAACTGCAGCAGGTGGCGTGGTTCGGCCGCGGCCCAGGGGAGAACTACCCGGATTCGAAGGCCGCCAACACGATCGGCTTCTGGGGGACCACCGTCGACGCCATGGAAACGCCGTACGTCTACCCACAGGATTACGGCAACCGCGGCGACGTGCGCTGGATGACGATCACCGACGAGGCAGGCAACGGCCTCCACGTGAGCCGTCCCGCGGATCAGGCGCCGTTCCACTTCTCCGCGTGGAACTACACGTGCCAGGACATCGACGACGCACAGCACCGCACCGACCTGGTGCGCCGCGACAACGTCACGCTCAACCTCAACGACCAGGTGATGGGTCTCGGCTCCAACTCCTGGGGCTCCGAAGTGCTCGATGCCTACCGCACCCGCTTCGAAGCCTTCGACTTCGAGTTCACCCTGCGACCCACCGAGGAGAACTGACATGCGACTCTTCACAGACCGGGCCACGATGCACGAGGTGATGGGCGGACACAAGAAGTGGCGCCGCACCCTCCAGGCCCTGGAGAACGCGCCGTCGCTGCAGAGCGGGGTGGCCTACTCCATCGTCGACTCGCTCACCTACCGCAAGGACCGTACCGCCGAGCTCGCCACCGATGAGCTCGTCGGGCGGCGCCGCTACCACGGTGTGGTCGCGGCGCTGGACGGCGATGTTGACGTCGCCGTCGCCCCCAAAGCCGACCTCGTCGAGGTCGGCGCCTACTCAGATCTGACCGACCGCCAGCCGTTCCGCGGGGAAGCCGAGGTCGTCACCGTCCCGAAGAACGGGGTGCTCGTCGTCGACATCGACGAGGCGTTCCGCGTCCTTCCCATGCCCGACTCCGAAGCGGTGCTGTTGCACGTTTCGGTCGAGGGTGCCACCTTCCACAATAAATAGACGCTCAGGGAGAGAGTCACACCATGACCATTACCAACCGCGGGCGGATCGGCATGTTCGCCCTGCTCACCATGACGGTGGCGGCGGTGTTCAACATCCGTAACGTCATCAACAACAACGTGGCGATCGGGCTGGCGTCGGCACCGGCGTTCTTCTTCGCAACGCTGCTCTACTTCATTCCGTTCACCCTGGTCATCGCCGAATTCGTGGCGCTGAACAAGAACTCCGAATCCGGCGTGTACCAGTGGGTCAAGACGTCGATGGGCGGCCGCTGGGCCTACCTCACCGCGTTCACCTACTGGTTCGTGAACCTGTTCTACTTCGCGTCGCTCCTGCCGCTCATCCTCGTGTTCTCCTCCTACCTGTTCTACGGCGAGGAGAAGCAGCTGTCGCAGGTGTGGATCACCGTGCTGTCCATCATCATCTTCGCGATCGCCACCTTCGTGTCCACCAAGGGCGCCAAATGGATCGGGTCGGTCACCTCGATCGGCGCAACGCTGGTGCTGGTACTGACCGTCGCGTTCATCCTGCTCTCGGTCGCCTCACTGTTCGGTGGCGTGGAGCCGGCCACGGCCATCTCCGTGTCGAACATGGCGCCCGACCTGTCGACCTTCGCCATGGCCTGGGGCTTCTTCGGCACCTTGGCCTGGATCATCCAGGGCGTGGGCGGCGCCGAGTCGTCGGCCGTGTTCCTCAACGACCTCCGCGGCGGCGTCAAGGCCTTCGTCCGCACCATCGTCATCGCCGGTATCGCGATCGGTCTGCTGTACGCCGCCGCCTCGCTGCTGATGAACGTGTTCGTGCCCGTCGGCACGCTGGACTACTCCAACGGCCTGTTCGTCGTCATGGGGGCAGTGGGCGAGCACTTCGGCCTGTCGGCCGACCTGGTCAACCGGGGCCTGGGCCTCATCCTGCTGGCCGCCACCCTCGGCTCGCTCCTGATGTGGACCTCCACCCCGGTGAAGATCTTCTTCTCGGAGATCCCGGCCGGGATCTTCGGCGGCAAGCTCGTCGAGCTGAACGAGGAGGGCATCCCCTTCCGCGCCGCCTGGCTGCAGTTCGCCATCGTCGTGCCGATCCTCGTGATCCCGGCGCTCGGCTCCGGCAACATCAACGACCTGCTCGGCATCGTGATCAACATGACCGCGGCTACCGCGCTGCTGCCACCTCTGCTGATCCTGCTGGCGTACTGGGTGCTGCGTAGGAAGTACGACCACGTCGTCCGCGACTTCCGCATGGGCAAGAAGGCCTTCGGCCTGGGCGTGGCCACGTTCCTCCTGGTCGTGTTCGCCTTCGTGTTCATCGCCGGCACCACCCCCACCGGCCAGCCCCTGTGGCTGACACTGACCTACAACGTGGGCGGCGTCGTCGTGTTCCTCGGCCTGGCCATCATCTGGTACGAGCGCTACATCAAGCGGCTCCGGGCCACCGACCCCACCGCTGCCGCAGCGGAGCTCGAGCCCACGGCCGAGCAGATGCTGCGCGGCGAATACGTGGCCCCGTCAGAACAGATCGACCGCACGGTCGTCAGCTGATCTGACACGAGACGGGTCCGGGAGGTTCACCTCCCGGACCCTTTTCGTGTTTCGCGCGTGCGGCGGTGGCCCCGAATCTGGATCCGGGGTCGTTGACCACCCCAGATCTAGATGTGGCCGCTGAGTCGCACCGCGAGGTCCACCGTCAGGGCGGCCGACCAACCGAAGACGGTGGTGGCACGGGGCGGCTTCGCGCCGGTGTCCGGCCGGAAGTACTCGTTGGGCCCGTGCTCGGCCACCAGTTCGACGGTGGCCCGCTCAATGCGCTCCGCCTCGGCATCGCGGCCGCGGGCGCGCAGTCCGGTGGCCACCAGCCAGTTCGTGTTCACCCACACGGGGCCGCGCCACATGCGGGTGGGGGAGAAGTCGTCGTCGCGCACGGCCACGGTGGGCAGCGGATGGGCGGTGGCGAACCGCTGCGGGTCGTTGATCGCCGCCAGCAGGGCGTCGAGCAGGCGCTCCGGGAGCCCCTCGACCAGCACGGGCATGAGCGAGACGATGGTCTCGGAGGCCACGGGGTCGCCGTGCTCGCCGATGCTCGGGAAGAACGCCCGGCTCTCATCCCACGTGCCCGCCAGCGCCGCGACGGAGCGGTCGGCACGGGAGCGGCACCTCTCGGCCGCCGCCGCCTCGCCCCGCTCCTCGAGCCAGTCCGCCAGCAGGCGGTCGGCGAGGATCAGGTAGCTCGTGAGATCCGGGGACACCAGGATGGCGTCGTCGTCGAAGATCGGCGAGTCGTCCAGGCCCGACGAATAGGGATGCAGGTACGCCGGGTGCCCGGCGGGCGCCGAGGTGGAGTACCACCATTCCTGGGCGGCCAGCATGGTGGGCAGGAACTCGTCGATCACTGCCGGGCCCGCCTGCTCGGCGAGCAACGCCACCGCCAGCGCTGTCAGCGGCGGCTTCGTCAGCGGCACGCGGGAGTGCGCCAGGCTGGGGGAGCCCATGCGCCGGAGGTTCTTGAGGTCGCCGGGTGGCAGGTCGTCGGAGGAGGCGAGGATGCCGTCCTCGTGCACGACGTCGGGCAGCTGGCCGTCGTCGCAGGGGTAGGCCAACGCGATGCGGAGCTGCTCGGTGGCCAGCCCGATGTCGCCGTGGCGCAGCCCGATCGCCATGAAGTAGGCGTCCCACTGCCACAGGCCGACGTATCCGATCTTCGACGGCACGACTGCGCGGCTCAGGCCTTCGGGGGCGTCCAACGTGAGGGTGTTGGCGCCCAGCACCCACCAACAGAAGCGGGTGATGTCGCGCCACCGCTCGTCGACGGTGGGGCACTTCGCCATCCAGCGGCCGAGCTCGGCTGCCACCTGGGAAGGCCCGTCCTCAGGCGCCCCCGCGATCCGCAGGGTGGTCTCGGCACGGTTGACCGCACCTTCCACCCGGAAGCGGGGCGGGAGCTCCACCACCACCTCGTCGTCGGCGGTGACGTAGAGGTGGGCCCCGCCCGTGAAGGTGATGCGCCAGGGGTCGACGAGTTCGACGTCTGCGGGGCTACCTTCGCCGTCGAGGACGCGAAGGCCGCGCACGGCGATGCTGTCGGCGAGCGGCCGCTCATAGGCCGCCCGGTACACGGTGAGCCCGTCGTCGGAGCGGCGCACGAAGAGTCTCGACCCGCGCACCGTGTACGGCACGTGGTCCAGGTCGAACCAGTGGGCGAGATCGGGCCCCAGATCCTGCATGTGCTTCTCCTTGCTGGTTGCGACGTCAGCGGCCGCCGAGGCCGGAGGTGGCGAGCGACTCGATGATCTGGCGCTGCCCGATCACGAACGCGATCAGCATCGGCACGGTGGAGAACGCGGTGGCCGCCATCACCAGGCCGTAGTTCATGCCGCCGTACTGGCCCTGGAACTGCGACAGCAACAGCGGCACGGTGAACAACTCTGTGGAGTTCAGCAGCACCAGCGGCAGCAGGAAGTTGTTCCAGGCGTCCAGGGCGACGATGATCGCCAGCGCGCCCAGGCCCGGGCGGATGGCCGGCAGGATGACCGTCCAGTAGATGCGCCAGCGCGAGGCGCCGTCGATCATCGCGGCCTCCTCGAGCTCGATGGGGACCGACTGGATGAACTGGCGCGCGAGGAACACGCCGAAAGGGTTGACCATGATGGCCGGAATGATCAGCGCGAGGTGCGAATCGACCCAGCCGAACTGCGCCATCAGGAAGTAGAAGGGCACCAGCGTGACCTGCTTGGGCACCATCTGCATCGCCAGGAACACCCAGAACAGAGTCTTGGAGCCCTTGAACGGGATCCGCGCGAAGCCGTAGGCGGCCATCGACGCGGTGAGCAGCGTGCCGAACACCACCAGGACGGTGATGTAGATGGAGTTGGCATAGGCCCGGCCGAACGGCAGCGCGTTCCAGGCGTCGGCGAAGTTGGTCCAGACCCACGGGTCCGGGATCAGCGACAACGGGTCCTGCAGCAACTGCGGCAGGCCCTTGAACGAGGTCAGCAACATCCAGATGAACGGGGCGACCATCAGCAGGGCGATCGCGAACACCAGGGGGTGCTTGAGCCAGCCGAGCCAGACCCGGCGATGGCGTGCTGCCGGCGTCGGAGCCGCGGGGGCGGTGGTGGTGGGAACGGTGATGGCGGTCATGGCTCAGCCCTCGTAGTGGACGAACTTCTTCTGGGCGCCGAACTGGATCGCGGTGATCACCAGGGTGAGGGCCAGAAGGACGATGGAGGCGGCGCTGGACAGGCCGAACTGCGACTTGGCGAAGCCCAGGTCGTAGATGTGGTAAACGATCGTGCGGGTGCCGTTGTCCGGGCCGGCGTTGTTGACCAGGACGAAGACGAGGTCGAACGTCTGCAGCGACGAGATGAAGGCCACGACCGATTGGTAGAAGACGATCGGGCTCAGCAGCGGCAGGGTGATCTTGAAGAAGCGGGAGACGGGGCCTGCTCCGTCGATGGCGGCTGCCTCCAGCACGGACGGCGAGATGGACTGCAGGCCGGCCATGAAGATGACGATGTTGAGACCCAGCGAGGACCAGATCGTCACGAGGCACACGGCCAGCAGGGCCAACCAGGGGTGGCCCAGCCAGTCGATCGGCTCGATGCCGAACGTGGCGGTCAGGAAACCGCTGATCACGCCGTCGGCCCGCAGCAGTTGCTGCCAGATGAGGGCGATCGCCACCGCGCTGGTGACCACGGGCGCGAAGAACAGCACCAGATAGAACGCGCGTCCCTTGATCTTGTTGAGCACGGTGGCCCCGACGATCGCCAGGAAGAGGCCGATCGGCACGGTGACCACCGCGATGACCAGGGTGTTGATGATGGCGCGGCCCAGCAGCGGACTGCTCAGCTGGTCCCGGAAGTTCTCGAACCCGATGAAATCGGGCATCCCGAAGCCGTTCCAGTCGGTGAAGGCGAGTAGGAAGGCCGCGGCGAACGGGATGAGGGTGAACAGGAGCATGCCCAGCGCCTGCGGCGCCACGAAGAACATCCCCCAGTACTTGTCCTTCTCCCGCCAGCCGCGCCGGGACGGGGCGGGCCCCGCCCCGGTCACAGCTGTGGAGGTCATGACTTGGTCTTCTCCTCGACCAGGGCGGCCACCTCGTTGAGCGCGGTCTGCGCGTCCTTCTTGCCCTCGTACAGCGGCTGCATGTATTCGACCGAGATCTGGTTGCTCAGGTCCGGGACGGCGGCCTCGGTGGCGAAGTTGGAGTAGCCCATGTCGCGCATGTCGAGCATGGTCTGGGCGTGCGCCGGGTAATCGCCGCTGAGGACGATGTCGTCGGCCCCGTTGATCGACGGGACGGCGTTGCCCTGGCCCTCGAGGCGCAGGCTCTGGCCCTCGGCGTCGAGGAACGCGGAGAAGAAGGTGAGCGCCGCCTCCGGGTCGGCCGCCTTGGCGTTGATCGCGAGGTACGACGCGGCCACGCCGGTGGGGGCGGCCTTGCCGTCATGCGTGGGCCAGCGGACGATGTCGTAGAGGGCCTCGTCGACGCCCGCGCCGCGGATGGCGCCGATGGTGTAGCGGCCCGCGGCCAGGAAGCCCAGCTTGTGGGTGACCAGCAGGGTTTCGGAGCCGGCTCCTTCGGGCAGGAGATCGGCGAGCTTCATCTCGCCGGTCTGGAAGCGCTGGGCGTAATTGTCCATGGCTTCGACCGACTTGGGGTCCTCGTGGGCGACGTAGTTGCCGTCGCCGTCGTAGACCTGGCCACCGTTGGTGGTCATGAAGCCGTCGTGGGTGGCCCAGTAGTTCCAGTACACGGCGCCGGTGAGGCCCGCCGCGGCGAGCTTGGCGGTCATGTCGAAGAACGCCTCGTTGGTCCACTCGTCGTTCTCTGCCAGCGTGGCGGGGTCATCCGTGATGCCCGCACTCTTGAGTGCTTCCTTGTCGTACCAGAGGGTGTCCGGGTTCACGTCGTTGGGCAGGGCGTAGAGCTTTCCGTCCCAGCGGGCGATGTCGAGGACGTTCTTGCTGAAGTCACCCTCCTTGACGGAGGCGCCGTCGACGGGCATCAGCACGTCGTTGCGGATGACGGAGGCGACGCGGTCGTCGCCGATATAGAACACGTCCGGCGCGGTGCCCGAGCTCAGCTGCGTCAACAGCTTGGAGTGGTACTCGGAGTACGACGGAGTGGGCTGGAAGACCAGTTCGATGTCCGGGTGGTCCGCCTTGAACTGCTCCTGGAAGCGGTCGAAGCTCTTCAGGTCCTCGGGGGAGCCCCAGGTGGACCAGACGACCTTGCCGGCGCCCTTCTGGCCCCCGGTGCCGGAGCATGCGGTGAGTGCGGGTCCTGCGACGGCGGCAGCGGCGAGGATCCCGGCGAAGCCGCCGATCTGGCGGCGCGTGAAGGTGGTCATGGGGTGCTCCTGTCTCGGGTCTGCGGTGACCCTGTGTCAATGGCGGTGGTGTCCGGAACCGGTTCGGCCGGCTCCGGGGGACTGTGGGTGATGTGCTCGATGAGCGCTGGATCGGTGGTGTCGGCTTGTCCTGCACGGAGCCCCACGAAGGTGGCGAGCAGGATGAGGGACCCGCCGACGATGAGGCGGGCCGTGAGGCTTTCGCCGCCGAAGGTGACGGCGAAAGCGGAGGCGAAGACCGGCTCGAACGTCATCATCAGTGCCACCCGAGTGGGGGAGATGTGGCGCTGGGCCCAGGTCTGGAGGAGCATCGTGACGACGCCCGCGACGATGGCGGTGTAGAGGATCGCCCCCCACACCGTCGCGTCGGCCGGGATCCGGTACGCACCGGGCAGCCCGAGGAACGTGCAGGTCACGGCGATGCCGATGAGTTGCACGACCGTGAGGGAGATGGCGTCCATGCTGCGGGACCAGCGGTCCAGCATCACGATGTGGAGCGCGTACAGGGTGGCCCCGACGAGGGTGAGGGACTCGCCGACGCCGCCGGAACCCACGCCGGAGAGGCTGAGGATCGCCAGCCCCACCACCGCAATGCCGACGGCGACCCAGGTGATGCGGGTGAGCCGCGCCTTGAAGGCGATCCACAGGATGATGGGCGTCAGGACCACGTAGGTGCCGGTGATGAAGCCGGAGACGGACGCATCGGTGTGTTGCAGGCCGACGGTCTGCACGATCTGCGCGAGCCCGTACAGGCCGCCCAGCGCGAGGCCGACCTGCCATTGCTGGGGGGTGAGCCTGCGGAGTCGCGGCCAGAAGACGACCGCCGGGATGACGGCGCCGATCGAGAAGCGCGCCGCGAGGAAGTCGATGGGGTCGATCCTGTCGACGGCATCTTTGATGATGAAGAAGGTCGAGCCCCAGATCGCGGTGACGACGAGGATGGCGAAGGTGGCCAGCGGCGCCCTGCGTCCTCGTGCTCCCATGGGTGTTCCTCCTCGAATGAAACCGGTTACATGCTAAGCGACGACGGGAGCCGATGCAACCGGTTTCAGGTGCGAAGCGGTCCGGGCACGGCCGCGTGGTGGGAGGATTTAGTGCTCGGAGGAGGGGCGCAGCAGCGGATACAGGATGGTCTCGCGGATGCCAACGCCTGTCAGCATCATGATCAGGCGGTCCACGCCCAGGCCGAGGCCGCCCATCGGCGGGACCCCGTACTCCAGCGCCTCGATGAAGTCCTGGTCGTACTCCATGGCTTCGTGGTCACCTGCGGCGGCCAGCTTCGACTGCGACATCAGGACATCGCGCTGGATGACCGGGTCCACCAACTCGGTGTAGCCGGTGCCCCGTTCGACACCGCCGATGATGAGGTCCCAAGCCTCGACCTTCCCCGCGTCGCTGCGGTGGCGGCGGGCCAGCGGCTGGGCGATCGAGGGGTAGTCGTAGACGAAGGTGGGCTGCAGTAGGCCGGGTTCGACGAGTTCGCCGAACAGTTCCATCACCATCTTGTCCGCGGCCCAGGCCTTGTCGTACTCGACCTCATGCGCGTCGGCGAACGCGTGCAGCACCTCCGCCGGCGTCTCGACCGTGATCTCTTCGCCCAGCCGCTCGGAGAGCGCTGGGAAGACCGACAGCCAGCTCCACTCGCCGTCGAGGTCGATGACGCCCTTCGGTGTCTCGAACTGCCGCGAGCCGACGGCGTCCGCCGAGGCCACGACGATGTCCTGGATGAGGCGGGCGATGGTGCGCTGGTCGCCCCACGCCTGGTACGCCTCGAGCATGGTGAACTCCGCCGAATGCGTGGAGTCGATGCCCTCGTTGCGGAAGACCCGGCCGATCTCGAACACCCTGTCCGCGCCTCCCACCATGGTGCGCTTCAGGTGGAGCTCCAGCGCGATGCGCATGGTCATGCGGATGTCGAACGCGTTGATGTGGGTCTCGAAGGGGCGCGCCGCGGCGCCGCCGTGGATGAGCTGCAGGATGGGGGTCTCGACCTCCATGTAGCCCTGCCCGTACAGCGTCTCCCGGATCGCCCGCGTGATGGCCGAGCGCTTGCGCACCATCTCACGCGCTTCGTCGCGGACGATGAGGTCCACGTAGCGACGGCGGACCCGCGACTCCTCGGACAGGTCCTTGTGCATGACGGGCAACGGGCGCAGCGCTTTGGCGGCCATCCGCCACTCGCTGACCATGATCGACAACTCGCCGCGCTTCGAGACGATGACGCGGCCGGTGACCCAGACGAAGTCGCCGAGGTCCGCGGTGTGCTTCCACTCCGCGAGCGCCTCTTCGCCCACCTCTGCCAGCGACAGCATGATCTGGAGCCGCTCGCCGTTCTCCTCCGGCGTGAAGCCGTCCTGCAGCGTGGCGAACGCCAGCTTGCCGGTGTTGCGGATGAACACGACGCGGCCGCCGGTGGTCACGACGTCCTGGGTCTCCTCGCCGGCCTCCATGTGGCCCCACTGGGCGCGGATGTCACGCAGGGTGTGGCTTCGGGTCAGATCTGCGGGGTAGGCCTCGATCCCCTGTTCCAGCAGGCGGGCGCGCTTCTCCTTGCGGACGACGGTCTGCTCGGAGTCGGTGGGCTGCACGTCAGGGGTCTCAGTCACGCGCGTCATCCTACCGTCGCGGGTGCGGGACGCCACTTTCGCCGGGGGCCGCAGCTAGGCTGGCGGAATGAGCCAGCCCCCGCAAGGCCACGGACAGCCGCAGATGCCTGCTCCGCTCCCATCAGGCGAGCCCACCCGCGCCCTACCCCGCGTCGTGCCCGGCCCCCGTCCCCGCCCGGTGAGCCCGCAGCCTGTCGTGCCCGCCTCCGGAAGTGCGGTGCCGGTGCCGCCGGAGCCGATTTCGCCGGTGGCGCAGCGGGACACAGACCCGCGGCGGCCGCGTTTCGTCACCTATGACCTGCCGCTGTCCACCACGGATTCGCTACCGGGGCGGGAGATCGCGGCGAGCCTCGGGATTGTCATCGGCATCGCCACCCGCCCGCGGGACCTGGCGCACAACCCTGAGATGGCCTTCATCAACACCTCCGCGCGGCAGGATGCCATCGGCGCCCTGGTGCAACAGGCGCAGGAGGCCGGGGCGGACGCGGTGGTGGGAGTGCATTTCGACGGCGGCAAAATCAGCGACACCGTGAGCGAGTTGGCGGCCTACGGCACCGCGGTGCGGCTGCGTCAGGAGTAAAGGGGTCAGGCCCACACGACGGCGACACCGTCGGCCCGGGCCTCGAAGGCCACCTGCGACAGGTTTGTCACGTGCCAGTGGGCGCCGAGTTCGTCCTCCGTGTGGTGCGTCAGCACGCCCAGCACGGAGCAACCGGCTCCACGGCCACCCACCACGCCGGCGGGAGCGTCCTCCACCACGAGGCAACGCTCAGCGGGGAACCCCAGGCGCCGGGCGGCGAGCTCGAACGACTCCGGCGCCGGCTTGCCCAACACCACCTCGTCACGCGTCACCACCACCGACGGACGGGGCAGCGCGGTGGCGACCATGCGGGAATCGAGCAACGGCCCCGAACAGGACGTGGCGATGGCTGCCCGCTCGGCCGGCACTGACTGCAGCGCCTCAAGGGCGCCGGGCAGGGCGATCACATCAGCGACGTCCTCGATCTCCAGTTCCTCGATGCGGGCGTGCGCCTCGTCGAATCTGTCGGCGGGGAGGAGGGCGCGCACCATGACGTCGCTGGGGAGACCGGTGAACTGGCTGTGGTGACGTGGTTCCACGCCGAACTCCGTGGCCCACGTGGCGGCGGCGCGCACGATGGCCGCGGTGGAATCTGCGAGGGTGCCGTCGAAATCGAAGATGACGGCGTCGAAGACGCCGAGGGTGCGGGTCACTTCCAGAGCGTCATGCCGGAGAAGCCGACGACGATCAGGATGAGCCCGATGGCGACGTTCCAGTCACCGATGGAGCGCATGAAGCCGATGTCCTGGCCCGCGAGGTTGTAGACAACCATCCACGCGACGCCCAGGAGCCCGATGGGGATGAACACGCCCGGTACCCAGTTGCGCCCGCCTGGGGCGAGACGCGCGGTTTCGGCGCGCTGCTCAGCGAGTTCAGACAGGCGCTTGCGCTTCTGCTTGTCAGCAGCCTGCTTGCGAACCTTGGATTCCGCCACGATGTCTCCTTCTACGATCTCGCCTAGCCTAATTGACGCCGGCGACAATGCCCACATCTGCGCGCTCATGATGGACGACGGCGGGCTCGGGCCCTCGTCGATGCCCCCGCGCCACGTACTCTGGGCGCATGAAACTGTGGCCGGTGCTGAGGGAGCGGGTCTCCGCCGTGCGCACCGTCATGGCGCGCAACCAGCTGCGCTCCCGGTCGCCGCGGGGCCGCACCACCACCATCCTGGTGTGTGTCATCGCCGGTCTGATGATGACGGTGGCTGCCATCGCTGCGCGCGGCACGGACCTGCGCAGCGACCGCACCGCCGACATGCGTGACCTGATCATCAGCCAGAGCCGGCGCAACGAGGAGCTGCGCACGCAGGTCGACGCGCTCCAGGCAGAGGTGAACGAGCTCACCAGCCGGCAGGGCTCGGGTGACTTCACCTCGGAACTGGTTTTCGCGGAGCGCGAGGCGAGCATGGTGGCCGTCACGGGTCCGGGTATCCGGGTGACGCTCACGGACGCACCCGCCGACGTGCGGCCCCCCGGAGTGGACGACGATGCGCTCGTGGTGCATCAGCAGGACATCCAGGCCGTGGTCAACGCGCTCTGGGCCGGTGGCGCCGAGGCGATGACCATCCAGGGACAGCGGGTGATCGCGACCACTGGCATCAAGTGTGTGGGCAACACCGTCGTGCTCCACGGCATCCCCTATGCCCCGCCGTACGTGATCGAGGCCATCGGCGACCGCACCCAGATGCAGGCCGCGCTCGACGAGTCTCCCGCGGTGTCGGTGTACCGGCAGTACGTGGAGGCCTACCGGCTGGGCTACTCGGTGGAGGGCGTGGGAACGCTGGAACTGCCGGCGTTCAGTGGGTCCACGGGCGTGCGGTTCGCCCGCCCGAACTGATGGCACAGCGAACGGCGCGGGCCGCGGCCACCGCCACGGCCCGCGCCGACTCGCAGAAGGTCAGCTGCAGGCCGGCATGCTCACCGACGTCCAGCTGGCGGTCTGGCTGGGCTTCGCCGTCGCCGCCACAGACAGGGAGCCGGCGGCCAGTGACGGCTGCCCCGCCAGCGTGACCCTGGTCGTCTGACCGGCTGCCAACGTCACGTTCCGGACCCCGGAGACCGAAGAGAGCCGCACTGCCTGCCGCTCGTCCGTGGGGTTCGACACCTCGACGACGACACCGGCTTCGCAGTTCGCCGACACCACCGAGGCGTCCATCGGCTGTGCGCCGGTGTGGACGCTGGGGGTGAGGGGAGTGGCGACCACGGAGACGAATCGTGCCGTCCCGCCCTCGCTCACCAGCGACAGGCCGAGTGATTCCGGATCAGGGAACACCTGGCTGGTGATCGTCCGGAGGCCACCCTCGGCGAACGCCTCGACCGATGCCCGGTCGACGTAGACCGTGAACGTCACGGTGCCGTCCGGGTTGACCAACGGTGCCGAGTCGACGGCGGCGAACTGCGAGTGGAAGCCCGTCGCGCCGGAGCGGGTCCGGTCCACCACCAGCCGGTTGGTCTTCGCGTCGATGCCCACCAGCGTGCCTTCGCCGCTGTCGGTCCCGAAGGCGGTGTCGGTGCGTACGGCGACCCCCGCGAACGAGGCGTCCCGCGGCTCGACGGTCACGTCGAGCTTGAACGCATCCGACGCCCACGGCAGCGCGACGACCGAATCGTCCACCGCCACGTTCGTGCGCCGCAGCCGTTCAGAAGGCACCTCGAGCGAGGACGCTTCGCGCACCGGCACCTGACGCAGCGCGTAGGAACCGTCGACGAGCTCCAGCGTGACCTCGCGCGGCAGCGTGTTGGCGCTGCGCCACGGGGCGGTCGGGATGGCGCCGGCGTAGCGCCAGTCGTTCATCCACCCGATCATGATGCGGCGGCCGTCCTGGACGTTGGCGAAGGAGATGGCCGCGTAGTGGTCCGGGCCCCAGTCCAGCCAGTCATAGGTCTCGATGCGACGGGGCTGCGGGGCGTCCGCGGCCACGATGTCGTCCACCAGGATGTGACCCCAGCCGAACCGGTTGTTGTCCACGATGAGGAGCTGGGCCTCCTGCCCGGCGAACTCGGCGACGTCCCACGCCACCCAGTCGAGCAGCTCCGAATCGCGCCCGGTCGCGCTGCGCACGACCTCGCCGTCGACCACGAGGTTGACGGTGGTCTCGGAGGAACGGGGCACGGCTGGCTCGTCGCCGATGACCACGTGATCGAGCGTCAGGTGGCCCCAGCCGCCGCCGACCTCGTCGATGATGCGCAACGTGGCGTCGCGGCCGCGGAACTCCGCGATGTCCCAGCTGGTCCACTGCAGCGCGCCGGCGTCCTGGCCTCCCGCGGTGCGCACCACCTCGCCGTCGACGATGAGCTGTACGGCCAGGCCCGGCCGCTCGCGACCGCCGCCGACCAGGAAGGAGAGGTGGTCGCCGTCGATCAGGAACGACGGCGAGGTCAGGGTTCCGGTGTTGTCGTCGCCCTTGGGGACACCCTCCCACGTGTTGATGCGGGCGTCGCCCAGGTAGTAGTCACCGCCGGCGTAGGCCGGGCTGTCGGTGGCCGCGAGTTCGCCGGTGCCCACCCAGCCCAGGTCGGCCAGGCTGCCGCCGTCGCGAAGTCCTTCGAAGCCGTTCCAGAGCACTGTGCCGGCGGGGGGCTCATTGCCGAGCTGGCCACCGTCGACGCGCGGGTGGTTGCCGCCGCCCACCAACAGGTTGAGCCAGGGTTCCTCGACCCTGAACGGCGCTGAGCTCATCGTGCCGACCGGCCAGTCCCAGCCGACGAAGCTGTTGACCAGCCGCTCGCCGCGGTGCCCGTTGATGGCCTGCTGGTCCCGCCAGGCGCCGGGCTGGGGGCCGTCGCCGAAGGGGCCGTTGAACTCGTTGCCCGGGTCGTTGGCGACGGTCCACCCGGAATCCGCCCACGTCCCGAACTCGAAGTCCTCGACGACGGTGCCGGGCACCACCTCGTCACCCGAGACGACGTTCTCGGCGGTGTAGGTCACGCCGTCGAAGTCGCCGACGAAGGACTGGGCACCCGAACCGCCTGCAGGGGATCCGGGGTTGAGGTTGACCACCATGACCCACTTGGTCTCGTCGGTGCCGTCGACAGTCAGTGGGAACAGGTCTGGCACCTCCCAGATGCCGCCGGTGGCATTGGCCGGGCCCAAGGTGGAGAGGTAGGTCCACTCGAGCAGGTCGTCGGAGCGGTAGAGCACCACCTGGTGGTCGAGCGCCTCGACGGCGACCATCACCCAGTACGACTCGCCGGTCTCCGGCGATGTGTAGCGGCTCACCTTCGGGTCGCGGAAGTTCTGCGAGCCCCGGTCCAGCACGGGGTTGCCCGCATACTTCTCCCAGGTGTAGCCGCCGTCGAGCGAGTAGGCCACCGATTGTGCCTGGATGCCGGCCAGCGTGGGATGTGCGCCGGTGTAGGCGCTGGTGTAGTGCGCCACCAGCGGCGGGTTGTCGGTGGTGCCGAGGCCGCTGGTGTTCTCCGTGTCGACCACGATGGAGCCGGAGAAGATGTCCTCGACCGCCTGCCCCTCGCCGTTGAACGTCTGGGCGATGGCCAGCGGCTGCTCGCTCCAGTGCAGCAGGTCCGGGCTGGTCGTGTGGCCCCACGACATGTTGCCCCACGTGTCCGCGGAGGGGTTGTGCTGGTAGTAGAGGTGCCAGACGCCGTCGTGGTGGACGAGCCCGTTCGGGTCGTTCATCCAGTTGCGTTCCGGCGTGTAGTGATAGGCCGGGCGGTAGGGCTCCTGCCCGGCCGTGTCGTCGGCTGCAGCAGGGAGTCCGACGGCGGCGCCGAGCGCCACCGTGAGGGCGATTCCTGCCCTGGTCAGTCGTTCCATTGGTTGTTTCCCTTCTGGTGACAACGTTGTCATGGCAGAGGGTGACAAAGGCTGGGGTCACCTTGATCGTTAGTTCGCCGTTCATGAGATTTGACGGCAAAATGACTCGCATGTTCCCCAACTCCTCCCGCCCCACGATGCGTGACGTCGCCCGCGCGTCAGGGGTGGCCATCAAGACCGTCTCCCGCGTCATGAACGGCGAGCCGAACGTCGCGTCAGCCACGGCGGAGCGCGTGCTCCGCGCGGCGGACGAGATGGGCTACGTGATGCACCAGCAGGCCTCGGACCTGCGTCGCCGCGACGGGGGCGTGGGAGCGATCGGGCTGCTCCTGTCGAGTGTCGGCAACGCCTTCGACTCGCGGCTGCACCGCGCGGTGGAGCGGGTCGCCAATGACCACGGGATGATGACGCTGGCGGCCAGCACGCAGGACGACCCGGACGTCGAACTCGCGCGCCTCCGCGGTTTCGTGGCGCGTCGGCTCGACGGGCTGATCGTGCTCACCGTGCGCGAGGACCACTCGCTCCTGGCACGCGAACTCGAGCGCGGCTGGCCCGTCGTCTTCGCGGACCGCCCTGCTCCCGACGTCGCCTGTGACTCCGTGACCTCCGACAACGCCGGCGGCGTCCGAGCCGCCGTCCAGCACGTGCGCGGGTACGGGCACACCAGGATCGCCTTCCTGTCCAACCTGCAGGTGATCAGCACCTCGAGGGAACGCACCGCGTGCTTCCGCCAGGCCACCCGTGACCTTCCGGACTGCACCGTGACGACGGACCTGGGAGATGAGGCGGCCGTGATCGCCGCCATCGAGCGACTCATGGGATCCGACGCGCCGCCGACAGCCATCCTGTCCGGCCGCAACGACATCACGATCGCCACCGTCAGGGCGCTGCAGCGGCTGGGGCTCGAGCGCTCCGTCGCGCTGGTGGGCTTCGACGACATCCCGATGGCCGACCTGGTGCGGCCGGGCATCACGGTCATCGCCCAGGACCCGGACGCCCTAGGCGAGTTGGCGGCCACCCGGCTGATCGCGCGCGTCCGGGGGGAGGGCCTGCGCCCAGAGCAGGTGGTCGTGCCGACACGCCTGATCGTGCGCGGCTCGGGCGAGATCACAGCCGGGCGTTCCTGACCTTGCGCTCCGCCGTCGAGCCGTCGGCTCAGAGGCCCGCGGCGGGCTTCGTGTGGCGCGTGGCGCCGGTGATGGCAGAGAGCACGTTCTCGTAGGTTGCCTCGTCCACTGCGAACGAGCCGTTGTTGCGGCCGTGGCGCAGCACCTCGATGCGGTCCGCCACGGAGCGCACGTCTGCCAGGTTGTGGCTGATGAGGATGACGCCGAGGTTCAACTCCCGGAGTCGCTCCACGTGGCTCAACACCTCTGCCGTCTGGCCCACCGACAGCGACGCCGTGGGCTCGTCCAGGATCACCAGCCGCGGGTCTGTGACGAGGGTGCGCGCGATGGCCACGCACTGCCGCTGCCCGGCCGAGAGCTGGTGGAGGGGGACGCTCAGGTCAGGGATGCGGCTGTTGAGCTGGTCCAGGTACTGGCGCGCGAGGAGCTCCATGCGTGACTCGTCCAGCAGCCCGTCGCTGCGGCTCAGTTCGCGGCCGAGGAAGATGTTCGACGGGACGTCCAGGCTCTCCACCAGCGCGAACTCCTGGAACACCGTCGCGATGCCGAGCGCGATGGCCGCCTTGGCCGACGCGATGGCCACCGGCCGGCCTGCCAGCCGGACCTGCCCCGCGTCGGGCTGGTAGACGCCCGCGACGATGCGGGCGAGGGTGGACTTACCGGCCGCGTTGTCGCCGACGAGGCCGACCACCTCGCCCGCGCGGACCGTGAGGTCCACGTCGACCAACGCCTGCACGCCGCCGAAGGCCTTGTGCACGGATCTGAGCTCCAACAGCGGTTCAGCCACGTTGCTCCCCTCCTGAGGATGTTTCCAGCACAGACGTCAAGGACATCATGTCGAAGACGCGGGCGACGACGCCGAGGGTTTCCGCTTCCTGTCCGAGCTGGCCCGGCACCAGGAGGGAGCCCGCGTCGGCGAGGAGCGGTCTGGCGCCCAAGGCGTCGAGCATGGGCCCCAGGAGCGCGTCGCCCGCCTGGGCCAACGGCCCGCCCACTACGATGCGGTCCGGCCCGACGGTGGTGGCGAGGTCTGCGAGCGCGGCACCGATCGCCGCCCCCGCGTCCGTGACGACCTGCCGGCAGCCCCTGTCGCCCGAGTTCGCCGCCGCCACGATGTCGCGCAGCGACAGGGAGCCGTGGCTGATCCGGACCAGCTCGCGCAGGGCCTCGATCGACACGACGGTGTTCAGGCAGCCTCGGGCACCGCAGCGGCAGATGGCCCCGTCCGGAGCGACCCGAACGTGGCCGAGCCCCGCCGCGGGAGCCGAACCGGGGCGCAGCACGGCGCCCCCGAGCACGATCGCGGAATCCGTCACCTCGCCCACGCGCACGTACACGCCGCACGCCGCGCCGCGCAAGGCCCCGACGCGGGCCTCGGCGAGGGCGGCGGCGTCGGTCTCGCGTTCCACCAGGACGGGGCGGTGCAGTCGTCGCTCGATGACGTCGGCCACGTCGACGTCGTCCCACGTCGGCAGGCCGACGACGGCGCCGCCGCGGTTGGCGGATGGCATCGCGACGCCGATCCCCACCAGCTCTCCCACCGCGAGCCCGCGTTGATCGGCGAGCTCCGCGGCTAACATCGCGGCGCGGTCCAGCGTGGTGTCGAAGCGATGCTCTGGCGGCAGCGGCAGGTGCTGCCGGGCCACCTGGGCGTAGCTGGCGTCCACCAGCGACATCTCGAGCGCGCGGGGCCGGATGTGGATGCCCAGGGCGAGGGAGGTGACGCGGGCCAGCGTGACGAGCTGGGCGCGGCGTCCGGAGCGCGTCGTCGCCGACGTCTCGACGGTACCGGCCGCCAGCAGTTGCTTCACGATGTTGGAGACGGTGGCGGGGGAGAGGCCCGTGGCGGCGGCGAGCTCGACCTGTGTGAGCTGGCCGTAGAGCTTCACCGCCTCGAGGATGCGGGCGCTGTTCGCCTCGCGCAGCGAGGCCTGTGAGCCGGGCGCTCCGCTGCTTTCCCTCATGCGGCAACCCTACCAGCGAGCATTAAGGCTTGAACCCAGCATCACGAATCGGTAACGGTTGAGTTCAAGGCTTGACGTCAAGGGTGGGGGCCCGTACATTGATGACATCGTTGACATAGAGGACAGCGACAGTCGAAGGAGACGTAGATGGCCGCTGAGCAACTGCTGCTCGAGATGCGCAACATCACCAAGGTGTTCCCTGGCGTGAAGGCGCTCGACGACGTCACCATGTCCGTGCGCCGCGCCGACATCCACGCCATCTGCGGGGAGAACGGTGCGGGGAAGTCCACCCTCATGAAGGTGCTGTCCGGGGTCTACCCGCACGGCACGTACGAGGGTGAGATCCTGCTCGAGGGGGAGGAGATGCACTTCAACGGCATCAAGTCCTCCGAGGAACACGGCGTCGTGATCATCCACCAGGAGCTGGCCCTCATCCCGGAGCTGTCCATCACCGAGAACATCTTCCTCGGCTCAGAGGTGATGCGCGGAGGACTGATCGACTGGGAGGCGGCCCGCACACAGGCGGTGGACCTCCTGGCGCGCGTCGGCCTCGACATCAGCCCCGACACCCAGGTCAAGACCCTCGGCGTCGGCCAGCAGCAGCTCGTCGAGATCGCCAAGGCCCTGTCCAAGAACGTCCGCGTCCTCATCCTCGACGAGCCCACCTCGGCGCTCAACGAGGACGACTCCGCCCACCTCCTGGACCTCATGCGCGGGCTCAAAGCCCGCGGCATCACCTGCCTGATGATCTCCCACAAGCTCAACGAGATCGCGGCGGTCGCCGACGCCGTCACCGTCATCCGGGACGGCCGCACCGTCGAGACCTACGACGTGGTGGCCGGGCAGGTCGACGAGGACCGCATCATCCGCGCCATGGTGGGTCGCTCGCTCGAGAACCGCTACCCGCACCGGACCCCGAAGATCGGTGAGACCCTCGCCGAGGTACGCGGTTGGAACGTCGAACACCCCAACGTCCCCGGCCGCCTCGTCGTCAGGGACGCGAACTTCACGGTGGCCCGTGGCGAGGTGGTGGGCTTCGCCGGCCTCATGGGCGCCGGACGTACCGAGCTGGCGCGCAGCATCTTCGGCCACTCCTACGGCACCTACCGCTCCGGCGAACTGCTCATCGGGGGCAGGCCGGTGCACGCCAACACCGTCCAGAAGGCGATCGCCGCCGGCATCGCCTACGTCACCGAGGACCGCAAGAACCTGGGTCTCAACCTCATCGACGACATCAAGGCCACCGTCGTCTCGGCGAACCTGAAGGGCATCGTGCGACGGTTCCTGCTGCAGCCGCGACTCGAGGCCGAGGTGGCTGAACGGTACCGGCGCGAGTTGCGGATCAAGAGCTCTTCCGTCGACGTCGGCGTGGCCACGCTTTCGGGCGGCAACCAGCAGAAGGTGGTGCTCAGCAAGTGGATGTACTCCTCACCCGAGCTGCTCATCCTCGACGAACCGACGCGGGGCATCGACGTCGGCGCCAAGTACGAGATCTACAAACTCATCCACCAACTCGCCGATGACGGCAAGGGCGTGATCGTCATCTCCTCTGAGCTCCCCGAGCTGCTCGGCATCTGCGACCGGATCTACACGATCTGCGAAGGCCGGATCACCGGCGACCTCCCGGCGTCCGAGGCGGATCAGGAAACCCTGATGCGCCGGATGACCACCACGTCCACCGCGCCGGCGGCCCCGGCTCTCTCCGCCTGACGGCGCAGTCACCATGGAAGATCGAACCATCATGAAAGCTCTCAAGCAGGTCTTTGGAGGCAAGCTCCAGCAGTACACGATGGCGTTGGCGCTGATCGCGCTCGTCGTCGTCTTCAACGTCATCTCCGGCGGCCGGATGCTGACGTCGTCCAACTTCCAGAACCTCATCTCGGGCAACGCCTATGTGCTGATCCTGGCCATCGGCATGGTCATGGTCATCGTCATCGGGCAGATCGACCTGTCGGTCGGCTCGGTGGCCGGCTTCGTCGGGATGAGCGTGGCCATCTCCATCGCCCAGTACGGCTTCCCCTGGTGGGCGGGCCTCCTGCTCGGCCTCGTCCTCGGCGTGCTCGTGGGCATGTGGCACGGCTTCTGGCTGGCCAAGATGGGCATCCCGGGGTTCATCACCACCTTGGCGGGCATGATGATCTTCCGCGGTCTGGTGATCTGGATGTCGCACTCCATCTCCGTGCCCGTGCCCACGCAGTTCTCCTACCTCGGCGCCGGCTACCTGCCCGAGTGGGGGCCCGCCTGGACCGGTCTGAACAACTCGACGCTGCTGCTCGGGCTCCTCGCGCTGGCCTGGTTCGCGTACAGCGAGATCAACCGACGTCGCCAGGCCAAGGCCCGCGGCTCCGAGATCCCGCTGTGGGTCACCGGCACCCGCGTGGTGCTGATCGCGGGCGTCATCGGCTACGTCACGTGGCTGTTCGGCAGCGGCCGCCCCGGCACGTCGTTCCCCATCCCCGGCCTGATCCTCGTCGTGCTCGTGATCATCTACCACACCATCACGCAGCGCACCCGCTTCGGCCGCCACATCTACGCCGTCGGCGGCAACAAGGCCGCGGCCGCGCTCTCGGGCGTCAACACCCAGCGCACCTACTTCCTCGTCATGACCAACATGAGCTTCCTCGCTGCCGTCGCGGGCATCCTCTTCATCGGCCGCTCCACCGCCGCGGGCCCCTCCGACGGAACCATGTGGGAGCTCGACGCCATCGCCGCGGTCTTCATCGGCGGGGCCGCGGTCTCCGGTGGTATCGGCACCGTCGTCGGCTCGATGGTGGGTGGCCTGGTCATGGCCGTCCTGAACTCCGGGCTCATGCTGATGGGGGTGGGCGCGGACCAGACGCAGGTCATCAAGGGCCTCGTCCTGCTGGCCGCCGTCGCCTTCGACGTGCACAACAAGAACCAGGGCAAGCCGTCGATCATCGGCACGCTGATGCGCAACGTCGGAAAGAAGCCCGACGTCGCGGAGGTCCCCGCAGGGACTCCCGAGGCCCAGCACCTGGCAGGTACCCCCGAGGTCCCCGTCGAAGGCCCGGCGACCGACAACAAGGCCACCATTCCGTCCTGATCCCGCCGACACCGGCACCCTTGTCACACCCCCTTTAACGGCATTCCGCCACCCCACCCCTGGGCGATGCTGCCCAAAATCTCCGAAAGGAACACCACCATGAAGTTGAAGCGCACAGCCGCAGTCGTGGCAGCACTTCTGATCTCCTCCCTCAGCCTGACGGCCTGCGGCGGCGGACGGGGCGGCGACGCCACGGTGGCCGGCGACGGCACCACTCCGGCCGCCGGCGAGGCCAGCACCGCCGGCAGCGAGGGTGGCTTCCCGGCCGACGCCACCATCGGCGTGGCCCTCCCGTGGCTGGGCACCCAGAACTGGAAGGAAGCCGAGACCATGTTCGAGGCGCAGCTCACGGAGGCCGGGTTCACGCCCCTCATCCAGAGCGCCGACCAGAAGGTGCCGCAGCAGCAGCAGCAGATCGAGGCGCTCATCGAGCAGGGCGCCAAGGTCATCGTCGTCGGCCCGGTCGACGGCACCCAGCTGGGCTCCGTGCTGACCACGGCGCACGACGCTGGAGTCGCCGTCATCGGCTACGACCGACTCATCGAGAACACCACCGCCGTCGACGCGGTCGTGCAGTTCGGCTCCGTCCGCACCGGTGAACTGCAGGGCGAGTCGCTCCTCGAGGGACTCGAGGCCACTGGCCCCGGCCCCTACAACATCGAACTCTTCGGCGGCGGTCCGGCCGATCCCAATGCCCCGAACTTCTTCAAGGGCGCCATGAGCGTGCTGCAGCCCAAGATCGACGACGGGACGCTCGTCGTCGTGTCCGGCCAGACCGACTTCACCCAGGTCGCCACGCAGGACTGGGACAACGCCAAGGCGCAGTCGCGCATGGATTCCCTGCTCTCGGGCTTCTACTCCGACAAGGAGATCCACGGCGTCCTCTCCCCGAATGACGGCATCGCCCGCGCCATCCTGACCTCGGTGAAGCAGGCCGGTCAGTCGAGGATCCCGGTGGTCGACGGCCTGGATGCCGAGAACGAGTCGATCGTCTCCATCGCCAAGGGCGAGCAGTACTCCACCGTTGCCAAGCCGACCGACGCGTTGGTCGCCAAGACGGTCGAGCTGATCAAGGCCCTCCAGTCGGGAGCAGGCCTCCCTGCCGCCGATACCCAGGAGAACAACGGCACCAAGGACGTCGACATCTACCAGCTCGACCCCGTCGTCGTCACCAAGGCTAACGCCGCCGAGGTCTTCGCCAACGACGCTGACCGCATGAAGCTCTTCGAGGACAACCTGGCCTGACCAGACTCGTGAGAGTCGGCCGCGCCTCGTGGCCGCTCGACTGAATGGGAGAAGCCGCCCGGATCCGTCAGGATCCGGGCGGCTTCCGCGTGCTCTTGGTCAGCGGCTCAGGTCCGCCGTGACCAGGGGCGAGAGCCCCGCGGCGCGGGCGGGGGCGTCGGTGTCGCCGCACTCCGTGAGCCAGTTGGCCAGCATCTGGTAACCGCCCTCGGTGAGGACCGACTCCGGGTGGAACTGCACGGCCTCGACGGCGAGCTCGCGGTGCCGTACCGCCATGATGACGCCGCTCTCGGTCCGCGCGGTGACCTCCAGGACCTCGGGAACCGAGTCCTCCATGATGGCCAGCGAGTGGTAGCGGGTGGTGGTGACGGGCGAGGGCAGTCCCTTGAACACGCCCGTGCCCTCATGGAACACGGGCGAAGTCTTGCCGTGGAGCTGCTCGGGCGCCCGGTCCACGACGCCGCCGAACGCGACGCCGATGGCCTGCAGACCCAGGCAGACGCCGAAGATGGGCTTCACGCCGCTGAGGGTGCGCACCACGTCGATGCAGACGCCGGCGGCCTCCGGAGTGCCGGGGCCGGGGGAGATCAGGATGCCGTCGAAGCTTTCGTGCCAGCGCTCATCCGCGAAGCGGGGGTCGTCGTTGCGCCACACCTCGACCTCCGCGCCGATCTGGGCGAGGTAGGACACGATGTTGTAGACGAACGAATCGTAATTGTCGATGACGAGGATGCGGGCCACTGAGCCATTGTGCCACCGCGGGCGCGGTGTGGCCCCGCCGCTCCACCGGCACGTACCCACGGCAGGAGAACGGTAAACGGCCACCAGGTGGAGTGACCCCCCTCTTTTCGAGGGGGGTACCTGCATCTGGCGGACGTCTATCGGGTGCGGCCGGCTACGGCGTCGGTGATGCCGCCGGGCTGGAGGCTGCCGGGGGCTCCGAGGCGGGGGCCTTGGCGACCTTCACCTCGAAGGGCTGGTTCCGCGGCCACGGCTCATCCCACACGGCCTCCTGCTCGAAGACGACTCCGGGCACCTGCGCAGTCGACTCCTCCTCCACCACTGTGATGGTGAAGCCACGTTCCGCGGCGGCGGCGGTGGCGTCGGCCTGGTTCAGGCCGGTCAGGCGCGGCACGATCGAGTTGCCCGTCGCCACATACAGCGTGATGGGCGTGTCGATGGCGACTGCGGTGCCCGGGGCCGGTTCGGTCTTGATGACGTCGCCCAGGTTGGCCTGCGGGCCCTCCTCCCTGGGATCGGCCTGCACGGCCTCCTGGATGTTGGTGAAACCGCTGGCGGTCAGCAGGTCCACGGCGGCGTCGTAGTTGATACCCGTGACCGTCTCCGGGATGGTGCGGGTCTCGACGCCGGTGGACACGAACAGCGTCACCTCGGAGCCGGGTTCCAGTTCCACATCGGCGACAGGGTCGGTCTCCACGACCTGTCCACGGTCGTCGGCGGTGCCGGGGCGCTCCTCGACGACGGGCTGGAGTTCGGCGTTGCGTACCACGTTCTCCGCCTGGGCGCGGTTCATGCCGATCACGTCCGGCATGAGCGCCAGTTCCACCGTCGGGCTCTCCGACGGCGAGGGCGACGGGCTGGGCGTGGGCGACTCGGTGCTGGGCGACGGCGACGGCGACGGCGAGAGCGACACCGACGGCGTGGGCGACGGCGTGGTCTCCGTGGGGCCGGGCGGGTTGAGCAGCATCAGGAGGCCGATGATCAGGCCGATGACCACGAGCCCGCCCACGACGGCCAGCACGATCATGCCGGTGCGGGAGCGGGGCTCGTCCTCTTCGTCGGCGAGGTGCTCGATGGGCACCATCGGCGGTGGCACCACCGGCGAGTTCGTGGAGGCGACGGTGGGGTCTGCGGGCATCACGCCGCGGCGGGCGGTCGTCGTCATGGGGTCAGACGGGATCACCTGCGTGGGCACGTCCGCTGGAGCGGCGGCCAACACCGGCTGGCCGCTGAGGGAGCGCAGGATGTCCTCGCGCATCTCCGACGCGTCCTGGTACCGGTCCCTGGGGTCCTTCGACAGCGACTTCAGGACGATGGCGTCCATCTCCGGCGTGACTTCAGGGTCGATCTGCGATGGCGGGACGGGCTGTTCGCGGACGTGCTGGTAGGCGACGCTCACGGGCGAGTCGCCCTTGAACAACGGCTGCGAGGTCAGCAGTTCGTAGAGGAGGCAACCGACGGAGTAGATGTCGGAGCGGTTGTCGACCTTCTCGCCGCGCGCCTGCTCCGGCGACAGGTACTGGGCGGTGCCGATCACGGCGGCGGTCTGCGTCATGGTGGCGGACGTGTCCGCCACGGCGCGCGCGATGCCGAAGTCCATCACCTTGACGGTGCCGTTGGACGTCATCATGACGTTGGCCGGCTTGATGTCGCGGTGGATGATCCCGGCGCGGTGCGAGTACGCCAGTGCGTCCAGCACGCCGGCGGTGAACTCCAACGCGCGCTCGGGTACGAGTTTGCGCCCTCCGCGCAGCACGTCACGCAGCGTGACGCCCTCCACGAGTTCCATCACGATGTAGGGCACCGACACGTTCGAGACGGTGTCGAGCTGCTCGCCGGTGTCGTAGACGGCGACGATGTTGGGGTGGTTCAGCCCCGCGGCCGACTGGGCCTCCCGACGGAACCGGGCCTGGAACGTCGGGTCGCTGGCCAGGTCGACGCGTAGCCGCTTGATCGCGACGTCACGTTCCAGCCGCACGTCCCGCGCGCGCCACACCTCGGCCATGCCACCTCGACCAATGACTTGATCGAGTTCGTAGCGGTTGCCGAGCAGGGCTCCTCGCTCTGTCATCGCACCCGGTCCTTTCGGTTTGTCACGCACCATCTTGAAGCATGCACATGAGAGAAGTCTGAGAAGTTCACCGCAGGGCCTCCACAACAGCCTTGAAGATGGGGGCGGCCAGGCGGCCGCCGGAGATGTCGTCGCGCTCTACGTCGGCGTTCTCGATGAACGAGACGACGGCGACCTTCGGGTCTTCGGCGTACCCCACGAACCAGGCGTACGGCGGGCGGTCCGGGGACGTCTGGGCGGTGCCCGTCTTGCCGCCCACGACGACGCCGTCGATCTGCGCGGGCCGTCCGGTGCCGTCCTCCACGGTGGCCACCATCATGTCGCGCAGGTGCTGGGCCGTGGACTCCGAGATGGGGCGGCCCAGCGACGACGGCTGGGTGGCGGTGAGCACGGTGAGGTCGCGGTTGGTGACGGTGGAGACCAGGTGGGGGCGCATCATCTCGCCGCCGTTGGCGATGGCGGCCGCCACCTGCACGATCTGTAGCGGGGAGGCGGCCACGTCGAACTGGCCGATGGCGGTCAGCGCGGTCTGGGCCTCGTCGATCTCCGTGGGGAAGCGGGAGGTGGCTGCGGAGATGTCGATGGTCTGGTCCTGGTTGAACCCGAACTTCTCCGCCATCTCGATCATCTTCTCGGCGCCCAGCTCCAGCCCGATGTTGCCGAAGGCGGTGTTGCACGACGTCTTCATGGCCTGCTCGAGGGTGACCGTGGTGCCGCCGCAGTTGGTGGAGTTGCCCATCGACCGCGAGGAGTTGGGAAGCCGCAGCGACGCGGGCGCGTCGACCTCCGTGGAGGGCACCATGCCGTCCTCGAGGGCGGCCGCCGCGGTGATCAGCTTGAAGGTCGACCCCGGGGGGTAGACCTCGCGCGTTGCCCGGTTCTTCAGCGGTTCCTCGGGGGCGTTGAGCAGTGCTGACCAGGCGTCGCGCTCCGCGGCGAGGTCCACTGTCGCGAGGCTGTTGGGGTCGTAGGTGGGCGTGGAGACCAGGGCCAGGATGGCGCCGGTGGTGTAGTCCATGGCGACGACGGCGCCGCGCTGGTTGCCGAGCGCGGCCACCGCCGCGGCCTGGGCGGCGGGGTTCAGCGTGGTGGACAGGTTCGCGCCGCGCCCCTGCCTGCCGCTGAGGATGTCGACCACCCGGCTCGCCGCCTGTGACGTCGACGTGCCGGCGAGCTGCTGGTTGTAGCTCTGCTCGAGCCCGGAACGGGCGTAGTCGTAGGAGTACCACCCGGTCACCGAGCTCCACAGTTCAGGGGCGGGGTAGGTGCGCACGTAGGGGAACCGGCCGGAGCGCTCCACCGACTGCGCGATGGGCGTGTTGCCCACCAGGATGGTGCCGCGGTTGCGGGAGAACTCCGCGTCGCGGACGCGGCGGTTGCGGCCGTCCTCATTGAGCGAGTCCGTCCGCACCACGGAGATCCAGGTGAGGTTGACCAACAGCGCGGCCAGCAGGAGTGCCACGAAGGAGGCGACCTTGCGAATGGGTCCGTTCACCGGTGGATCACCGCCGTCGCGTCATCGAGTGACGAGGCGTCGAGCTGGGCGACATCCTGCGGCGCCGCAGTGGCGGCCTGGGGCTGCCGGCTCCGGTGCGAGATGACCATCAGGATGCCGATGATGATCCAGTTGGCGATCAGCGATGAGCCGCCCTGCGACATGAACGGCGTGGTGAGACCGGTCAGCGGCAGCAGGCGCGTGACGCCTCCGATGATGACGAAGACCTGCAGCGCGAACACGAAGCTGAGGCCGGCGGCGAGCATCTTGCCGAACCCGTCCGGCGAGGTCACGGCGGTCTTGAAGCCGCGGGCGATCAGGAGCGCGTAGGCCAGGATGACGGCCATCAGGCCGAGCACGCCCAGTTCCTCGCCGATTGCGGCGGCGATCATGTCCGACTTCGCCAGCGGGGTGAGCCCGGGGCGGCCGAGCCCCCAGCCGCGGCCGAACAGCCCGCCCCAGCCCAGGCCGAACTGGGCGGAGATGATCTGCAGGTTCCGGTCGTAGTCGGAGAACGGGTCCAGCCACGCGTTGACGCGGCGCGGCACGTGGCTGGTGAAGTTGTAGGCCGCGATGCCGGCGGCGACGAACGCGAGCCCGGCGATGATCGGCCACGCCGGCCGCTCCGTCGCGATGTAGATCATCACGGTGAACAGGCCGAAGAACAGCAGCGAGGTGCCCAGGTCGTTCTGGAACACCATGACGGCCAGCGACGCGAGCCACATCACGGCGATGGGGCCGAGGTCTCTGGCGCGCGGGAAATCGATGCCGAGGAAGCGCTTGCCGGCCAGGGCCAGGAGGTCGCGCTTCTCGTAGAAGTAGGCGGCGAACGCGATGGCCAGCATGATCTTGGCGATCTCGGCCGGCTGGAACGAGTAGCCGAACACGCGGATCCAGATCCGCGCGCCGCCCGACGCGTGGCCGATGAACGGCGCCAGCGGCAGCAGCAGCAGGATCAGGCCGCCGATGAACAGCAGGTACGGGTAGCGCTGGAGGCGGCGGTGGTCACGCAGCAGGAAGACGACCAGCGTGAAGAGCACCAGCCCGAGTGTCGTCCAGACCAGTTGCATCGAGGAATCCGTGCGGACCGGTTCGGGGATCTGGTCGATGCGGTAGATCATCGCCAGGCCGAGGCCGTTGAGGAGGAACACCGTGGGCAGGATCACCGGGTCTGCGTAGGGCAGCTTGAAGCGCACCACCAGGTGCGTCACCAGCCCCAGGCCGTACCAGAGGGCGGCCGTCGCCGGCATGGTGGTGGGTAGCTCGCCGTAGAGGTTGAGATTGGTGATGACCCAGCCCGCGAACCCGAAGCTCTGCGCCAGCACCAGCAGCAGCAGCTCGACGTTGCGCCGTTTCTTGTAGACGATGACCTCATCGGCGACCTGGGGCATCACCTGCGCCTGCGCGGACATCAGCAGTCCTCCAGGTCGGCCTCTTCGCCCGGGGCCGGCTCCAGCGTGGCCAGCTCCTCGCCGAGGGTGGGCGTCTCCAGGGGCTCAGGGGTGTGCGGCACCAGCAGCGGGGGGACGTGCGCCGTGATCGGCGACCCGGGCGACGTGGTCTGCAACGGGTCCCCGGGCAGGCCCGGCCCCTCTTCGACGGGCTCAGGTGACTCATCGGCCGGCCCCGGCGACTCTGACTCCAGAGGCTCTGGCGACGGCGTTGCGGGCGGGTTCTCGCGCTCCTGGCGGCGCTCCTCGCGGATGGCCACGCAGTTGTCCGCCAGCTCCCGCAGGGTGCCGACGGTGCGCTCTGCCGCCTCGACGGAGCCCACGGTGATGGATGCCTCGACCTCGCCGCGGAAGAAGCGCGGCAGGTTGTCCACCGGGATGTCGGTGCGTTCCACCAGGTTGTGCAGCTCGACGCCCAACACGTTGCCGGGCACGCCGTTGAAGACGGCGACCTGCCCGTCGTCGGCGGAGACGAAATACCGGCTGGAGACGTACGAGGAGGTGGCCCACCAGCCGCCGGCCACCACCAGCGCGATCGCGAGGAAGGTGGCGATGATGCCCGGCCAGCGGGGCTTGTCCTCCGTGGGGGCGTAGCGCGCGGCCTCTTCGGCGTCGTGCTCCACCAGGACGTCCGACGGCGTGGTGGGGTAGCCGTGACCAGTGTGCAGCGCCGCGGGGCCGCCGGTGCGGGGGATCTCCACCTCGACGGCGGAGCCCACCAGCAGGGCCGGGGTGGCGTCGAGTTCCGGATCGGCCTCGACGACCTCGCCCAGGACGATGGTGATGTTGTCGTGGCCGCCGTTGTCGTTGGCGAAACGGGCCAGCGTGGCCACCGCGTCGTCGAGGTCCTGGCCCCGCAGCACCTCCTCGATGACGTCGTCGTCGACGAGGCCGCTGAGCCCGTCGGAACAGAACATGAGGCGGTCACCCAGCTGCGCCTCGTGCACCATGAGGTCCGGTTCGAAGTGGACCTGCCCGTTGAGCACCTTGAGGATGAGGGAGCGGTGGGGGTGGGTGGCCGCCTGTTCGGGCGTGATCTTGCCCTCGTCGATCAGCGACTGCACCCAGGAGTGGTCGTGCGTCAGCTGGGTGAGGGTGCCGTCGCGGAGGAGGTAGCCGCGGGAGTCGCCGATGTGGGCCAGCCCGAACTCTGTGCCGTTGAACAGCGCGCCGCAGAAGGTGGTGCCCATGCCGTCGAGTTCGAGGTTGGACTCGATGAGGTCTGTGAGTTTGGTGTTGGACCGGGCGATCATGCCGGCGATCCGGGCGAGCAGCTCCTCGCCGTCCGCCGCGCGCACCTCGTCGTGCACATCCGAGCGGGCCGCCTCCGTGGAGGCCACGGCGGAAGCCAGGTCCCCCGCTGCCGCGCCGCCCATGCCGTCTGCCACCAACAGCATGGTGGGGGAGGCGTAGCCGGCATCCTGGTTGTTCTTCCGGATGCGGCCCACCTCGGAGTGGGCGGTGAAGCGGAGGCTGAAGGTCACTAGATCTCCAGTCGCATGAGGGTCTTGCCGATGCGCACCACATCGCCGACGGTGACCTTGGTGGGCTCAGTGACGAGCTTGCCGTTCACATAGGTGCCGTTGGTGGACTGCAGATCCGAGATCACCCACGTGGTGGCGTCCTTCTGCACCAGTTGCGCGTGCCGGGCGGAGGCGTAGTCGTCGTCGAGCAGCAGCGTGGAATCCGCGGCCCGCCCGAGGTTGATCGTGGGCTCCACCGGCACCGAGGTGCCCTGCTGCGGGCCCGCCGTGACCGCGAAGCGGGTGGGCAGCTTGGAGCGGTTCTTGCCGCGGCCCCGGTCTGCGGGGATGGCGCTCAGTGAGGACACGGGCACGCGACGGCCGAACATGTCCGTGCGCACCACGTTGGCCACGAAGAGGATGAACAGCCAGAGCAGGCCGAGGAAGGCGATCTTGATCGCCGCGATCACGAGATCCGACACTCACGTCTCCGAAGGCGTGTGGACCAACATTCTGGTGTTCCCGATCTCGATGCGGGTGCCTTCTCCGATCCTCGTCTTACTGATGCGGCTGCCGTTGACGTGCACGCCGTTGGTGGAACCCAGGTCTTCGATGGTGATGACGGGGTGCTGCGGGTCTCCGGCGACGCTGATGAGCGCGTGGCGGCGGGAGACTCCTGGGTCGTTGAGGCGCAGGTCCGCCTCGTTCCCGCGGCCGATGAGGATGCCGGGGGCGATCAGGGGGTGGCGCACGCCGTTGACCTCCAGCACGAGGCGGCCGGGGCGCGGCGATTCCTTGCGGGTCTCCGGTGCGATGGCTTCGGAGGCGACGGTGAACTGGCCCGTCGGCAGGGACGTGTCCAGTTCGTAGTCGATGGAGATGGGGCCGTTGAAGACGTACTGCCTGTCTGCCGCGTGGTCGCGGATGGAGGGCAGGATCTCAGCGTTGAGGGTCTTGGAGTAGGGCGCGAGCCTGTCGTAGTCGCCCTGGGACAGGCCGATGGTGAAGGCGTTGGGCACCAGGCGCTTGTCGCGGGAGAGGAGCTTGGCTTCGGCGTCCAGCTCGCGCTGGATCCCCGCGACGATCTCGACGGGGTGCACGTAGCCCTTGAAGGCCCGTGCGAAGACCTTACCGACGGCGGATTCGATCCGCTTCTCAGCCTTGTCGAAGACTCCCATGCGCCTCCTTCCCGAGTCGTCCGGACGCAACGGTACCCGCGCAGTCTACCCTCAGGGATGAGGCCACTTCGATTTGCGCAGGGTGTTTGCCGCCGCTCGCTTCTTTCCTGCCCCGCGGCGGTGGCCGCCGGTGGTTCGGGTCACGCGCCGGCCGGACGGGCCCAGGCGAACGTGTCGATGTGCTGGCCGAAGGCGCGCAGGATGGCCGCAGACCCCTCCAGGGCGGACAGCGACTCGTGGGCGATCCGCGATTCCACGCGGTCTGCCACCGCCCGCACCTCGGGCGAGGTGCGCAGCGATTCCATCAGCTCGTCGCGCACCATGTTCCACAGCCAGTCGCGCTGTTGGTCGAGGCGCCGCGCCTGCAGCGAGCCCCCCTCCTCCAGCTCGTTGCGGTGCGCGACCACCGCGTCCCAGACCCCGTCCAGGCCTTCCCCGGTGTACGACGAACAGGTCAGCACCGGAGCCCGGCGCTTCTCGTTGTCGCTGGTGATGAGCTTCATCGCGATGCTGAGTTCCCGCGCGGCGACCCTCGCGGCCTGCTCGTTGTCGCCGTCGGCCTTCGTGATGGCGATCACGTCGGCCAGCTCCAGGATGCCGCGCTTGATGCCCTGCAACTGGTCTCCGGTGCGCGCCACCTGCAGCATGAGGAAGGTGTCGACCATGCCGTGCACGGCCACCTCGCTCTGCCCCACGCCCACCGTCTCGACCAGCACCACGTCGTAGCCGGCCGCCTCGAGCACCAGCATCGATTCGCGGGTGGCCCGCGCGACGCCGCCCAGGTGCCCGGCCGAGGGCGAGGGCCGGATGAAGGTGTTGTCGTGTTGGGCCAGCTCCGCCATCCGGGTGCGGTCACCCAGGATGGAGCCGCCGGTGCGCGACGACGACGGGTCCACCGCCAGCACCGCCACCTTGTGCTCCCGCTCCTCGATGAGTTTGACGCCCATGGCGTTGATGAACGTCGACTTCCCGGCGCCGGGTACGCCGGAGATGCCGACGCGGAACGCACGACCTGTCAGGGGCGCGATCTTCTGCAGCAGCTCATGGGCCTGTTCGCGGTGCGCGGGCTTGAGTGACTCGACGAGCGTGATCGCCCGCGCGATGTGCCCGCGGGACCCTTCGACGATGCCCTGAGCCAGATCTTCGACACTCACCTTGCGCATGATGCTGACCCTATCGCGTGGGGTTTCCCGCTTCCGGGTGCCTCCGGGGATCGGGGCCCCGGTGGCTGTGCCGCGAACCCGCCCTTTGTTACCGTCACCCCCATGAAACGCCTCGGACGCATGCTGGCCGTGCTGACTCTCGTCTGCCTCCCGATGCTCTGGGCGACCCCCGCCTGGGCCGATGACGAATACATCAGCCATCTCGACGTCACCTACGACATCCAGCGCGACGGCACCGTGGACGTCCGCTACGAGGTGCAGTGGCACTTCCCGGAGAAGGACCGCCACGGCATCATCCTCGACTTCGCCACCCGCGAACCATGGGATCAGGACTACAGCCAGGACGTGCTCTACGACATCACCGACGTCTCCGTGTCGAGCCCCAGCGGGGCCCCCGCCGGCTTCACCCAGACGACGCGGGGCGCAGGTTCCACCGAGGCGGTGAGCCTGCGCATCGGCGACCCCGACGTCGAGCTCGGCACCAGGGACGCCACCTACGTCGTCGAGTACACGATGGCCGGCGCGCTGCGCACCTTCGAGGGTGCGCCCCAACTGTTCTGGGACGTCAACAGCCCGGACCTCCCGCAGGTGCGGAAGTTCACGGCGACGGTCACCGGCCCCGAGGGTGTCGCGCGGGCGCGGTGCCTCGTCGGTAGCGAGGAGTGCCAGTCCGCCGTCGACGACGGGGTGGCCAGCTTCTCGCACGACGGTGGGCCGGGCGTGACCAGCGTGGTCGCCGAGCTCCCACCCGGGTCCGTGACCCGCGCGGAACCGGTGCTGGAGCCGAAGCGCCTCATCGGCCACGAACTGCGTGGGCTGTACAGCACCGTGGAGGTGCTCCCCGACGGCTCCGCCGAGGTGCAGCAGCGCCTCGAGTTCATGTTCCCCGCCGACGCCTCGGAGCGGATCCAGCTGGACTTCGTGGTCAGGGCGCCGTGGTCTGAGGACCTCGACCAGGTCATCGACATCTCCGACGTGCGCATCCGGGACGAACAGGGCGGGGAGGTGACCCCCGAGGTCTGGCGCTCGGATTCGGCGCAGAGCACGCTCGTGGGCTGGCTCACGTTCCGGGCCGACAACCCGGGCGCCCAGCAGGTGCTCAGGACCTTCCACCTCTCGTACCGGATCGCCGGGGCGGTCGCCGTCGAGGGCGACACCGCCCGCCTCCGCGTGCCCATCGTCCACACCGGCACGTACGACCTCACCGGCGCCACCGCCGTGTGGCGCCTCCCGGCCGCCCCCGAGGGGACCGCCTGCCTGGATCTGAGCTACTACCGGGAGGGTCCCGGCCGCCCCTGCGAGTTCTCTGCGCAGGTCGACGGCGCCACGGTGACAGCCGGCCTCGACCTGCTCGGCAACGAGTACCCGCCGCTGGTCACCGACTTCGCGCTCCCGGCCGCTGCCTTCACCTCGACGGTGCCGCTGGAGCCCAGCCTGGACGCCGCCCGGAACGAGCGCCGCGCCGCCGGCACGCTGCTCGGTCTGGGCGGCGGGGGCGCGGTGATCGCGGCGGGGGCAGCGGCCGCGCTGGTCGGACGTCGCCGCGATGAGAGGTACGCGACGGTGGCGCCCGGCCTCGTCGGCGCGCCCGGCGTCGTCCGCGCTGTGCGACGCAACGAGGACGTCCCGGTCCGCTTCCACCCACCGGAGATCCAGCCGCGCCAGGCGGGCCTCCTGCTGGACCGCCAGTTCAAGCCCGTGCACCTGGCCGCCACGCTGGTGCAGTTGGCGGTGCGGAACCTGGTGGTGCTCGACTCGAAGCCGCTCATCGTGCAGCGCGTCGACGGCTCCGGCGAGGGAGCCTCAGGAACGGAGTGGCGGGTCCTCCTCCACGCGACGGACAGCCGGGAGAAGTTGCCGGCCAACAATGCCCGGCAGATGCGCCAGATCATGGAGGAGGCCGCCGAGCACGAGATTGCGACGTCGGGATGGTTCCAGCCCTATGCGCCCACCAAGCGGGGTCTGCTGGTGTTCTTCCTGCCGTTGTTGCCGGCGGTGCTGTTCACCGCGTACGCACTGCTCGTGGACAATCCGCTGCCCGACGGCGGCTTCCGCATCGGGCTGGGGCTGTTCATCGGCGGCGTGGCGGGCGCGATCCTCGGGAAGAGGCTGCTGCCCAAGGCGATCCTGTCGGCGGACGGCACCGCGCTCCGCGACCAGGTGGAGGGCTTCCGGAAGTACATCAACACCGCCGAGGCCAAGCAGCTCAACTTCGAGGCGGACCGCGACATCTACCGCCGCTACCTGCCCTGGGCGGTGGTGTTGGGACTCACGGAGAGGTGGACCGCCGTGTGCCGCGAGTGGGCTGCGCAGGGCAGGATCGACGAGGTCGACACGTCGTTCTGGGTGGGCTCCGCGTCGTTCGCGGATTTCGACAGGGAGATGAGCCGCTTCAGCCGCGAGGTCACCAGCGCCTCCGCCCCGCCGGCGTCGAGTGGTGGCTCGGGGGGATCCTCCGGCTTCTCGTCGGGCAGCAGCGGCGGCGGTGGAGGCGGCGGCACCAGTGGCAGCAGCTGGTGAGGCGCCGCTACTGGTTGCGGGCGGCGTAGCGCTCTTCTGTGGCCTCTTTCATGGGCCTCCACCACGCTTCGTTGTCCTCGTACCAGGTGATGGTGTCGTCGAGCCCCTCGGCGAAGTCCGTGTACCGCGGCTCCCAACCCAGTTCGTCGCGGAGCTTGCCGGCGTCGATCGCGTAGCGCAGATCGTGGCCGGGGCGGTCCGCCACGTGGTCGTACCAGTCGGGGGCGTGGCCCATGAGTTGCAGGATGAGCTCCACCACTTCGCGGTTGCTCTTCTCGTTGTTGGCACCGATGAGGTACGTCTCGCCCACCCGGCCCTTCGTCAGGACGGCCCAGACGGCCGAGTTGTGGTCGTCGACGTGCAGCCAGTCGCGCACGTGGTCGCCGGACCCGTAGAGCTTGGGCCGGTGGCCGGTGATGAGGTTGGTGACCTGGCGGGCGATGAATTTCTCCACGTGCTGGCGGGGGCCGTAGTTGTTCGACGACGTGGACACCGTCGCCTCCACACCGAAGGACCGCACCCAGGCGCGAACCAGGTGGTCGCTGGCGGCCTTGGAGGCCGAATAGGGCGACGACGGCCGGTACGCGCTCTCCGGAGTGAACCGCTCCGCCGATCCCAGGGGCAGGTCCCCGAACACCTCGTCGGTGGAGATGTGGTGCAGCCGCTTGTTGAACAGGCGTACGGCCTGCAGCACGTGGTAGGTGCCCACGATGTTGGTGTCGATGAACGCGCCGGGACCTTCCAGCGAGTTGTCGTTGTGGGATTCCGCTGCGAAATGGACGACGGCGTCGCTGGCCTCGACCAGGTCGTTGACCAGCCCGGGGGCGGTGATGGAGCCCGTGACCAACTCGAACCGGCGCGGGGGCAGCCCGGCGAGGCTGGCGGGATTGCCGGCGTAGGTGAGGGCATCGAGGACCACGACGGAGGCATCTGTGTGCTGGATGACCCAGTGCACGAAGTTGCTGCCGATGAATCCCGCACCGCCGGTGACGAGCACTGTGGTCATGGGCTCAGCGTAGCGGCCGCCGTTCGGCCGGGTTCTGAGTGCGGTGAAGAACGCGGCGATAAAGTGGCGGCGTCGAACAAACGCGGGAGAGGATCTCCATGGGCAGGATTCTGGTGTTGAGCGGCGTGGGTCCGTACGCGGACCCCTGGCACCCGTTCGAGCGGACAACGCCGGCGATCGCTGAGGTGCTGCGGGACGCCGGCTACGCGGTCGAGGTGCGCGAGACCGTCGCCGGCTCGATGCTCGACCTGGCCTCCTTCGACCTGCTGGTGGTCAACGCCGGCGGCGGGATCGCCGACGAGCCGGAGTCGCCGTCGGCAGAGTTCGACGACGACCTCGGCGCGCTGGGGGATTACCTGGACGCAGGCGGTCGTGCGCTCAGCATCCACACCTCCAACGGAGCCTTCCGGCAGCAGCCGAAGTGGCGGGCGGCCGTCGGCGGGAACTGGGGACCGGACTCGTGGCACCCGGAGATCTCCGACGCGACGTTCGAACCGGCCGCCCGCGCCGAGAAGCACCCAGTGTGGGCGGGGCTGGACGCCGTCGAGGTGTTCGACGAGAAGTACTCACGCCTGGACATCGACGAGGGGGTCACACCGTTGGTCCAGCACACGCTGGAGGGACGCGACCAGGTGATGGGCTGGGCGGTCCGTGGCCAGGTGGTCTTCGACGGCCTGGGCCACGACGAGCTGTCCTACCAGTCAGCGTCGCGTCGGCAACTGTTGCTCAACGAGGTCGCCTGGCTGCTGCGCACGTAGTCGTCCAGGCAGCACGAAACCCCCCGAGCGTGGTGCTCGGGGGGTTCGCTGTGCTCAGTCTGCGAGGCGCTCGTTCAGCTTCGTCAGCAGGTCGATCGCTGCCTCGGGGATGATCGTGCCGGGCGGGTAGATCGCGTCGGCGCCGCTTTCGCGGAGCTCGTCGAAGTCCTGCGCGGGGATCACGCCACCGACGACCACCATGATGTCGCTGCGGCCCAGCTTGTCCAGCTCCTTGCGCAGCTCAGGCACCAGGGTGAGGTGGCCGGCTGCCAGCGAGGAGGCGCCCACCACGTGGACGTCGGACTCGACGGCCTGGCGTGCGGTCTCCTCGGGGGTCTGGAACAGCGGGCCTACGTCGACGTCCATGCCGAGATCGGCATAGGCGGTGGCGATGACCTTCTGGCCACGGTCGTGGCCGTCCTGGCCCATCTTCGCGATGAGGATGCGCGGGCGTCGGCCTTCCTTGGTCTCGAACTCCTCGACCAGGGCGCGCGCCTTCTCCACCGCCTCGTTGTTGCCGGTTTCCTTGCTGTACACACCAGAGATCGTACGGATCTGCGCGGTGTAGCGCCCGTAAACCTTCTCCAGCGCGTCGGAGATCTCGCCCAGCGACGCCTTGGCGCGGGCCGCGTCGATCGCCACCTTCAGCAGGTTGCGATCAGGGTCCGTCGAATCCGGGTTGGCTGCGACCCAGGTGAGGCGCTCCAGCATCTCCTGCGTGACAGTCTCGTCGCGCTCGGCGCGTAGCTGCTCGAGCTTGGCGATCTGCGCACCACGCACCGCACGGTTGTCGACCTTCAGCACCTCAAGCGCGTCCTCGGTGTCGAGGTTGTACTTGTTGACGCCGATGACCGGCTGGCGGCCGGAATCGATGCGCGCCTGGGTGCGGGCAGCCGCCTCCTCGATGCGCATCTTCGGGATGCCCTGCTCGATGGCCTTGGCCATACCGCCGGCCTGCTCCACCTCCTGGATCCGCTCCCAGGCGCGACGCGCGAGCTGCTCGGTGAGCTTCTCGACGTACGCGGAGCCGGCCCACGGGTCGACCGTCTGGGTGGTCTTGGATTCCTGCTGGAGGAACAGCTGGGTGTTGCGGGCGATGCGGGCGGAGAAGTCCGTCGGCAGCGCGATGGCCTCGTCGAGCGCGTTGGTGTGCAGCGACTGGGTGTGGCCCTGCGTCGCGGCCATGGCCTCGATGCAGGTGCGGCCCACGTTGTTGTACACGTCCTGCGCGGTCAGCGACCAGCCGGAGGTCTGCGAGTGCGTGCGCAGCGACATCGACTTCGGGTTCTTCGGCCCGAAGTCGCGCACCAGACGCGCCCACAGCATGCGGGCGGCGCGCATCTTGGCGACCTCCATGAAGAAGTTCATGCCCACTGCCCAGAAGAAGGACAGGCGGGGTGCGAACTGGTCCACGTTGAGGCCCACCGATTCGCCGGCGCGGATGTACTCCACGCCGTCGGCCAGGGTGTAGGCCATCTCGATGTCGGCCGTCGCGCCGGCCTCCTGCATGTGGTAACCCGAAATGGAGATCGAGTTGAACCGCGGCATGTTGTTGGAGGTGTAGGCGAAGATGTCGGCGATGATCTGCATCGACGGCGACGGCGGGTAGATGTAGGTGTTGCGGACCATGAACTCCTTCAGAATGTCGTTCTGAATGGTTCCGGCCAGCTGCTCGGGCTTGACGCCCTGCTCCTCGGCGGCGACGACGTACAGCGCCAGCACGGGAAGCACCGCACCGTTCATCGTCATCGACACCGACATCTGGTCCAGCGGGATGCCGTCGAACAGCTGCCGCATGTCGAGGATCGAGTCGACGGCGACACCGGCCATGCCCACGTCGCCGGCCACGCGCGGGTGGTCGGAGTCGTAGCCACGGTGGGTGGCGAGGTCGAACGCGATGGACAGGCCCTTCTGGCCGGCCGCGAGGTTGCGGCGGTAGAAGGCGTTGGACTCCTCAGCGGTGGAGAAGCCCGCGTACTGGCGCACGGTCCAGGGCTGGTTGACGTACATCGTCGCGTAGGGCCCGCGCAGGAACGGCGGGATGCCCGGCGCGGTCTCGAGGAAGTCGAGCTGGTCCAGGTCCGCGCCGCGGAACAGCGGCGGCACCAGGATGTGCTCCGGCGTCTGCCATCCGGCGGAGTGGCCGACCTCGTGGTTGATCGCGTCAAAGGTCTCCTCCGCGTTGGCCGGCACGGCCGACGCGAAGTCGATATCGGTAAAGCGGGGGATAGTCACTTCTCAGCTCCCAACTGGTCGAGGGTGGTGGTGAGCAGCTCGACCACGTTCATGCCGTCGAACACGTTGCCGTCGACGGCGGTCTCTCCGCCCTCGCCCAGCTCCTTGATCTGTCCTGCGACGAGCACCGTCTGCGCGCCGGCGGCCCGGAGGGCCTCAGCGACGGCGACACCCTGATCGGCGTAGACCTTGGCGGAGGAACACAGCACCGCAACGGTGGTGCCCTGCTCCTTCAACTGACGCGCGAAGTCCTCCGGCGAGCTGCCCTCGGCCAGCGGCGTGTCGATGCCGCCGACGTGGAACAGGTTGCCGGTGAAACCCTCACGGGCGCCGAAGTCGCGACGCTGGCCCAGGCAGGCCAACAGGACCTTGGGGGCGTTGCCCGCTTCGCGGGCCTTGTTGGCGCGGTCGCGGAGGTTCTCGAAGTCCTGCGAGTCGCGCACCAGCTTCAGGCCGCCCAACTCGGGGGCGGCAGGGCGGGGCTTGGCCTCGACCGGCTTCTCCGCGTGGTTGGGGAACATCGACACACCGGTCAGCGGGAGCTTGCGGGTGGCGAGCAGCTTCTTGCGGGACGCGTTGAGCTCGTCGAGCTGCGCCGCCACCGTGCCATCGGCCAGGGCCTGGGCGAAGCCGTCGGCCTCGAGCGCCTGGAAGACGGCCCAGGCCTTCTCGCTCATCTGGCGGGTCATCGACTCGACGAACCAGGCGCCGCCGGCCGGGTCGTTGACGCGGCCCACGTTGGATTCCTCGGCGAGGAGGATCTGCGTGTTGCGGGCGGTCCGGCGGGAGAACTCCGACGGGAGGCCCCATGCGGTGTCGAACGGCTGGACCGTCTGCACCTCGGCGCCACCGACAGCCGCCGCGAACGACGACATGGTGCCGCGCAGCAGGTTGACGTAGGCGTCGTCGCGGGACAGCTGACGCTCCGACGTGACGGCGTGCTGGACGGCGCCGCGCTTGGTGTCGGTCACGCCGAGCACCTCGCCGACGCGGTTCCACACGCCGCGGAGGGCCCGCAGCCGCGAGATGGTCGCGAACTGGTCCGTGGTCGCCGAGACGCGGAAGAGGATGGCGTCGAAGGCATCGTCGACGGTGAGCCCGGCGTCGGTCAGCGCGCGGACGTACTCGACGCCCACCGCGGCCGCATAGGCCAGCTCATGCACGTCGCCGGCCCCGGCATTGTGGTAGATGGTGGCGTCCACGACCACCGGGCGCACGCCCGGGAACGGCTCGGCCAGCTCGACGGCGTCCTTGAGGACACTGAGGTCGGGCTCGGTGCCGGCCAGGGCGGCCGCACCGATGGGATCGATGCCGAAGTTACCGGTGAAGGAGGAGTTGTCCTTGTCGGACGCCTCGAACACGGCGGCCAGCGCCCTGGCCGCCTCCAGCTGTCGGGTCTTCGAGGTGAGGTAGACCGGCGCGAGGTCCAGGAGGACGTCGGAGAGCACGGCTGAGAGGTCTTCAGGCTGGATCGCGTCGGGGTCGACGCGGAGGTAGACGGCGGTGCCACCGCGCTCCAGGTCCTGCAAGATGAAGCGGCGGGTCTCCGCCGCGTCGGGGTCCTCGTGGAGCTGGGCGACGTGCCAGGCATCCATGCTTCCGTCTCGCACGGTCGTGCCACGCACGAACGGGGCGACGCCGGGGAAGCCCAGGTCGTCCGTGCCGTCGCTCTTCACGTACAGCGGCTTGATGGTCAGGCCGTCGACGGTGGTGCTGGTCAGACGCTTGTACGCCTGTTCAATGTTCAGCTCCGTCCCTTCGGGGCGCCTGCGGTTGAGGACCTTCAGGACCTCCTTCTCCCAGTCCGCCTGGGAAGGAGTATCGAAGTCCGCGGCCAGGCTGAGATCGGCCGCACTGGTGGCTTGATCGCTCATAGCTCTCCGTCTTTCTAGGGGGTGAAACCCACGTTTCAACCCTAGACCAGCGCTTTTCACTCATAACCCGAGGCCAGAGATTGAACGAAAATCGGTGCGGCTAAAATTGCAGGGACTTTTCTGCCGGATCGGCGCGGCTGCGGAGGGATGTGGCAAAATTCTCCCTCCGGATGCGGCGCCAGTGGCTCAGCGTCCCCGGTCGGCGCGGACCGGGGCGCGGTCCCCGCGGATGGAGGCCACCATGTCCAGCACCCGCCGGGTGGCCCGGACGTCGTGCGCGCGGAACACCGTCGCCCCTTGCCAGGCCGAGATTGCGGTTGCCGCCAGCGTGCCTTCGAGGCGTTCGTCGGCGGGCAGGTCGAGGGTCTCGCCCACGAAGTCCTTCCGGGAGATCGCCTGGAGGACGGGGTAACCCAGGGCGACGATGCGGTGGGTGTTGGCCACCAGCGCCAGCGAGTTGAGCGTCGTCTTGCCGAAGTCGAGGGTGGGGTCGATGAGGATGCGCTCCCGGGGTAGCCCGGCCTCCTCGGCGCGGCGGGCGCCCTCCTGCAGCCCGTCCAGCACGTGCTCGACGACGGCGTCGCCCGGGCCGTAGTCGATGCTGGTGGGATCTGTGCGCGGCGGGAGCCCGCCCGTGTGGGAGATGACGTAGCCGGCGCCGGTCTCGGCGGCGACGTGGACGAGGTCGGCGTCGGCCCCCGCCCAGGTGTCGTTGATGAGGTCCACCAGGCCGGCGCACGCCTGGGCGACCTCGGTGCGCCAGGTGTCGACGGAGGTGAGCACCGGGAGTTCACGCAGCGCCTCGAGCACCGGTAGCACGCGCTGGATCTCCTCGGTGCCGGTGACCCACTCGCCTTCCTGACCCGCACGGACGCCGCCGATGTCGATGATGTCCACGCCCTCGTCGATCATCTGCTTGGCACGTTCGACGGCTGCGGTGGTGTCGGCGTAGCGGGCGGCGGTGTAGAAGGAGTCGCTGTTGCGGTTGATGATGCCCATGACGGCTGGGCGGGACGCATCGAAGCGCCGGCCTCCGAGGACGAGGGTCGCAGGCGAAGAGAGCATGGCGCCGAGTCTAGGCGTGCAGCGCGACGGCGGTCATGGGTTCCACGGTGACCTTCACCTTCCCGTCCTTCACCTCGAAGGTGCAGTCCTCGGGAACCAGGGCGTCGCAGTAGGTGCCGTCGGGGAGGTTGGTGGTCAGTTCCGGCTCGATGGCCTTGGTGGAGTTCCCGTTGATGGCGATCAGGCCGAGGTCGCCGCGGTCGAAGGCGACGGCGTAGCCCTCCTGCCACAGGTTCTCCGGCTCTGCATCGCCCACGACGGCGGCCCACTCCACCAGCCCCGCGTAGCTGCGGTGGAGGCAGAGCCAGGTGCCCGGTTCTGGCTTGTCCGTGGGCGTCGGCTGGGCGCACTCGGTGTCGGTGACCACGCCGTCGGACTGGGGCGCGCCGGCGTCGCGGTCCGTGAAGGCGTACCCGCTGTAGAGCACCGGGGTGCCGTACGGCACCGCCAGCAGCAGGATGTTGGCCAGGTGGTACTTCTTCGGGTCCTTGTAGGACAGCGTCTGGCGGTTGCGTTCGGTGTCGTGGTTGGTGACGAACGTGTACACCTGCTCGGACGGCACCTCGCCGTCGCGGATCTCGAGGGCGCGGTGGACGGCGCCGCCGGGGACGATGCCAGCGATGTCCTTGGCGAACTGGAACGCGAACACCGAGCCGGCGTCGAGGTAGTCCTCCGGCTGGATGGGCTCGCCGGAGCCGCGGATGACCTCCGAGATGATGAGGGGGTCGCCGTCGAGGGAGTCGACGATGGCCCGCACGTCGCGGGCGGGAAGGTGCTTGGCGGCGTCGATGCGGAAGCCGTCGACGCCGAGGCTCAGGAGGTCGTCGAGGTAGGCCGAGATCTTCTGCTGGACCGCGGGCTCTCCCGTCCGAAGGTCCGCGAGGTTACTGAGTTCGCACTCCTGGATCTCCTGCTGGTCGAGGTAGTTCTCGATGTCGCCCGAGGGCGTGGCGCAGTGGTGGAAGTCCGGCTCGGTGTAGAGGCCGGGGTAGTCGTAGTGCGTGAACGCGCTGCCGGCGACGCCGGTGCCGCCGTCGATGCCGGCCATGTGGTTGATGACCGCGTCGGCGATCACCTTGACCCCGACTTTGTGGCAGTCCGTCACCATCTGCTGGAACTCGGTGCGGGTGCCCAGCTTGGACTCGATCCGGTAGCTCACCGGCTGGTAGGAGGTCCACCACTGCCCACCCTCGATGTGTTCCTGGGCGGGGGAGAGGAGCACGAAGCTGAACTTGCCGGGGCCCAGCACGTCGGTGCACTCGCGGGCGACCGACTTCCAGTTCCACTGGAACAGCTGCACCCCGACGTGGGGTGTGGCCGGCGCCGGAGCCACCGAGGTCGTCGTCGACGGTGTGGTGTCCGAGGGCGCTTCGGAGGCAGGCGAACAGGCGCTGAATGCAAGGGTCGCCGTGAGGAGGATGCCGAGGACGCGTCGCATGGGGTCGATTATCGCCCACCCTGCCGCCGCCGAACCCCGGTCCCAGGCAGCGACGGCGAGCTCAGGCGAGCGGCGGCCGTAGGATGCGAGGGTGATGCACGCCCCCACCACCCGCTACGGCGTGATCCAGGCCGCCTACTGGAGCGGCTTCTGCATGGTGCTGCTCTTCGCCAGCGCCTACCTTCTCGACGCGGGGCTGACCAACTCCCAGATCGGCCTGGTGATCGCCGCCGGTGGCGCGCTGTCGGCGGTGCTGCAGCCGGTCGTGGCCGGGGCCGCGGACAGGTCGCGCCGCGTGCCGCTGCGGGTGTGGGCCGCTGCCCTTTCCGCGTTGATGGTGGCTGTGGGCGCGATCCTCCTCATCCCTGGGCTGCACTGGCTGCTCACCGCCGTGTTCTTCGGCCTGTTGGTGCTGACCGTGCAGCTGCTGCAACCCCTGGTCAACGCGCTGGGGATCGCGGCGATGGCGCGTGGCGTGAAGCTGAACTTCGGGGTGGCGCGGGCGGCGGGCTCCGGCGTCTTCGCGCTCGTCTCGGTGGGCGCCGGCTGGATCGTGGCCGTGGCCGGAAGCGTGATGGTGCCGCTCCTGATCATCGCGTTCCAGATCGCCTTCCTCGTGGCGACGGTGACCTTCGTGCACCGGGGTGGGATCGCCGTCGTGTCGGGTGCCCCCGACGAACCGGTGGCGGCACCCACCCAGCCGATGACGCGCGCCCGGTGGCAGCGCTTCTTCGTCCTGCTGGCCGGCATCACGGTGCTCATGACCTCTCACGCGATGATCAACAACTACATGCTGCAGGTCATGCGCCACCACGGCGGTGACACCGGCGAGATGGGCACCGCCGTGATGATCGCGGCGCTGATGGAACTGCCCGTGATGGTGCTCTGGGGCAGGGTGATGGGCCGCTGGTCGCCGGGACGCCTCCTGCAGTTGTCCGGCGTCTTCTTCGTGGTGAAGACGGCGCTGACCTGGCTCGCGCCCAGCGTGCTGGGCATCTACGGGGCACAGACGCTTCAGATCGGCGCCTTCGGGGCGATGGTCATGGCCTCGGTGTACTACGTGGAGCGGATGCTGCCGGCGCGCGACCGGATCAAGGGTCAGGCCTACATGACCATGACGGCGACCGCTGGCTCGGTGGTGGGCTCGCTGTTGGGCGGCGTGCTGCTGGATGCGAGCGGGGTGCCGCTGATGTTGCTGGTGGGCACCGGGATCGCCGCAGTGGGCGGGGCGCTCACGCTCGTCTCGGCGGAGGCGCGGCTCTGAGCTTCGCTTCGGGCGAAGAGATCTTCGGTTCTCTGGAGACGGCCGGCTCAGAGGCCGTCCGTCACCTCGGTGGGGGAGGTCTGCAACTGAGTCAGCCGTTCGTTGACCTGCGCCAGCACCTCAGCGGTCTCCGCGTTCAGCGCTTTCATGGCCTTGCGGCGGGCGCCGCCGTTGTTGGAGTGCCACGCCAGTTCGCCGCGCATCCGCAGCGCCTGGGCCTGTCGTCGCCAACCGGTGGGCTCCACCGCCTGCGGGAAGGTCTCGGAGACGGCGTCGGCAGCCACCTCGATCGCGTTGAGCTTGGCCTCGAAGCGGAGCTTCGGGTTCTCCGAGTTCGTGGCCTCCTTCAGCCTGGCCACCGCACCGTCGATGCTCTCGGAGATCTGGGGGTTGTCGCGCAGCGCGGACAGCAGCGTGGCTGTCGCGGCGATGACGCCGGAGGCCGTGGTCACGATGAGGCGGATTTTGCTCATGCCGGACATTTTACGGTGGCGCCCCAACTGCCGGTTCCGGATCTTGTGGACGCGCGCTCGGCCCTGATCGACCCAGCGCCAAGTACGCTTCTCGGATGGCGAACGAGCAGCCCAGGCCCGACGACATCGGGCGCGACCAGGAACCGCCCCACAAGCGGCTGGACCGGCACTGGAACGAGCTTCTCCAGGAGTTGCGGGTCACGCAGGGGGGCGTGCAGATTCTCGCCGGCCTGCTCTACACGCTGCCGTTCCAGGCCCGGTTCGAGGCCGTCGACCAGGCGCAACGCTGGGTCTACCTCGGGGCCGTGTCGTTCGCCACGCTGAGCGCTGCGCTGCTGATCGCGCCGGTGGCCTTCCACCGGGCGCTGTTCCGCCGTCGGCTGCGGCAGAACCTCATCAGAGTCTCCGCGTTCGTCACCAAGCTGGGGTTGGCGCTGCTGGCGCTCTCCCTGACTCTGGTGTCGGCGCTGGTGTTCAGCGTCGTCGCGGGATGGGCGGCGGGCCTGATCAGCGGCGGCGTCGCCGCGGTCTTCTTCTTCGTCGTGTGGTTGATGCTGCCGCTCGGCTGGTCCCGCGGCTACCCGGAGAAGGAGGGGGAGCCCAAGGACTAGGCCAGCACCGTCTGGTCGTAGGAGTACATCGACGCCCGGTAGACGTGCATGCCGAATTCGACGGCGCGGTGCTGCTCGTCGTAGGCCGTGCGTTGCATCGTCAGGAGCGCGCTGCCGGCGGGTTCGTTCAGCAGCCGGCCCTCCTCCGCGGTGGCGAGCCTGGCGCCGATCTGCTGGTAACCGACGGTCACCTTGATGTCGCGCTCCCGCAGGCAGGCGTAGAAACCCTTCTCCTCGAGTTCCTCGCGGTTGGGGGCGATGGTGGCGGGCAGCCAGTTCTGCATCACGGCGAGCGGCTCGTCTCGGAGCATGCGTAGGCGCTTGAAGTAGACCACCTCCGCGCCGGGCTCGAGGTTGAGCGCGGCCGCGACCCCGGGCGTCGACGATTCCTGCAGCCACGACAGCACGGTGGTGCTGGGGTCCACGCCGGACTTCTCGAGGTCGTCGTTCAGCGAGGTCAGCGACATGGGGCGGTGCACGCGCATGGGGGTGACCTGGGTGCCGGCGCCCCGTCGACGCACGATGAGGCCGCGATTGGTGAGGGTCTCCATCGCGCGGCGGGCGGTGGGCCGCGAGACGCGGAGGCGGGCGGCCATCGAGACCTCGTCCTCCAGGCGGGTGCCGGGCGCGATCTCGCCCGTCTCGATGAGACTGGCGAGGGGTTCGGCGATCTGCGCGTGCAGTGGGACCGTGCTGTCGCGGTCGATGGTGATGTCCACTACGTATGGTTTGGTGCTCGGCATGGTGCGTCCGACCCTGCTTCCCGTGATTCCCCTGGGGCAGCCCGCCGTTGGGCTGGCTGGTGACAGTCTAGATGCACCGACGTATTAAGACGCGAATATGTGCTGATCTTTGTCCGGTGACATGAGCGCCCACGCGGCTGCGTCCACCGCCTCAGGGCCGTCATTGTCAGTTGGTGGCACCCACGGTGAAGTCGCCCCAGCGCTCGATCTGCCAGCCGTCCGCCGTCGAACCGTTCAGCACGATCCACTGGGTGTTCTTCAGCGGCGGTGCGTTGTCGAAGCCGAACTCCGGGTCCTGCCAGATCGCCCACACGCGCAGGGCGGCACCGTGGCTGACCAGCGCGACGTGGTCGTCGCCCGCCTGTTCCATCGCCGCGACGGCGTTGCTGAAGCGGGCCATGAACTCGCGGGCCGTCTCGCCACCCTCCAGGCCGATGTCCATGTTCTCCGGGTGCCAGGTGTTGAGGATCCCCACATACGCGGTCCAGTCGGTGTTCATCTCCTCGACGCCGGCCGCGATCTCATGGATGCCGTCGACGATGATGGGCTCCAGGCCCCTGGCCTCGGCCAACGGTGCGGCGGTCTGCTGCGCGCGGATCAGCGTGGACGCGTACAGCACGTCGATCTCTTCGTCGGCGATGGCCTCGACAAGGGCCTCGGCCTGCGCCAGGCCGGTCTCGTTCAGCGGCGCGCCCGGATGGGCGGTGTCGAGTTGACGGTTGACGTTGGAGTCGGTCTCCCCGTGACGGATCAGGATCAGGCGCATGACCCGAAGCCTAGCCAGCCTGGCAGTGACCCTGAAATTGCGGCGGCTGTCAGGGCAGCCGCGGGACGTCGCCCCGCAGGCCGGTGGAGGTGAGGATCGTGTCCGCCTGGCCGCCGCTGTGGGTGATGTGGTGCTCGTCGTGCACCGTCAGTTGCGTGCGGTGGTGCCGCAGCGCCGTGGCGACGCGGGGGCGGTAGCGCTCGAGCTCGACCCAGACGTCGGCCTTCGACCGGTCCGCTGTCAGGGAGGCGTAGGGGATGCCCAGCTCGTCGGCCGCAGCCTTGGTGAGGTGGTGCAGACGGACGTGGTCCGGGTGGCCGTAGCCGCCGTCGGCGTCGTAGCTGACGGCCAGGTCGGCGTTGGAGCGGCGCAGGAACGCGGCGATGTCGGCGACCGCCTCGGCATCGTTTGCCGCGAAGAGCGAGCGGTCGTCGGCGGTGTCGCCCGGGCCAGCGACCGTCTCGCTGATCCACTGCATCCCCGAGTCGAGGTAGCGGCGCGGCTCTCCCCCCGCCATGCGGGCGGGCGGCATCCCCAGATAGGCGTGCACGGCCACACCGAGTTCGTCGATCGCGCCGGCCAGTTCCGCCTCCCGGCGCCGTTCGAGTTCCGGCGTGCCGGCCAGGACGGACAGCGGGCCGGGCACCACGCCACCCATCTCACCGCGCGTGGCGGTGAGCAGGGAGACCCTGACCCCTTCGTCGGCCAGGTGGGCGATGAGGGCACCGGAGGCCAGAGTCTCGTCGTCGGGATGGGCGTGGACGAAGGTGACCCGCTTGACGCACCGTTCGGCCAGCACCCGGCGGTAGTTGTCGACGGTGTGCCGGGCCGTGTGCGCCCACGTCATCTTCTCCGCGCGCTCGCGGCCGGTGCGGCCGAGCTTCTCCCGCTCGGCCGCGTCGCGTAGCAGGGGGCGGAGGGCGGCAGCCCAGTCGTGCGGGTTGTGGGTGGGCAGCAGCAGACCGGTGTGGGTGTTGCAGATGGCCTCGGTCAGGCCCCCTGCGGCCGCCGCGAGAACGGGGATGCCGGAGGCCGACGCCTCCAACGCGACCAGGCCGAACGTTTCGGAGTGCGACGGGACGAGCAGCACGGAGGAGTGGCGCATGATCTGCGCGAAGGAGTCGCGGTCCTGGCCGGGCAGGAAGGTGACCCTGCTCTCCAACCCGAGCTCCGTCACCAACGAGTGGAGTTCGGCCTCGTAGGCGGCGAAATCCGCCGATACCTGGCCCACGACGACCAGGCTGGGCCGCTCGTCGGCCGGAAGGAGCGCCAGCGTGCGGATGGCGATGTCCGGCGCCTTGAGGGGCTGGAGCCGGGCGGCGAAGAGGAGGTAGCCCGGGTCCACACCGGGGGCGGGTGTCCAGGTGTCGCCCGGCGTGGCGGGGTGGAAGAGGTCGATGTCGACCCCGGGCTGCACGATCGCGACGCGCTCCGGGTCTGCCTGGCAACGGCCGATGACCACGGCGGCCTCGTGGTGCGAGACGGCCAGGATCAGGTCGGATTCCCGGGCGCACTGGACCTCGCCGTCGAGCCGCGCCGGCGACTCCGGCGGCTCGCCGTCGCGCAACGGGGAGTTGGGGTGCGCGGCGACGGAGTGGTAGGTCATCACGTGGGGGATGCCGGCCGCGCGGGCCAGGGGGATGGCCGCGACGCCGGACATCCAGTGGTGTGAGTGGACCAGGTCGAAGTGACCTGCGGCCAGGAGGGGTTCGAGGTTGCTGCGGAACGCGTCGATGTACTGGTCGATCTCGCTCTTGGGCAGCGACCGTGCAGGGCCGGCCGTCACGTGGTGCAGGATGATGCCGTCGTCCAGCGTGTCGACGTCGGGCTGGTCCGCCGACGAGCGGCGGGTGAAGAACTCGACGTCGACGCCCGTCGTCTCCTGCAGGGCCGTGGCGAGGGCGCGGATGAGCACGTTCATCCCCCCGGCATCCGCGGTGCCCGCCCGCTCGGCCGGTGAGGTGTGCATGGAGATGAAGGCGACCCGCATGGGCTGAGCCTACTGCCGGCGCGACCCCAGGTCCTCCGCGGCGGCGACCACCGCGTCGATCAGCGCGCGGTCCTGGGCCAGGTCCGGGGCCACGAAGCCGACGACGCGCGCTGCGGCCTCGGTGAGCTCACCGGCGGCCAGGGCGAGCACCACGTCCGCCTGAGCGTCCTTCACTGGGGCGCCGAGGCCCCGCAGATGCAGCAGCCAGGCGGCGACGGCCTTCACCGCAGCCACCGGCATCTCACCGCGGCCGCGCCACGCGCGCAGCGTCGGGGCGATCCGCACGGGCAGCTTCAGCGAGCCGTCGGAGGCGATCTGGGCCAGCAGGTGCCGGATGTTGGGGTTCTCGTAGCGCTCGACCAGGGCGCGGGCGTACTCCTCCCACGGCACCTGGAGGCCGGGTCCGGCCTCGTTCCACCACGCCAGCACCCACTCGCGCAGGACGGGGTGCGCGATGCCCTCGGCGACGGTTTCGACGCCCAGGATGGGGCCCGCGTACGCCAGCAGCGAGTGGGAACCGTTCAACATCCACAGCTTGCGCTGCTCGTAGGGCTCCACGTCGAGGACCAGTTGCGCACCGGCCGACTCCCAGTCGGGGCGGCCTGCGGGGAACTCGCCCGAGATGACCCATTCGGAGAACGGCTCGGTGGGAACGGGGGAGGCGTCGGAGTAACCCTGCGTCTCGGCCACGAGCCGGACCTCGGCCTCCGTCGTGGCCGGCGTGATGCGGTCCACCATGCAGGTGGCCCAGGCCACGTTCTCGTCCATCCACCCCACGAGAGTGGGGTCCACCTGATGGGCGGCGTCCCGCACGACCTGCCCGAAGGCGGTGCCGTTGTCGGGGATGTTGTCACAGGGCAGCACGGTGAGCGCGCCCGAGCCCGCGGCGCGGCGGCCCAGCAGGCCGGCCAGGATGCGCGCCGGGGGAGTGGAGATGGCCAGTCCGGCGATGGAGTCGACGGTCACCCGGCCCTCCTCCACCAGCGTCTTCAGCGCTGCGAGGTCGGCGGCCACGGCCTCATCGGCGACGTCGAGGGCCCCGGACGGGAGCCGGTAGTAGCCGGCCTCGGTCACCGTCGAGGTCACGACGGCGAGCTCGGGGGAGGCGAAGTAGTCCATCAGCGCGCGGAAGTCCGACGCCGGGTGCACGGCCACGACCGACGAGATGACCTCGAAGTGGTCGCCGTCGGCGCCCTGGGTGACCAGCGTGTAGAGCCCGTCCTGCGGGGTGAGCAGGTCCGACATCGTGGGCCGGCGCCCGGTGAAGGCCGCGATGCCCCATTCGGCGGCGTCCGAGGCGTGTTCGGTGTACCAGGCCTGGTGGGCGCGGGTGAAGTTGCCGAGGCCGAGGTGGACCATGCGGACGGGGGCGGCGGGGCGGCCGAAATCGGCGCGGGTGAGCGTGGTCACAGCTTGAACACCTTCTTGGGCTGGGTCGAGGTGAGGTCGACGATGGTTTCGAGGGCCTCGTCCATCGCCAGCCGATGTTCGGCGACGAGGTTGGCGAGGAAGGCGGAGTCGACGCGGCGCGAGACGTCGTGCCGGGCGGGGATGGAACAGAACGCTCGGGTGTCGTCGATGAAGCCGGAGGTCTTGGCGAAGCCGGCGTAGCCGGTGACGGAGCGGCGGAACCGCATGATGGCGTCGGCCTCGTCGATGAACCACCAGGGGGCGCCGACGAACAGGCCGCGGTACCAGCCGGCGAGCGGCGCGAGTTCGCGCGAGAACGCGGTCTCGTCCATGGTGAAGACCACCAGGTGGAAGCCCTCGGCGTTGCCGTAGGCGTCGAGCATGGGCTGCAGCGCACGGGTGAATTCGACAGCGTGGGGGACGTCCCCGCCCACGTCGGCGCCGAAGCGCTCGAAGGTCGCCGAGTCGTGGTTGCGGTGGACGGCCGGATGCAGGGTCATGACGAGCCCGTCGTCGACGGCGAGCCTGGCTTGGTCGTTGACCATGTGGCGCCGCAGGGCGTCACCGTCGGACGGGGTGATCGTCCCGGCCAGCGCCTCGCGGAAGAGCCGCTCGGCCTCGGCGTCGGAGAGGCGCTGGGTGCCGGCGTCGGCGTGCGAGTGGTCGGTGGAGACCGCCCCGTTGTCCTTGAAGAACTGGCGGCGCACCCGCATGGCTTCGACGTGCGCGGCGTACCCGTCGATCTCGACGTCGGTCACCGCCGCCAGGTTCTGCGTCAGCGTGCGCCAGGTGGGGCGCGCCGGCTCGAGGTACTGGTCCGGCCGGAACGTGGGCACGACGCGGCCTTCCCACGTGGGGTCCGCAGCGAGGCGCTGGTGGGCGTCGAGCGGGCTGCACGGGTCGTCGGTGGTGGCCATGGCCTCGATGTTGAACCGCTTGTACAGCGCGCGCGGCCGGTACTCGTCGCGCGTGAGGCAGCCGGCGATCTGGTCGTAGATCTCGTCAGCCGTCTCCGCGGAGGGCCGCACCTGGACGTCGAACACGTCGTGGAACTCGGACTCGAACCAGAACTGCACGGGGGTGCCGCGCAGCACCTTCCAGTTCTCGCACAGCTTCCGGAAGGCGCCGCGCGACTGCTCCTCGCTCAGCTCGGTGCCGACGGGGACACCCAGGTCCGCGAGGTCAACGCCGCCGGCGGCATGCAGCATCCGGTTGGTGTAGTGGTCGGGTGTCAGCAACAGCGACGTCGGGTCCGAGAACGGCTCGTCGTCGGCCAGCCATTCGGCGGGCACGTGCCCGTGGGGGGAGACGATCGGCGCATCGGCGACGGTTCGGTACAGCTCGCGCGCGATGTCGCGGGTGCCCGGGTCCGCCGGGAGGAGCCGGTCGGCGTGCGGGGCGAGGGGGGTGGGGGACATGGGTTCTACTTACCTTTCGGCGGTGAATACAGGGGGATGGGGCGGCACGATGCCGGTGGAGTCGCGCGCGATGAGATCCATCGGCACCACGATGGTCTCAATGGTGGGCGCGTTGCGGTGCTTGAGTTGGCTGAGCAGCGCGCGGGCGGCGCGGGCGCCGATGAGGCTGGGCTGCGGCGACACCGTCGTCAGGGTGGGAGTGGTGAGCACCGAGGAGATGGAGTTGTCGATGCCGACCACCGACACGTCCTGCGGCAGGCTCAGCCCGTAACTCTGCGCCGCCTTCATGAAGCCGATGGCCATGATGTCGTTGAAGGCGATGACGGCGGTGGTGGGATGCTCGCGCCACAGCTTGGCGGCTTTCACGCCGCCCTGGATCGATGGCGTGCATGGGCCCACCCGGCGCAACTGGAGGCTGAGTTCGTGGCACGCCTCCGTCGCTGCGCGCCAGCGCACACCGTTGGCCCACGACGCCTCCGGGCCGCCCAGATATGTGATCCGGGTGTGTCCCAGGCCTGCCAGGTGCTCGACTGCGCGCCGGATCCCGCGGGCGGAATCCGGCACCACCGACGGCAGACCCGCGATGATCCGATTGGTGGCCACCACCGGCATCCGCTTCACGATCTGCGTGATCGCCGAATCCGTGAGGCGGGAGGCCGACAACACCAGGCCGTCGAGCAGCGGTAGCACCGACTGGATTGCCTGGTACTCGGTGTGCCCGTCCTCCTGGGAGTCCATCAGCAGCACCGTGTAGCCGGCCTGCGCCGCCTCCTGCTGGAAGCCGCGCATGATGTGGGCGTAGACGGGGTTGGTGACGTCCGCCACGACCAGGCCGAGGGCCTTCTTCTCGACGCCCTGCTCCGGGTGCTGCACCGGTTTGGTGCGGTAGCCCAGCTTCGTGGCTGCGGCGTGGATCTGTTCGCTGGTCTCGGCGTTGACGCGGCCGGGCCTGGAGAACGCGCGCGACACCGTCGACGGCGACACCCCAGCCTCCAGCGCCACGTCGTAGATCGTGACCTGCTTGCGGCGCTTCTTCGGCTCACTCATGGTCGTCCTCCGGCCAGGGGGCCCCGGGGTGTAGACCCTGCGCCCAGGCGACTGCGTGGGCCCGCCCGAGCGCCACCCGCTCGGCCACGCCGAGGGCCTCAGCCAGCGCCTGCACGTCGACGAACTCGGCGGTGGCCTGCTGGATGGGACGGCCCTCCCCGTCGCCGGAGAGCTTGATCCGCACCTGGTGGCCATCGATGTCGACCGGTCGCCACGTCCGCTGCAGCACCCGGCGGTGCGACGGGTGGGCGATGCGCACCCCGATGGTCGACGTGTGCATGACAAGGGCTTCGACGACGGCGCCGGTGTCGGCCTTCGACGCCAACGCGGTCACGGTGTGGGCCGGGCGGCCCTTCTTCATGATGATGGGAGTGAGCCAGGCGTCGACGGCGCCCGCGTCGAGCAGGCGGTCGAGGACCGCCGGCCAGAGCCGCGGGTCCAGGTCGTCGACATTGGCCGCGATCTCCTGCACCTCGAACGGCGTCTCGTCCTGCAGTGCGGTGCCGACGGCGGTGCCGAGCAGCACGCGCACCACACCGGGGCGGTCCCTGCGGACGCGGGTCCCGGCGCCGGTGCCCACGCCGTCGAGCGTCATGGCGGGCAGGGCCTCCACCTGGTTGCAGAGGGCGCGGATCAGCGCCATGCCGGTGGGGGTGGTCAGCTCGCCGGCCTCAGGCGGCCCACCGGCCTCGACCTGCCAGCCCCTCGCGAGTGCCACCACGGCGGGCGGCGGCACGGTGAGGAGCCCGTGCTGCGTGCGGACGGTGCCGGTGCCCACCGCGACGACGGAGCTGGAGGCGTCTCTCACGCCGAGGGTGCGGACGGCTTCGGCGACGCCCACGATGTCGCCGATGGAGTCGAGCGCGCCCACCTCGTGGAAGTGGACCTCCTCGACGGTGGTGCCGTGCACGGCGGCCTCGGCCTCGGCCAGGGGGCGGAACGCGGCGAGGGTGAGCTCGCGGGTGACGGCCGGGATGCCGTCGGCGGAGAGCAGGCGCTCGATGTCGCTCAGGTGTCGGGCGGGCGGGTCGGGCTCGTCGGCGATGACGTCGACCTTCAGCGCGTCGAACGGGCCGCGGCGCACCCGTCGGGTCTGGAGGTGCAGCTTCCCTGGGGCGACGAGGTCGAGGACCGCGGCGACCGAGCCGGCGTCGGCCCCGGCGTCGATGAGGGCGGCGAGGAGCATGTCGCCGGCGGCGCCCTGGGACGCGTCGATCCACAGGCGACGGGTGCGCTCCCGTGACGGGGCCACCTGCGTGGGCTGCACCCTCGTGCCGGAGGGGACGGAGTCGCCGTCCGCGGTGGTCAGGTGGGGATGGTGATGCCCGTGGTCATCGTGGCGGTGCGAGGGGTCATGCACGATGCCTCCCGGGCGCCGCGATCTGGGCAGCCAAGTGGCCCGCCCCGTAGCCGTTGTCGATGTTGACGACTCCCACGCCGGGGGCGCAGGAGTTCAACATGCTCAACAGCGCCGCGACTCCCTCGAACGCGGCCCCGTATCCCACCGAGGTCGGCACCGCGACGACGGGGCAGGCCACCAGACCGGCCACGACGGGCACCAGGGCGGCGTCCATCCCCGCCGCGAGCACGATGACGTCGGCCTCGCGCAGTTCGTCGAGACGGGCGACGACCCTGGTCAGGCCCGCCACGCCGACGTCGACCACTTCGGTGACCTCGCGCCCGAGGAAGCGGGCGGTCAGCGCCGCCTCGCGGGCGACGGGCAGGTCCGAGGTGCCGGCGCACACGACGACGACGCGGCCGCCGCTGGGCGCCGGGGGTTCGCCCGGCCAGGCGGCGAGGGAGGCGGTGTCGTCGATGAAGACGCCGGGCAGTTCGTCGCGGATGGCGGTGAGCTGCTCGGGTGTGGCGCGGGTGAACAGGACGGTGCCCAGCTCCTGGTCGGTCTGCTCCGACTTCTCCCGCCACGCGCGGGCGATGGCGTGCACCTGGGCCAGTGTCTTGCCCATGCAGAACACGGCCTCCGGGTAGCCGCGGCGGCGGTAGCGGTCGAAGTCCAGGGTGGCGATGTCCATCACAGGGCCTCCGGGCGCCGGTTGAGCAGGGTGAGGGTGAAGTTCCCGGACTGGATGCCGCCCAGGTCGAGCGTGGCGTGCTGGAAACCCGCCGCCTTGACGCGGCTCAAAAGCTCCTGGCGCACGGCGGTGTCGGCGATGAGGTGGAACTCGTCCGCGGGCACCTCGATGCGGGCGATGCTGCCGTGGTGACGCACCCGGCAGTCGGAGAATCCCGCGGCGAGCACGGCGTCCTCCGCCAGGTCGATGGCCGCCAGCTTCTCGGCGCTGACCGGTTCCCCGTGCGGGATCCGGCTCGCGAGGCACGGGGCCGCGGGCTTCAGCGCGCTGGCCAGACCGAGTTCGACGGCGACCGCGCGGACGTCCGCCTTGCCGGCGCCGGCGTCGGCGAGGGGATGGAGGACGCGGTGCTCGGCGGCCGCGCGGCTGCCGGGACGGTCCGGCCGGGAGGCGTCGTCGGCGTTCTCGCCGTAGGCGATGGCGGTGAGTTGCAGTTCGTCGGCCACGCGGGTGTCCAGGACGGTGAAGAGCTCGTCCTTGCAGTGGTAGCAGCGGTCCACCGGGTTGGCTGCGTAGTCGGCGTTGGCGAGCTCGTTGGTGGCGACCTCCACCAGGGGCAGCCCGAGCTGCTCCGCCTGGCGGTGGGCCAGCCGTCGCTCCCGCTTGGCCAACGACGGCGACACGCCCAGCAGCAGCACCGTGTTCGCCTCGCCCACGGCGCGGGCGGTGAGGGCTGCCAGGACGGTGGAGTCGACTCCGCCCGAGTAGGCGACACCGACGCGGAGGCGGGGCGAGGAGTCTTGCGCTGCGTTCGCCCGCCCCTCGGTACCGCTCAGGACCGAGGCCGCGACCGCGTCGGCGACCCTTTGGAGGTCGGCCGACAGCGGGGCGTGGAGGTCGATGGGTTGCATGGCGGTCCTTCCCGTCAGTTGCCCTGCTCGGAGCGCAGCTGGTGCCAGCGCTTGCGCACGTCGTAGGCGGCCGACTTGGGCAGCCGGTCGCGGGTGAACATGCCCTTCTTGTTGCCACCCACGCGCATGATGCCGGGGGTGGTCTGGAAGTCGGCGAAGTTCCACATCTGCTCGCCGACCACCTCGGGGTAGTCGTCGAACACCCGGTGGAACATGGCGAGCATGTCCACCTGGTACTCCTCGGACCAAGGGCGGCGGTGGAAGTCGCGCAACCCGTTGAGGGTGTCGGGGCCGTATTCGGTGAACAGGATGGGCTTGCCGGGGGCGAGGGTGAGCCACCCGTCGAGTTCTTCGCGGAGGTGCTTCTCCGCGAGTTCGAGGTTGCCGTTGTCCCAGTACCAGCCGTAGTACCGGTTGAGCATGACGACGTCGTAGAGGTCTGCCACCTTCTCCTTGTCCGGCGTGGACAGCTGCACGTTGACGTAGCCGACGGGGCGGCTGGGGTCCGCGTCGCGGGTGGCGGCTACGAGCGGCTCGAAGTAGGCGCGGCTCGCGTCCGACCAGGTTTCGGGCTCGTTGGCGATCGACCACAGCACGACGCTGGGATGGTTCTTGTCGCGCGCGATGAGCTCGCGGATGTGCGCCTCGTGGACGCGCCGGGTCTCGTCGTTGATGGTCTCGGGGGAGAACGTGGAGCGTGGCTTGCCGTCGCCGAAGATGCCGCCCGAGAGGCCCTGGTTCATGCCGACGGCGGCGGTCTCGTCGATGACGACGAAGCCCATCCGGTCGGCGTGGTCCATGACCTCCTCGGCGTACGGGTAGTGCGAGGTGCGGAAGGAGTTGGCGCCCTGCCAGGTCATGAGTTCGAAGTCGTGCACCATGAGCGCGTCGTCGTGGCCCTTGCCGCGCACCAGGTTGTCCTCGTGCCGGCCGTAGCCGCGGAAGTAGAAGGGCCGGCCGTTGATGAGGAACTGCGAGTCCTTCACCTCGACGGTGCGGATGCCGAACGGCTGGGGGTAGACGTCCTCGCCGGCGGTGACCTCCAGCGTGTAGAGGTAGCCGCGGCCGGGTTCCCAGAGCTCGGCATCCTCGACGCGGACCCGGCCGGCGGCGCCCGCTGCGCTGCCGACCTCCACGCCCGCGGCGTCCAGGACGCGCACCGACACCTGGGTGGCCGCCGCTTCCGCCGGTCCCTGAGTTGCATCCGCGACCTCGACGGCGTAGTCCACGACGCCGGCCCTGCCGTCGATCCGCGTGGTGATGGTCACGTCGGTCACCGCCAGTTGGGGGCGCGTGTAGAGCAACACACTGCGGTGCAGGCCGGCGTAGTTGTAGAAGTCGTGGAAGTAGTACTGGGTGGCGTTGCCCACCTCGTCCACCGACACGAAGCCCGGCGGGATGCTCTGCCAGCTGAGGCGGTTGTCGACGGCGACGGTGAGCCGGAACTGTCGCCCGGCGAGATCCGTGACGTCGGCCTCGAACGGCAGGTAGCCGCCCACGTGGGAGGCCACCTCGTCATCGTTGACCCAGACGCGGGCCTCGTGCGAGGCCGAGCCGAAGCGGAGGAACAACCGCTCGCCGTCCGCGGGGCGGGGCACCGTGACGGTGCGCTGGTACCAGACCCAGCCGACGTGGTCGCGGACCGCGGATTCGGTGGTGATGTCGTTGTACGACGCCGGCACCGGCATGGGGCGCGGCTGCTCCAGGGGCCCGGCGAACCAGCGCTGCTCGATGCCGCTGTTCTGCGTGTCGACCGAGAAGTCCCACACACCGTCCAGCGACGTGATGGTGCGGGAAAGGGAGGTACGGGCGCCCAACATGTGAGCTCCTTTGCTTGAGGGTCCGGGTCAGTGCCTCAATTCAACCCGCGGCAACTTTGCCTTCCCCCAGATTGCCATAAGTTGCAGTGGCCCGGTATGGCTCGGCGCATCCGACACGTTGTTGAATTGTCAAATTGGCCGGGGTGCAACAGACGGCAACTTTGAGGTCGCCAGCGACTCGAATGAGACATTTACTTCATCAACCTATGGGAGCAGATCGGTGCGGTACCGAACTGCACTGGCCTCGGCAGCACGGGTGCTGCCTCGTCGAAGGAGACGGAAACAAATGTCCATCAGCACTCAGAACCGGACAGTTCGCCCCTTCGGGTGGCGCGACAAGATCGGCTACCTCTTCGGTGACTTCGGCAACGACTTCACCTTCATGCTCCAAATGATGTTCTTCATGGTGTTCTACACCGACGTGATGGGCATCAACCCGGCCCATGTTGGTCTGCTGTTCCTGCTGGCCCGCCTCCTCGACGCCTTCACCGATGTGGGCATGGGGCGCCTCGTCGACGTGCTGAAGCCCTCGTCGAGCGGCCGCTTCAAGCCGTGGATCCTCCGCATCGCCATCCCAGTCGCCCTGGCCGGCGCGATGATGTTCATGCCGTTCGCCGTCGATGCGAGCTACGCGGTGCGCGTGATCTACATGTGCGTCACCTACGTGGTGTGGGGCTCGGTCTTCTACACGATGATCAACATCCCCTACGGCTCCATGGCTGCGGTCATCTCCAACAATCCCGAGCACCGCGCGTCGCTGTCCGTGTTCCGCTCCGTGGGCGCCCAACTCGCCTTCCTCCTGATCTCGGCCGTGCTGCCCCAGGTTGTGTTCGTGCAGAACGCCAACGGCGTCGACCAGCTCGACCCCACCCGGATGGCGCTGGCCGCCGTCGCCTGTGCCATCGCCGCAGTCGCCTGCTACGCGCTGTGCTACTTCAACGTCGAGGAGCGCGTCCAGTCCATCCTCAAGCCCAAGGACCAGCAGGCCTCGTTCGGTCAGATGCTGGGCACCCTGACGAAGAACCGCCCCCTGATCGCCCTGGTCATCGGCGCCATCGTCTTCCTCATCGGCAACCAGATCGCCTCCACCACCACCGCGTACCTGTGGAAGGACTACTTCAACAACGGCGGCATGATGTCGACCGCGCAGATCGTCGCCATCGCCCCTGTCTTCATCATCGCGCTGGTCGCCACCCGCCTGGCCATGAAGTTCGGCAAGAAGGAGATGATCGGCACCATGCTCGCCGTCTCCGGGCTGCTCTCGATCGTCATGTGGATCATGAAGATCTCGAACCCTTGGCTGTTCATCGCGCTGTTCTTCGTCCTGTCCATCGGCGTGGCGATGTACAACACCCTCGTCTGGGCGGTCATCACCGACGTCCTCGACTACCAGGAGATCAAGACCGGCGAACGCGACGACGGCACCGTGTACGCCATCTACAGCTGGAGCCGCAAGCTCGGCCAGGCCGCCGCCGGCTACGTCGTCGGCTGGGCCGTGGGCTCCATCGGCTACAGCTCCGAGGCCGCGCAGGCAGGGGCCCAGCAGTCGTTGGAGACCAAGAACGGCATCTACCTGCTGTTCCTGCTGGTGCCGGGCATCCTGTACCTGATCACCTCCGCCATCATGCTCTTCTGGTACCCGCTCGGCCGCAGGCAGGTCATGGACAACTTCCAGACGCTGCAGGCCCGCGCCGCCGCTGTGGAGCCCGATTCGGCTCAGTCGGTCGACCCGGCCGCCGCCGACGTCATCCCGGCCGCCAGCGGTGTGACCCACGGCGAGACCGGCGCCCGCCGCGGCAACATCGCCAACGATCCGCGCGAGTGACCTCTGTTCCCACGGCACGGCCCCCGCACTCCTGGTGCGGGGGCCGTTTCGTTGCTGTCCAGGTGTCGAACTCGACACAACGCTTCCGGAGCCCGCGTAGTGACGATTCTGGAACCGTCCCGGGTGCCACATCTGTCACTACGACGGGGGGTCGAGGTGACGTGTCGGTTATGTGACCGTCGGTCACCGGGCCGGCACGCAGCGGGCGCAGCGGGAGGGGAGGTCTGGCCAGCCGCCTTTCCAGAGCAGCGAGGCCACCTGTCCGGCCGCGCGGCAACTTTCGTACATGACGCCGTTCCAGCCGAAGCGCAGCGTCCGGCCGTCGTGGTGGACGGCGTTGTCGTTGTCTCTCAGCATGTCTTGCGAGCCGTCCGCATGGTCGCGCATCCCGTCGAGCTCGATGATGAGGTTGTACTCGCGGTAGTAGGCGTCCGCTCGGCCCGCCATGCGTTGCACCTGCCGCTCCGGGATGGGCAGCCCGTGGCGTAGGAGCACCTCGGTATGGAACCGCCACTCGAGCGCACTCTCGATTCCGCGGCCCGCCTGGCCGCACAGTTCGCGCAGGACAGCCCGGTGCCTGACCCCGGGTGTCGCCTCCAGTTGCTTGAGGACCCGCTCGGGGGTCGTCAGCCCTTTCGCCAGTGCCCGCGCGACTGCCGAGACGGCGTCGTTCTCCGTCGTCTCGTCCGCGATGTCCAGCATCGTCACCTCGACGGTGGTCCGACGGAGGCTCAGCACACCGTGCCGGGTGGCGCGGCGGAACCGGATCTGCCATCGGTCGAGATCAAAGTCGGCCCGGGCCTTGGGCGCCCAGACGGTGACCTTCGACGGGGCGTCGCGCACCGCGTCGTGCAGGTGGCCCGAGGCGAGCCCGCCCACCACGGCCTCGCTTCCGCCGCGCAGCAGCCCCGCCCACGCTGCGGCCGCGAACGACGGTGGGCCAAGGAGGTGGAGACCGGGCGCAACCGGGGTCCACTCCTGCGCCATGCGGGCGATGATGCGTCGGCTCAGCCCGCCCTCGAGTAGTTGCCGGGTGCTGACGACCTGGGCCTGCTCGCCGATCTGCTTGAGGAGCGAGTCTGGGATGTTCTTGCGCGCATACACGGGTCCAGCCTGGAACGGGAGCCGAGGGCGGGGAAGGGGCCTGGGCCAACGGACAACACCTGACTGGAAACGGACAACACCTGGTGTGCTTCGGACAACACCTCGAGCGTTGATTGGCCGTCCAGCGGGGCGTCCAACGCGTGGTGGCGGCCTGGGCTGATCTGGTGGCACCCGTTGACGGGCTGCGGGTTGTCTATGGCTGCGGTGGATGGCAGCAATGCGCGGACGAAGCGGGTGGCAGCGGCCGTTGGGCGCTCCGGGGTTGACTGTGCTGTCGGGACGGTGGCAGAAGTCGCAAGACGGCTCGACCCGCCGTCGGAGTGTCGGTTCCAGCACCGACGTCGGTGCGAGATTTCGCACTACGCGGCGCGCCTGCGCAGGCACTGCGAGATCTGGCACCGTGCTCGTTCGCCAAGGACGGCCAAGCTGGCCGGGCGGGCGTGGTTGGCGCCGACCTGCCGTGTTGGCTGCCTTGCTCAGCGTCACCATCCTCGGCCTCGGCTTCCAGCGGGTGAGCGACGGCGGCCCCAGCTGGTCGGGTGTCACCCGTTGACCCCCTGCGGGTCGTCCGTGGCCGCGGTGGACGGCAGCAATGCGCGGACGAAGCGGGTGGCAGCGGCCGTTGGGCGCTCCGGGGTTGACGGTGATGTTCGGACGGGGCAAGAGTCGCAAGACGGCTCGGCCCGCCGTCGTGGTGGCGGTTCAAGCACCGACTTCGGTGCGAGGTCTCGCACTACGCGACGTGTCCGGGCCGTAGTGCGGGATCTGGCACCGCGTCTTCGCGGGCCAGATCTGGCGTCACCTCAGGCGGGGAGCTTGCCCCTCTGCTCCTCAGTCCGGTGCAGCAGTTCGCCGGCGTTGGGCACCACGAGCGTGTCCGGGTCTGCCGACATCGCCTCCAGCTCCACATCCGCCGGGTCCAGGTAGTTCAGCGAGATCTTCTCCACCACCTCCCGCGGTATGCCGGTGGCCAGGGTCACCGTCACGCGGTTGGTCTCGACCCCGGTGGCCGGGTCGTAGTCGCCCAGGCCGCGCAGGTGCGTCGAGTGCGCCAGCTCGCCCCACGGGTGGTCCTTGAACCGCTCCCACTGTCCGACGAAGTACTGCCGGTTGTGGTAGCCGATCTCCTCAATGCCCGGGTGCATCACGGACACGTCCTTGATGTGCGGGGCGTAGATGATCAGCTCGCCGCCGTCGGCGACGACGGGCTCCATCTTGTAGAAGCCCTTCGCGCCCGTCCACATGTCCTCGTACATCTGCGGGATCACGGAGACCACGCGCTTGTACGCCTTCGGCACGTATTTCACGTGCACCTGGCTGGACACCTCGGCGCAGGCCTCCCAGGAGGAGCGGGTGTCGCCGAAGGCCATGAACTGCAGGTCGTCGGAGCCGGGCTTGACGATCATGCCGAGCAGCAGCTTCGTCGACGGGACGAGCGCGGCCGCCGCGTCGATCATCTGCCGCACGGGGGTGATGCCGACGGATCCGATCATCTCGTAGCTGGTGATCAGGGCGCCCACCCAGTGGGACATGTCGATGACGTCGTGGCCGGAGAGTCCGGGGAAGAAGTACTTGTTGCCACCGGAGATGCCCACCACCTCGTGGGGAAGGACAGGGCCGAGCACCAGCGAGATGTCGGTGTCGACGACCATCTTGTTGACCAGCACCGTCATGTCGCGGTCAGTCAGGCGGCCGTCGGTCAGCTCGCCGATGCGCGCGGCCGGGATGGTGCCGAGGTGGGCGAAGGTGTCGTGGTTGCGCCAGTCGTGGTTGTGGATCTCCCAACCGGGGTAGGTCTCCTCGAACCGTCCCGGCGCCGAGCCCATGAGCCGGCCGATGGCCTCGTCGCCCATGTAGTCGTGGGTGCCCAGCGCGATGACCACGCGGACGTCCTTCGGGCGCTGGCCGAGGGCCTCGTGGATGACCTTGGCCACCATGTCGACGGGGGCGTGGCGCGTGCCGTCCGGCACGACGAGGGTGACGCGCTTGCCGTCGAAGTCGTAGCGACGCAGCTCATCGAGGACGAACGTGCGGATCTGCTCCTCGGTGAGGACCTGGTCTGGGCCTCCGACGGTTGCAGCGTCGGGCACTCCGGGATACAGCTTCGTCATGGGACCACCCTACGTCCGGCCGGTCGTCCCGCACCTGGGGCGCGGGACGGCTCAGCGGCTTCATTCATCGCTGGACACGCGCGTTGCCCTCCCAGATGGACCAAACCTGCGCCTCATCCATGGGGGAGCCGTAGTCGTTGAGGGACGTGGCAGCGAGGGCCCCCGTCGCCCAGCCGAACTGCATGCACTTCTCCGCGGGCCAACCGCGCAGCAGGCCGTGGAGGACGCCGCCGATAGAGCCGTCGCCGCCGCCGATGCGGTCGAGAACGTCGATGTCGCGGAGGTGGGCGACGTGGAACTCACCCTCGCCCCAGAGCACCATGCCCCAGCGGTGGTGGTTGGCGGAGATGACCTCGCGCAGCGACGTGCCGATGAACGAGGCGCGGGGGTACCGCTCGGAGATGCGGGCGATCATGGCCTTGAAGCTGCCGATCTCGTCGGCGATGTCCTCGCCGCCGGCCTCCGGGCCGGGAATGCCCAGGCACAGCTGGAAGTCCTCCTCATTGCCGTAGAGGATGTCGCAGAGCTGGGCGATCTCGTGGAAGGCCCTGTGCAGTTCGTCCTCGCGACCCTTCCAGAACGACGCCCGGAAGTTGAGGTCGAAGCTGATCGCCGTGCCGTGCTCGCGGGCCTTCTTGGCCAGCTCCACGCAGAACGTCGAGGTCTGGGGAGACAGCGCCGCCACCAGGCCGGACAGGTGCAGGATCTTCACGCCCTCGTCGCGGAACAGCTTGTCCAGGTCGTAGTCGGCGACCTTCAGGTCCAGTCCCACCTCGCCGGCGCGGTCGTTCCAGACGCGCGGCGCGCGGCCGCCGAACCCGGCGTCGGCGATGTTGAACTGGTGGCGGTTGCCCCAGGCGTCGCCCTGCGGCACCTCCGGGCCTTCGTAGGCCATGCCGCGGGCGCGCAGATCCGCCTTGATGAACGCCGAGATGGGGGAGCCGTCGACGAACCTGGTGAGCACCTTGACCGGCAGGCCAAGATGGGACGCCACGGAGGCGACGTTGGTCTCGGCCGAGGTGGCCTGCATCAGGTAGCGGCTCGAGGAGTGCACCGGCTGCCGGTTCTCCGGCGTGATCCGCACACCCATGGAGGTTGGCACCACAAGTGCCCACTTCGCATCTTCCCGTAGCTGCATGTCAGCTCACCACTTCCTGACGCTCGTCGGTTGCCCACAGGGTGTGGAAGCTGCCCTCGTCGTCGACGCGCTTGTAGGTGTGGGCGCCGAAGTAGTCGCGCTGACCCTGGATGAGCGCGGCGGGCAGGCGGGGGCTGCGCACCCCGTCGTAGTAGGACAGCGACGACGAGAAGACCGGGGCCGGCACGCCGTGGAGGGCCGAGAGGCTCACCACGCGGCGCCACGACGGGAGCGCGGCCACCACCTTGTCGTAGAAGTACTTGTCGCCGATGAGCAGCGGGAGATCCGGGTTGCCCTCGTAGGCGCGGGTGACCTCGCCGAGGAAGCGGGCCCGAATGATGCAGCCGGCGCGCCAGATGCGGGCCATGTCGCCGAGGCTGATGTCCCAGTCATATTCGGCGGCGGCGGCCTGGATCAGGTTGAAGCCCTGGCTGTAGGCCACCAGCTTCGACGCGTACAACGCCTGGCGGACGTCCTCGATGAAGGCGTCGCTGTCCTCGATGTACCAGCCGGCGGCCTCGGACGCGAAGCCGTGTGCGCCCTCGCGCTGGACGGGCGACGACGACAATCCGCGGGCGAAGGTCGCCTCACCGATGCCGGTGACGGGTACGCCCAGCGTCAGTGCGGTCTGGGTGGTCCAGGCGCCGGTGCCCTTCTGACCCGCCGCGTCGACGATGACGTCAACCAGCGGCGTGTCGGTGCGGGCGTCGACCTGGCGCAGCACCTCGACGGAGACCTCCATCAGGTAGGAATCGAGGTCGCCCTTGTTCCACTCCTCGAAGATGTCGGCGATCTCCGCGGGGCTGAGGCTGAGCGCGCGGCGGAGGAGGTCGTAGGCCTCGCCGATGACCTGCATGTCGGCGTACTCGATGCCGTTGTGGACCATCTTGACGAAGTGGCCGGCGCCGTCCGCGCCGACATGGGTGCAGCAGGGTTCGCCGTCGACATGTGCGGAGATGGATTCCAGCATGGGGCCGAGGCGACGGTAGGACTCCTCCGAGCCGCCGGGCATGATCGACGGGCCGAGCAGCGCTCCCTCCTCGCCGCCGGAGACGCCGCAGCCGACGAAGTGCAGCCCGCGCTCGCGGAGCGCAGCCTCGCGGCGGCGGGTGTCCGAGAACAGGGCGTTGCCGCAGTCGACGATGATGTCGCCCTCGTCCATCCGGGAGGCGAGCTCCTCGATGACGGCGTCGGTGGCGGGGCCGGCCTGAACCATGATGATCGCGACGCGGGGCGACGTGAGGGAGGCCACGAAGTCGTCCATCGACTCGCCGGGGACGAACGTTCCCTCGTCGCCGTGTTGGGCCATCACGGCCTCGGTCTTGGCTGCGGTGCGGTTGTGGATGGCCACCCTGTGGCCGTGGCGGGCAAGGTTGCGCGCCAGGTTGGATCCCATGACGCCCATGCCGGTGACGCCGATGTCAGCGCTGGACGGGGTGGGGGTGGCGAGTGCCATCGGGTTCTCCTTCTACGTTGTGTGGCTCCAGCATGTCGCGAGGTGGTGGTGGCGCCGGAGGTGTTGCAGTAAGTTGCCACCGCCCGGCTCCGTGGGGATGGCGGGAGGCCTCGGGGGCCTGGGAAGGGAGCGGCGCTGACCGCGCCGTCGGTGGCAACAAATGGAAACTTGGCCGTCTCGAAAGACGACTCTGGTGGAGTTGACACCGTAACCCACAGCAACGGAGCGAGGACAGACTCATGGTGGATCTCACAGCGCAACCCTTCAATCTGGACGACGAGGCGGTCGCCTGGGTCGAGAAGACCATTTCGGAGATGACCGACGAGGAGAAGATCGGTCAGCTGTTCGTCAACATGGGCGCCGAGCGCTCCGAGGAGTACCTCACCGGGGTGCTGGACAACTACCACATCGGCGCGGTGCGCTATAACCCCGGCAAGGCCGAAGAGGTGTGGGAGCAGAACTACATCCTCCAGACGAAGTCGAAGCTGCCCATGCTGATCGCCGCCAACACCGAGGCCGGCGGCAACGGGGCCTGCACCGACGGCACGTACATCGGCTACGAAGCCAAGATCGGCAACACCGACGACGCCCGGTGGGCCTACGAGATGGGCCGCGTGTCCGGCATCGAGGCCGCCGCCATCGGCTGCAACTGGTCGTTCGCGCCCATCGTCGACGTGTATCGCAACTGGCGCAACCCCGTCGTGTCGCTGCGCTCGTTCGGCGGCGACGTCGACAAGGTCCTCGAGATGAGCCTCGCCTACATGAAGGGCATCCAGGAGTCCGGCATCGCCCCGGCCGCGAAGCACTGGCCCGGCGACGGCATCGACGAGCGCGACCAGCACCTCTCGCACGCCCCCAACTGGCTGTCCACCGAGGAATGGGACGCCACGTTCGGCAAGCTGTACCAGGGCCTCTTCGACGCCGGCCTGCCGTCGATCATGACCGGCCACATCGCGCTCCCGTCGTACCAGAAGCACTTCAACCCCGACATGACCGACGAGGACATCCTGCCGGCCACCCTGTCGAAGGAGATCAACACCGACCTCCTCCGGGGCAAGCTGGGCTTCAACGGCGTCGTCGTCACCGACGCGTCCCACATGGTGGGCCTGACGGGCGCCATGAAGCGCTCCGACATCCTGCCCACGGCCATCGAGGCCGGCTGCGACCTGTTCCTCTTCTTCAACGACCCCGACGAGGACTTCGGCTGGATGATGGAGGGCTGGAAGTCCGGCAAGCTGTCCGACGAGCGACTCCACGACGCCCTGACCCGCATCCTCGGCCTCAAGGCCATGCTGGGCCTGCACAACCGCAAGCGCGAGGAGATCCTCCCTCCCAAGGAGGAGGCCATGGCGCGCATCGGCCTGCCCGAGTCGAAGAAGGTCGCCGAGCAGGTGGCCGACGCCGCCATCACGCTGGTCAAGAACAAGCAGCCCGGGAACCTGCCGATGTCACCGCAGAAGTACCCCCGCGTCCTCGTCGTGCCGATCGGCGCCGCGCCCAGCCCCTTCGCGATGCTCGCCGGTAACGGCGGCGGCCGCCCGGCAGACCGGTTCGTCGAGAAGCTGCGTGAGCGTGGTTACCGGGCGGACCGCTACGAATCCCAGCTGGAGAAGGTCAAGGGCAAGGAGCCCGACGAGATCAAGAAGATCCTCGCCAACGCCTACGCCGGCAAGTCGCCGGTCTCGGACCTGACCGACAACTACGACATGGTCCTGTCCGTGGCCCACGTCTACGGCCTCGGCCAGCCGATCGAGCGCCCCTACTGGCCCGGTACGAAGGGCACGCTCGACATGCCCTGGTACGTGCACGAACTGCCCACCATCCTCGTGTCGACGGCCTCGCCGAACCTGCTGGCCGACATGCCGCAGGTGAAGACCTACGTGGCGGGCTTCGACGACAAGGACTTCAACCTCGACATCATGCTCGACAAGCTGGAGGGCCGCTCCGAGTTCAAGGGCACCCCCGCCACCGAGATGTTCCCGTTCGCCGACACCAGAATCTGACGGAGATGTTCATGACCGAAACCAAGATGCCGGAGCGGGCCCAGGTCCTCGTCGACTTCAAGCCCACCAGGGAATTCTTCGTTGGGATCGACTCCGACGGCTGCGCCATGGACGCCATGGACATCAAGCACCAAGAGTGCTTCACGCCGGCCTACATCAAGTACTTCAACCTCCAGGCCGCCTCCACCCTGGTGCGGGAGACCGCCCTCTTCGTGAACCTGTACTCCACCACCCGCGGCCAGAACCGGTGGGTGGCGCTGGCCCGGCTCTTCGAGCTGCTGAGGAAGCGCCCGGAGGTGCTGGAGCGCGGTGTGCGGATCCCCGAGGGGCGGGAACTGCAGAAGTTCCTCGACTCCGGCTACCCCCGCTCCGACCGCGGCATCGCCGACTTCGCCGCGGCCCAGCCGTCGGTGGAGATCGAGGAGTGCATGGAGTGGGGCAAGGGCGTCAACGAGCTGATCGAGTGGATGGTGCACGGCTGCGCCCCGTTCCCCGGTGTGCGTGAGGCGTTCGACGCCATGGCCGGGCAGGTGGACTGCATGACGGTCTCCGCCACCCCCATGGAGGCGCTCGAGCGCGAATGGCACGAGCACGACCTGGCCGGGTACATGAAGGTCATCGCCGGCCAGGAGATGGGTTCCAAGGCCCAGCACGTGCACTGGGCCGCCAAGGGTAAGTACGAAGACGACCACATCATGCTGATCGGTGACGCCCCGGGCGACCGGGACAGCGCCTTCTCCGAAGGGGTGCTGTTCTACCCGATCATGCCCGGTAGCGAGGCGGCGAGCTGGCAGCGTTTCCGCGAGGAGGCCCTCCCGCGCTTCCTGGGCGGGACGTATCGCGGTGAGTACCAGGACGCACTGGTGGCCGAATACGAGTCGCTGCTCCCCGCGACCCCGCCGTGGCGCACCATCTCACCGGTACCGGCCGACCCCGAGTCAAACCCCGGGGATATCCAACTGAAGTAGGGGTTGGAACCAGACGTTGGCCTGATGCGGCTCAGCTGATTTCTGGTGAAGGATGGGGTCCATGACCACTCTTGATGCCTCCGACGTGCACACTGGGCAGGGGAGAATCGTCCCGATGCAAGGGGAGGTCATGGAGCCGCTGGAACACGAGGACGTAACAACGCCGTCGGATCCGGTGCGCGCCAAACGGCTGAAAACCCTGATCCACGTGCTGACCTTCATCGGTCTCGCCTGCGTCGTCACCCTCGTCGTCCTGGGTTTCACCAGTGGGGTGCTGACGTCGGTGGCGTCGCTGCGTGAGTTCGTCGACGGCTTCGGCCTGCTCGCCCCCGTGGCCTTCATCCTCATCGGGTCGCTCGAGTCCGTCGTGCCGGTGATCCCGGGTTCCGGCGCCATCATCTCGGCGCCCATCATCTTCGGCCAGATCGAGGGCACCCTTTGGGCGTACCTCACCACCGTGCTGGGCTCCACCCTGGTGTTCTTCATCTCGCGCCACGTCGGCCGCGACATCGTCGTCGCCCGTTTCTCGCAGCGCACACTGGAGCGGTACGGCAAATGGCTGGACCATCCAAAGTTCATGAAGTATTTCGCTATCGCGATTGCCCTTCCACTGGCCCCTGACGACGTACTGTGTTACATGGCTGGGCTCACCAACATGCGGTGGCGCACCTACCTGCTCATCATCTTCCTGTGCAAGCCGTGGGGAGTGGTGCTCTACACAACAGGCGTTATGACCATTCTGAAGGTGGTGTTCCCATGGCTGGGTCTCTAGTGCCAGCAGCGGAGACGCACCCCGACGCAGGTCTGCGGGTCTGTCTCTACTCGGGAGCCGGCCGGCTCATGGAACGCAGCGGCGTCGGATCCGCCATGCGGCATCAGGCGAAGATGCTGCTCAATCTGGGTTCGCAACTGGTGAAGCTGTGGAAGCGGCCCGACATCGTGCAGCTCAACACCATCTTCCCGGATTCCGTGCTCGTCGGCGTTCTCGCCAGGGCGTTGGGGATCCCCGTCGTCGTGTTCGCGCATTCCACGAGGGAGGACTTCGAACAGTCCTGGGTGGGCGCGCGAACCTTCGCGCCGCTGTTCGAGAAGTGGCTGGGCGTCGTGTACCGCCGCGGCGACGTCGTGGTCACCCCCACGCCCTATTCGCGCGGCATCATTGAGAATTACCGGATCACCGCGCCCATCCGGGTGTTGACCAACGGCGTCGACACCCGCTTCTTCTCCGGCGGCCACGCGGCCCGCGCGCGGTTCCGCGCCCGGCACCGCATCGCGTCGGATCGCCACGTGGTGCTGAGTGTCGGGCACCTGATGGTGCGCAAGGGCATCCTCGAATACATCGATCTCGCCCGCTCCATGCCGGAGGCGGATTTCTACTGGGCGGGCACCGCGCCCAATGCGGTGATGACGCCGGATGTGCGGGCGGCGTTGGCCCACCCGCCGTCGAACCTCCACCTCCTGGGGCACATCCCGCCGGACGAGGTGCGCGACGCCTACGCGGGGGCGGACCTCTTCTGCTTCATGTCGCACGAGGAGACCCAGGGCATCGTCGTGCTGGAGGCGCTGTCCAGCGGCGTACCGGTGCTGGTGCGCGACATCCCCGTGTACGACGGTTGGCTTCACGAGGTGGCCGTGCACCGCGCGTCCACCACCCGCGAGTTCGAGACGACGGCGCGGGCCGTCCTCTCCGGCGAGGCGCCGGACCTGACCGAGGCCGGGCGGTTGCTGGCGGCCCAGCACGACCTGCTCGAGGTGTCCACGGACCTTGCTGCGGTGCACCGGGACCTGCTCGAGCGACGCCCGGGCCACCGTCGCGCCATCGGTGCCTGACCTGAGTGCTCGGTGAGCGTCGGTAATAGGCTGGGGCTGAGAACCCGTCAGTGGTGACGGGCGGCTAGGAGGGCCCCATGAAGACTCATCGGCTCGGCACGACGGACCTTGAGGTTCCCGCTGTCGTCACCGGCGTGATGCGCATCCAGGACAAGACCGACGACGAGATCCGCGCGTTGTACACCGCCTCCCGCGAGGCGGGGATCAACTTCTTCGACCACGCCGACATCTACGGCTCGGCGCCGTACCACGGGTGCGAGAAGAGGTTCGCGGAGGCGCTGCAGCTCAGCGCGGCGGAGCGCGGTGAGATCATCCTGCAGACGAAGGCCGGGATCAACAAGGACGGCCCCTTCTTCGACTTCTCCTACGAACACCTCGTGCGCCAGATCGACAACTCGCTCAGGGCGCTGGACACCGACTACCTCGATGTTTTCCTTCTCCACCGTCCCGACGCGCTGGTGGAACCCGAGGAGGTCGCCCGGGCGCTCGATGACGCGGTGACCGCCGGCAAGGTCCGGCACGTGGGCGTCTCCAACCACACCCCGAACCAGATCGAGCTGCTGAAGCGATACGTGCGCCAACCCCTCGTCGCGAACCAGCTGCAGCTGTCGATCACGCACGCGCCCATCGTCGCGCAGGGAGTGGCGGCCAACATGGTGGACGTGAAGCAGTCGGTGAGCCTGGACCTGGGCATCCTCGACTACTGCCGCCTCCATGACATCACCGTCCAGGCGTGGTCGCCGTTCCAGGCTGCATTCTTCAACGGCGTGTTCCTCGGCAACGCCGACTACCCGGAGCTCAACGCCGTCATCGACTGGTTGGCTGCCAAGTACGGGGTCGCGCCGGAGGGTATCGCCACCGCCTGGATCACCCGCCACCCTGCCAGCATCCAGGTTGTACTGGGCACGACCACTCCAGAGCGCGTCACGAAGGCAGCCGCCGGGGCCGACGTCGAGCTCTCCCGCCCAGAGTGGTACGAGCTGTTCAGGGCCGCCGGGTACCTCGTCCCGTGATGCCGCGGCGGCCCCTGGCTGTCGTCGTTTTGTGCGCCGCGGTGAGGGGGTGCTAAGGTTTGACGTCGGGTCGAGAGACCCGGATGCGCGCGTGGCGGAATGGCAGACGCGCCGGCTTCAGGTGCCGGTGCCCGCAAGGGCGTGGAGGTTCAACTCCTCTCGCGCGCACGACGACAACCACCACAACAGGTGAGAGATCCCCAGCCGGTCACCCCGGCTGGGGATTTCCTGTCTGTAGCGACGCAGCGCGATGTGGTCAGGGTCAGAGCTGGACCGTGCCGTGTTCACCCTGGTCTGGCCGCTCACCCGTGACAGCGGCCTTGGCCAACCCGATCAGCGTCGCCACCTGGCTGCCGCCGTCCCAATACTCGGCGGTGTTGACGTTTACCTCCAAGATGACGTTGGCCGGGTCCTCGGCATCCCCGGCGTACGCCTCCTGGATGCGGTTCCACAGTTCGCGCTTCTTGGCCGTGTCGCGTTCGACCCGACCAGTGCCCGACATCGACACGTAGGCGCTGCCATCCATGATCGAAAGGTTCACCTGCTGCCCGTCGGACTGGGTCGAGACGTCGTTGTCGCCCTGTGTGATGAAACGAAAGACCGACTCCTCCCGCTCCGCGATGGTCATGGGGCGGCTCATGAGCGCGCCGTCGGCGTCGCGCGTGGTGGCCATCACGAAGCGCTGGCCCTTGATGAGGTCGTCGAGATGAGCGGCGTGCTCCGCCGGAGTCGTGTGCTTATCCATGGAGCGACTGTAAACGTTGAACAAACCTGACACAAGGGATGGCGCAGTCGTCCTTGAACAGATGGCATGGGTACGCAGCGGCGTAGTAGCAGGGGCGGTCCTGGGCCGTTGCGCGGAACGGTGCATGGAGGGGCCCGGGATGAGACAATCAACCCACGGGCTGACGCGCGGCCCGGGGTCCTGGGGAGGCCGCCATGGTTGTCGCAATTCTGTTGTGCCTGGGTGCCATCTGGGGCATCGTCACGGGCGTGGTCCAGCACAGGACGGCGCGGATCATTGTCTCGACGATGGTGCTCATCCTCGTGATCGCCGGGTGGATCTACTTCTCCCTGAACCCGTACTGACTGGTCACTCCCCGGGGCGGACGATCCCGTGCTCATAGGCCAGGACGACAGCCTGGACGCGATCCCGGAGCCCGAGTTTCTGCAACACCCGCGCGACGTGCGTCTTGACGGTCTGGATGCCGACGAACAGCGTGTCGGCAATTTCCGCATTCGACTTCTCCCGGGCGATGAGGGTCAGCACCTCGGTCTCCCGCTCGGTGAGGAAGTGGTACCCCGGCGGCGGGCCCGCGTGTCCTGTGCGCGTGAACTGTTCGATCAGCCGCCTGGTGATGCTGGGCGCCAAGAGTTCCTCTCCCCGGGCAACGGCGCGCACGCCCGAGAGGAGTTGGTCTGTGGGTGCGTCCTTGAGCAGGAAGCCGCTGGCGCCGGCGACGAGCGAGTCGTAGACGAGTTGGGACCGGTCGAAGGTGGTGAGCATGACGACGCGGACGCCCGTGGTGGAGGTGATGATCGCTCGTGTTGCGTCGATGCCGTCGACCTTCGGCATCCGGATGTCCATGAGCACCAGGTCCGGGCGGAGCGTGCGCGCCAGGTCTATCGCCTCCCGCCCGTCCGCCGCCTCCGCGACAACGTCGAGGTCATCTTCCGCGGAGAGGATCATCCTCAGGCCGGTGCGGACGAGTTCCTGGTCGTCAGCCAGCAGGATGGTGGTCATGGGTTCTCCTGAGGGATGGTGGCCGCGACGCGAAAGCCGCCCCCGGCGGTGGGGCCGGTGTGGAGCGTTCCTCCGGCCGCCGCGATGGCCGCGGCGAGCCCCTTCAGTCCCGTGCCCGTGCCGGTACCGGGGAGCGCGTTGCCGGTGTGCTCAGCGCCGCCGTCGAGGACCTCGAGCATGATCGCCCCGGGGAGTCTCCTGACGCGCACCTGCGCCGTCGCTCCGGCGGCGTGGCGGGCGACGTTGATGATCGCCTCGCGGACGATACGGTGCGCGAGGACGGCGGCGGCGCCGGCGGGCACGGGGTCCGCGGTCACCGTGACGTCGACGCCGGCTCGTCGGCCGATGGCGGCGAGGCGGGCCGGGTCCAGGGGTGCCGCGCGGGATTCGATGGTTTCGAGGCCGTTCTTCAGCTCGTCGAGACTCTGCGCCGCGACCTGTGCGATGAGGCTCAGCGTGGCATCCTGGCCGGACCCCTGCCTCTGCTGTGCGCCCGCATGCAGGCAGACGACGGTCATCCCATGTGCGACGGTGTCGTGCAGCGTGCTGGCCAGCGCCTCGCGCTCCCGCGCGACAGCGAGCCGGACCGCCGCGCCCCGCCCGCTCTCGAGCGCTTCCACCACCTCCCGTGTCCGACGCAGCCGTTCCTGCCATCCGCTGACGATTCGGCCCAGTAGGAGCGCGCTGAGCGACCACAGAAGCACGGGCCCAACGCCCTCTCCAGGGCCGACGAACTCGATCGCGACCACACCGGCGGCGGTGATCGCCCCGCCCAACAGCCACCGGCGCGCCGGGCACCATGCGCCGATGCTGTAGAAGAGGGCCGAAAGCAGAGCGATGCCCGTGACGAGGGAGGAGATCGGCGTCAGCCACGCGCTCACCAGTACCCCGAGTGCCGAGGCGGCGGCAGCCGCGAAGATGGGGTGGGTCCGGCGCCAGACGAGGGGTGTGCAAACGGCGGCGGCCCCCACGACAGCTACCCAGAGGAGGGGACCCTCCCCGTCGGAGATCAACGCCACCTCGACCCCCATCGCGACGGCCAGCGCGGCTGCCATCAGGGCGTCAGACGGAGACCAGTCGGTCCGGGGCGCCGTGGGCTCCGGCCCCGGCACGTCCGCCGCCGCCGTCGGGGCCTCCTCACGCATGAAACCGACCGCGTCGCGCAGCAGGTCAAGTACTTGGCGCGCCTGGCGCTCGAGCACGGGCAACGCGGTGCGGTCACCGCCGCGGAGTGCGCCTTCGGCCCTGAGCGCGATCCCGGCGATGCGCTCGGCCAGGTCCGCGTGCACCTCGGCTTGCACCCCGTTGAGCACGTCCAGCCGCGCCGCCTCGACGTCGATGCGCTGTTGCTCCTCCAACTGCGCCTGGAGCCGAGCGAGTCGACCGACGTGCAGCGCGCGGGCCTTGACGGCGGCCCCGGCGAGCGCGGGACCCCCGACGAGTACCGCGAAGAACACGAGGTCGTCGAGCCAATGGAACCCGTCGCCGAGGGCCTGGTTGGCGAGCACCAGCAGGCTGGTACTCAGCACGACGCTGCCAGCGGCCTCCAGGCGCGGCAACCAGGCACCGGCCGTGTACCCCGCGAGGATCGCGATGAGGAGCGTGGGCCCGTCGAGATACCAGTCGAAGCCGTTCCAGGCGGCCAAGAGAGACACCGGTCCGCAGCAGACGAACAGTGTGGCCGCAATGACCCTGCGTGTCACGAAACCGAGTTTAGTCACCGCAATCTCATCACACGTCACTCTCCGGAGGGATGACGGTACTGCCCTGCCTGAGCGAGCGTTGAACCCATGAATGCACACCGACTCGCGCTATGGGCCGCCGTCGCGGCCGTCATCATCTGGGCACTCAAGGCTGCTGCGATCGGCATCGCCGGCGGACCGGGCAGGAGCCCTCTCGAAGACCCGCTCTTCTTCGGCGGGCTGCTGGCGTTCGTCATCGCCGTTGTCGCACTCGTCGCCGCAGCAACCGGCGGCGCCCGCAGGTGGATCCGCGTGCTGTTCTTCGTCGGCGTAGTGGTCGCCGGCGCGGTCCTGACCTTCGCCGTCGGAGCAATCGTGGAGGCAGTAGGCGGGCAGGACGGCAGCGCTCATTGGCTCTGGGGCGAGGTGAACCTCTGGGTATCTGCGCTGGTGGTCCTGACCGCTTCCGCCGTGCTGGTCCGCGGTCGCCCGCGGTCCCGCTGGGCTTGACCTGCCACCGGTACCCGGGTCAGCGAGCGCCGTCAGGCCAGTGGGCCGAGCAGGTAGCTCTTCAGCGTCGCCTGCGCGACTTCGCTCTGGCCGTGCTCGCCGGTGAACTGGGCCGTCGCGTCCGTGCCGCACAGCGGCTCGATCCGCTCGGGGCCGCCCGGGTGCTGCGGGATCCAACTGGTGACGTCGTAGGCGTTGCCGTCGACGGCGATCCAGCAGTCGGCGGGCGTGCTGTGGGCCGCCACGTCGGCCATCGTGTAGGCGCTCTGCCCAGGTGCCGCAGCCCTTACCGCCACGCCGGACCAGGCCGCCGTCGCGCCCGAGTGGCCGGTGAGGGTCACGAGCACGAGCACCACGAGAGCCAGCGCCGACACCACCCAGCCGAACACGCCACGCGCCGACGACGGGTCGGCCCGCCGCACGCGCCACAACCAGACGCCGCCCGCCACGAGCAGCACGGCGGAGGCCAGCGCGGTCCACATGCCCAGTTCCGAGTGGGTGACCGGGAGGCCCACTTTCGCGGCCAGGTCGTCGCCGGTTCCCCAGGCGGCAACCGCCCCCAGGGCGCCGAGGGCGAGGAGCCCCAGCACCGGCAGGGCGAACCTCGGCCGCCAGGCCGGCCGGAGGGTCAGCGCCACGATCGAGACGGCGGACAACGGCAGCAACACCACCGGCAGGTGCACGAACAGCGGGTGGGCCGGCAGCCCGAGGATGTCTTCCAGCATGGGGATGAGACTAGATGTGGCGAAGGGGCGGTGCATAGGGGGACGACGCCGTGCGTCAGGCACCGGGCAGCGAAAACCCGCCGGGTGCCTGGGAGGCAACCGGCGGGTTCACGGGGTCTGCGTTACTGAACCTTGACGGGGCGGCCGCTGCGGGCCGATTCCTCGGCCGCCTCGGCCAGCACCAGGGCCTCGATGCCGTCACTGATGGTCGGCGACACCTCGACGCCCTCGTTGATCGCGTCGATGAAGGACGCCAGCTCGTCGCGGTACGCGTCGGCGTAGCGCTCCAGGAAGTAGTCCAGGTACGGGTCCTGGGCCGCGCTGAAGTCCTTCTTGTTCACGGTCAACGACGTGGGGCGCAGGTTGTCGACGAACAGCGAACCGTCCGCACCGTGCACCTCCATCCGCTGGTCGTAGCCGGCGGCGCAGTGACGGTTGTTGGTGATCGACGCCACGGCGCCGTCGACGCTGCGCAGCACGACGACCGCGCCGTCGAAGTCACCGGTGCCCGCCAGTTCGGGGATGTTGCTCTGTCCGAACGCGGTGACCTCGGCGATGTCGCCCATGAAGAACCGGGCCTGGTCGAAGTCGTGGATGGTGCAGTCCTTGAAGATGCCTCCCGACGACGCGATGTAGCTCGCCGGGGGAGCGGCGGGATCGCGCGATTGGATGGTCATCTGCTCGACGCGGCCGATCTCTCCGGCGGCGACGAGATCGTGCGCCTTCTTGATCGACGGGTCGTAGCGACGCTGGAAACCCACCATCACCGGCGGGTGCTCGAAGGTGGCCAGATCGGCCTCCAGCTCGCGCGCCTGCGCCACCGACGAAGCAACCGGCTTCTCGCAGAGCACGGCCTTGCCGGCGCGTGCCGCGGCGAGGACCTGCTCGGCGTGCAGCGGGGTGGGCGAGCCGATGATCACGGCGTCCACCTCAGGATCTGCGAACACCTCCGCGGCGTCCTTCACGGCCCGTGCGCCATGCGCGGCGGCGAGATCCTCTGCCGCGGTACCGAACGGATCCGACACGAGCACGAGTTCGGCGCGGGGGTGCGACGCGATCGCCTGGGCGTGCACCCGGCCGATGCGGCCGGCGCCGATGATGGCTACGCGGAGTAACTTGTCTGTCATGTACCCACTCCTCAGGGGGCTGGAACGAGGATGTCGCGGACGAGAGCATCGAGATCGGCGTCTGCCGCGAGGAACTGGCGGAGGGTCTTGCGGGTGGGGCCGAAGTCTTCGAACTCCTCGGGCGTCATCCCGTCGACCTCGTAGGCGCGGCGGAAGTCCTCGATCTTCAGCAACTCCTGGAGGTGCTCCTGCTTGACGGGCTCGTCCATGCGGGGGACGGTCTCATATCCGGACTCGTTGATGGTCTTCTGCCACGTGAACGGCGGGGAGACCACCACGTCGCCGCCCACGAACTCAGCCCAGTGGTTGACGTTGCGGAAGGCTGCGGACAGGACCCGCGAGCGGTACCCGCGCTCCTGGAAGATCTTGTAGGCACGCTTCATGCACGCGACGCCGGCCCACTCGAGGGCCTCCGGGTCCACTGAGAGCCCCTCGCGCTCGGCGGTTTCCTTGAGCCAGTCGTCGAGGCGTCCCACCATGATGGTGACGACGGGGCCCATCTCGGAGACGTCATGACCCTCGGCCTCGCGGCGCTTCAGGCCGCGCTCGATGGCCTCGCCCGCCTGCACCGCCTGGGGTACGGAGAAGGAGACGGTCACGTTGATGGACACGCCGCGGTAGCTGGCCTCTTCGATGGCCTCCAGGCCCGTCTTGGTGGCCGGGATCTTCACAACGATGTTGTCGGCCAGCTCATGGAACTCCACGGCCTGGTCCGCGAGCGCCTGGGCGTCGCGGTGGAGGCGCGGGTCGGTCTGTACCGACAGGCGACCGTTGCGGCCGTTGTGCTCCCTGAAGATCGGCTCGAGCAGCGCGGCTGCTTCGACGGACATGTCCTTCACGGCCTGCCAACCGATCTGCGACTCGCCCCAGGTGGGGTGCTCGGCCGCGATGGCCTCGATGCGCGGACGCCACTCATCGAGGTGCTGCTTGATGGTGGTGTAGGCGATCACCGGGTTGCATGTGGCCCCGACCCCGCCGAACGCGATGGACTGCTTCAGCTCATCGAGATCCGAGGAATCGTTCCACAGGGACGTGGGGGTGGTCTGCGCTGCGGCCAGCAGCGGCCCGGGGGTGTAGTCAGTCATCTGGCTCCTGCTTTCACGGAGAGCGGCGGCGTCGCCGTATGTGACTCAGTTAATCGCATTGTCTATGCATAGTCAAGCGATTGTCAGAACATTTACTCAGGACGTGAACAACGTGAACTGGAACGAGTACAGCGAGGGGCGGTAGACGTGGTTGCCCAGTTCCACGGCGCGGCCCTCGGCTGTGCGGCCCACCCGGTGCATCGTCAGCAGTGGCGCGCCCTTGTCCTCGCCGAGGAGCTCTGCCTCTTCGGCCGTGGCGCCGCGGGCGCCGACCGACTGCTGCGCCGCCGCGATCAGCACGTCGCGCTTCTGCAGACACTGGTAGAGGCCGTGTTCGCCCAGCTCCTGCCAGGTGGGGGCGATGTCGAGCGGGATGAGGTTGGTGAGGATGGCGAGGGGGTGGTCGTCCGCGTAGCGCAGGCGGCTGACTTCGAGCAGTCCCTCGCCGGGCTTCATCCCGAGCTTCTCGGCTTCGTCGGGCGCCGCCTCGCGCACCTGGTACTTGAGCACTTTGGTGGAGGGGGAGAAGCCTGCCTCCACGAGGTCCTCATTGAGAGAGGAGAGCTTCATGGGGCGGTGCACGTGGGGCGGGGCGACGCGGGTGCCGACGCCGCGTCGGCGGGTCAGCAGGCCCTTGGCGACCAGTTCCTGGAGAGCGCGGCGCGCCGTCGGGCGGGCGACGTCGAGGCGCTGGGCCATCGAGACCTCGTCCTCGATGCGCGCGCCTGCTGCGAGTTCACCGGAGAGGATCGCCGCCTCGATGGGTTGGGCGATCTGCTCATACAGGGGACGATCCGAGTGGCGGTCGATTGTGATGTCCGGTGTGTAGGTCTCGTCCATGCATACTCCTTGACCTGGCCGACTTTGGCAGCGGTATGAACCGCCAGAGCGGTATTGCGACAGATCATACTCCGGAAGCGCGCGTCTCGAATGTGTGCACAAAGAGTTGACCACGCTGTTCCAGTCAGGCAGACTGAGGGCCGACGAAGGAGGTCATCACTGTGGATGGCGAACACGTGCCCGAGATTCTCGTGGTGGGGCGCTGCAGCGTCGACGTGTATCCGCTCGAGGTCGGGGTCCACCTCGAGGATGTGAGCATTTTCCGGAAGTTCCTCGGCGGTTCCGCCACCAACGTCGCGGTCGCGGCCGCGCGCTACGGCCGCAACGTCACGGCGCTCACCGGCGTGGGCGACGACCCGTTCGGCCGTTTCATCATCGCCGAGCTGGGGCGTCGCGGGGTGGATGCCTCGCACGTGGTGACCAATCCCGCGTTCAACACACCTGTGACATTCTGCGAGATCTTCCCGCCGGACAACTTCCCGCTCTACTTCTATCGCGCGCCGACCGCACCGGATCTCGAGTTGCGTCCGGAAGATCTGCCGGCCGACCTCGCCGACTACCGCATCCTCTGGATGACCGCCAGTGGCCTGTCGGTTGAGCCTTCACGTCAGACCCACCGAACCCTGGCCCGCACGGAGCGCAGCGGAATGCTGGTGTTCGATCTGGATTACCGCGCCCGTTTCTGGGACGACGAGGTCACCGCCTCGGGGCACATCAGCTCCATGCTGGAACACGCCGACGTCGCGATCGGCAATCTCGAGGAGTGTCGCATCGCGGTGGGTGAGACCGACCCGGAGCGAGCCGCCGACGCGCTGCTCGACCGGGGCGTCGACATCGCCATCGTCAAGCAGGGCCCCGTCGGCACCTTCGCCAAGTCCCGCACCCAGAGCACCTTCGTGCCGGCCAGCCGGATCGAGGTCGTCAACGGCCTCGGCGCCGGCGACGCGTTCGGTGGCGCGGTGTGCCACGGCCTCCTCAACGGCTGGGAACTGCCGCAGCTCATCCGGTTCGCCTCCGCGGCCGGCGCCATCGTGGCGTCCAAGCTCGAGACGGCCCCCGCCATGCCGGACCAGGCGGAGGTCGAGGACATGCTGGCCCGCCACGTGGAAACCGACGCACGGGGGCAGGCATGATCACCTTCGACGACCTCACTGACGTGCGCTTCACGCGCCCCGACGCAGTGGCTGCGGCCCTCGCCGCTCGCGCGCCCGGCGTCATGCCGGCACCGGGGGAGAAGCTGCTGGTCATCGCGGCAGACCACCCGGGCCGCGGGGCCCTCAAGGCCGGTAGCGACGAGCTGGCCATGGCGTCGCGCCGCGTACTCCTCGAACGGTGCGCCGTGGCGATCGCCCGGCCCGGCGTCGGCGGGTTCCTCGGCACCCCGGACCTCATCGAGGAACTCGCCCTCCTCGGCGCGCTTGAGGGCAAGCTGGTGTTCGGCTCCATGAACCGCTCCGGCCTGGCCGGCTCCACGTTCGAGGTGGACGACCGCATCACCGGCTACACCGCGCCCGGCATCGAGCAGGCGGGCCTCGACGGGGGCAAACTCCTCCTGCGCATCGACCTGCAGGACCCGGCCACCCCGGCCATGCTGGAACAGGCCGCGCGCGCCGTCGACGACCTGGCCGCGGCGGGGCGCATCGCGATGCTGGAACCCTTCATCAGCCGCCGCGTGGAGGGTCAACTCACCAACGACCTGTCTCCCGACGAAGTCATCCGCGCCATCAGCGTGGCCTCCGCGTTGGGTCACACCTCGGCGCGCACCTGGCTGAAGCTGCCGTGCGTGGCGGACATGGACCGCGTGCTGGAGTCCACCACGCTGCCGGTCCTGCTGCTGGGCGGCCCGGTGCCGGAGCAGATGGACGAAACCGTCCGTGCCTGGGCCAGCTCACTGCGCAATCCCAGCGTGAAGGGGCTCGTCATCGGGCGCGCCCTGCTCTTCCCCCGCGACGGTGATGTGGCCGGCGCGGTGGACCGACTCGTGGAGGTTCTGTGAACGACAACGCCAAGTACGTCATCCCTGCGGGGGAAACCGCCCATGGCAACTTCGAGACGGACGTGACCGCGCAGCGCGCCGGCTGGGAGTGGTGTTCGATCCGCGTGATCGGGCTGCCGGCCGGGGCCGCGCAGACCGTCGACACCGGCGGCGAGGAGATCCTGGTGCTGCCGCTCAGCGGATCCTGCACCGTGAAGGTCGACGGTGAGACCCACCGCTTGGAGGGCCGCGGCGAGGTCTGGACCGAGATCACCGACTACCTGTACGTCCCGCGCGGCAAGACCGCCGTCATCCACAGCGAGCAGGGCGGCCGGTTCGCGCTGCCCGGATCGAAGGCCACCAAGGACCTCCCCGTCGTGTACTGCCCGTCGTCGCAGGTCATCACGACGCTGCGCGGTACCGGCAACTGCTCGCGGCAGGTCAACAACTACGCGCTGGGCAACCCGCTGGAGACGTCCCACCTGCTGGCGTGCGAGGTGCTCACGCCCGGCGGCAACTGGTCCAGCTACCCGCCCCACAAGCATGACGAACACACTCAGGACGAACGCGTCCTCGAGGAGATCTACTACTACGAGGTGCGCCCCGGCCGCGACGGTTCGAAGGGGATGGCGCTCCAGCGCATCTACCCGTCGCCCGGGAAGCCCATCGACGTGTGCACCGAGGTCAACTCTCGCGACGTCGTGGTGATGCCGTTCGGCTACCACGGCCCGTCGGTCGCCGCCCCCGGCTATGACCTGTACTACCTCAACGTCATGGCCGGTCCCTCCGAGGACTCCACCTGGCTGATGACCGACGACCCCCATTACACGTGGATCCGCCAGGCCTGGGAAGAATCCGAGGTCGACCCCCGTCTCCCCATGACCCCCCTCAATCCCCAGGAGTGAGCATGAGCACCACCGTTCGCCTTACCGTCGGGCAGGCTGTCGTCCGATTCCTCGTCAACCAGTTCTCCGAATCCGACGGCGTCGAGCGCCGCCTGATCGCTGGGGCCTTCGGCATCTTCGGCCACGGCAATGTCGCCGGCATGGGCCAGGCGCTGCTCCAGAACGACCTCGACCCGGAACCGGATGGCGGTGAGATGCCCTACATCATGCCCCGCAACGAGCAGGGCATGGTCAACGCCGCCGCCGCGTACGCCAAGTCCACCAACCGCACGCAGACATGGATGTGCACCTCGTCCATCGGCCCGGGGGCATTGAACATGGTGACCGGCGCCGCCGTCGCCACCACCAACCGGCTGCCCGTGCTGCTGTTCCCGTCGGACCAGTTCGCCACCCGCGCGCCGGATCCGGTGCTGCAGCAGGTCGAGGACCCGGTGTCGCCGCTGACGGCGGCCACCGACGCCTTCCGGCCCGTGTCGCGGTTCTTCGACCGCGTCACACGCCCCGAACAACTCATCCCGTCGCTGATGCAGGCCATGCGCGTGCTGACCGATCCGGCCGACACGGGAGCCGTCACCGTCGCCCTGCCCCAGGACGTGCAGGCCGAAGCCTACGACTTCCCGGTGGAGTTCTTCGCCAAGCGGGTCTGGCGGATCCGCCGTCCTGCGCCGGAAAGGGTCGCCATCGAGCGCGCCGCCGAGATCATCCGCGGCGCCAAGCGCCCGCTCATCGTCTCCGGGGGTGGCACGATCTACTCCGGGGCTAGCGACGTGCTGCGTGCCTTCGCCTCGGCGACGGGCATCCCGGTGTCGGACACCCAGGCGGGCAAGGGCGCGATCGACGCCGACCACGACTGCTCCGTGGGCGGCGTGGGCTCCACCGGCGCCGAGTCGGCCAACGAACTGGCGCGCGGGGCGGACGTGGTGATCGGCATCGGTACCCGCTACTCCGACTTCACCACCGCGTCGCACACCGCGTTCCGCAACCCGCACCTCCGGTTCGTCAACATCAACGTCGGCGCCTTCGACGCGGCCAAGCACGCCGCCGAGATGGTGGTGGCCGATGCGCGCGAGGCGCTGGTGGCCCTGAGCGAGGCGCTCGAGGGCTACCGGGTCGACGAGGCGTACTCCGCCGAGGTCGCCCGCCTGCGTGACGAGTGGGCCACCACCACGGACGAGTGCGTCAACGTCGGCCATCAGCCGCAGCCCGCCCAGATCGAGGTCTTCGGCGCGCTCAACGAGATGATGGGCGAGAACGACGTCGTGATCAACGCGGCCGGCTCCATGCCCGGCGACCTCCAGTCGCTGTGGCGCGCCAAGACCCCCGTGCAGTACCACGTGGAGTATGCGTTCAGCACCATGGGCTACGAGATCCCCGCCGCGATGGGCGTCAAGCTCGCGCTGCCGGACAGCGAAGTGGTGGCCATCGTCGGCGACGGCACGTACCAGATGCTGCCGATGGAACTGGCCACCATCGTGCAGGAGGGCCTCAAGGTCATCCTGGTCCTGTTGCAGAACCACGGGTTCGCGTCCATCGGCGCGCTGTCCGAATCGCACGGCTCGCAGCGCTTCGGCACCCGGTACCGCAAGGGCTCGGTGCCGCACAACCGGGACGGTGACCTGCTCCCCGTCGACATCGCCACCAACGCCGAGAGCTGGGGCGTCACAGTGTTGCGGGTGAAGACCATGGAGGAATTCCGCGCCGCCTACCGCGAGGCCGAAGCCATGGACCGCGCCGTGATGATCTACATCGAGACGGCCCTTATCGGCCCCAACCCGCCCAGCAGCAGCTGGTGGGACGTGCCGATCGCCGAGGTGTCGCGCATCTCCTCGACGCAGGAGGCCCGCGCCCGCTACGAAACCAACCGCGCCCCCCAGCGCCACTACCTCTGACCGAGAAATAGGAGAACCATGAAGATCGCCGGTGCCCCCATCAGCTGGGGCGTATGCGAGGTCCCCGGGTGGGGCTACCAGATGAGCCCCCAGCGGGTGCTCACCGAGATGAAGGAGATCGGCCTCACCGCCACGGAGTTCGGCCCGCAGGGCTGGCTGCCGATCGACGCCGAGGAGCGCGCTGCCGCGGTGCGCGAGTTCGGCCTCAAGCCGGTGGGCTCCTTCTTCCTCGCCGTCATGCACGACCCCGAATTCGATCCCATCCCGCAGGTCAACCAGGAGCTCGACGCGTTCGAGGCGGCCGGGGGCGAGTTCCTCATCCTCGCCGCAGATTCCGGCAGCGAGGGCTACGACGACCGTCCTATCCTGGACGAGACCGGCTGGCAGACGCTGTTCGGCAACCTCTCGCGCATCACCGAGGTGTGCGCCGCCCGCGGCGTGACCGCCTGCATCCACCCCCATTGGGGCACGATGGTGCAGAACCTCGACGAGGTGGAGCGCGTGCTGGACAACTCGACGGTGGGCCTGTGCCTCGACACCGGTCACCTGAGCGCCGGCGGCGCCGACGTCGTCGACCTGGTGCGCCGGTACGCGGACCGCGTCGACATTGTGCATGCAAAAGATATCCGCAAGGACCTCACGGACCGACTCCTCACTGGCGAGCTCAGCTGGAGCGAGGGCATCAAGGCCGGCATGTTCACCCCCATCGGCCAAGGCGACATCGACTTCTCCGCCATCGTCGCCCTCCTCGACGAGGCCGGCTTCGACGGCTACTACGTGCTCGAGCAGGACATCATGCTCGACGAGGAGCCCCCGGCAGACGGTGGCCCCGTGGCCAACGCGAAGGCCTCGCTCGACGCTCTTTCGGCTCTGGCCTGATCCGTGCTATTGTTAGAACAAATAGGCGACGTGGCCAAAGAATGGAAGGTTGAGCCATGACTGAGACCATCACCCACTGGATCGGCGGAGCCCCGTACGAGGGCACGCCCACGCACCGCATCCCCGTGGAGAACCCAGCTACCGGTGAGGTGACCGGTGAGCTGCTCGCCGCGTCGCTCGCCGACGTCGACCATGCCGTCGAGGTTGCCCGCGAAGCGCAGAAGAGCTGGGCCGCGACCTCGCTGGCCAAGCGCACCGCCATCATGTTCAAGATGCGCGAGCTCGTGCTTGCGAACCAGGACGAGCTGGCCAAGGCCATCGTCGCTGAGCACGGCAAGGACTACGGCGACGCGATCGGCGAGATCCAGCGCGGCCGCGAAACCCTCGACTTCGCCTGCGGCATCAACACTGCCCTCAAGGGCGACCACTCCTACGACATCTCCTCCGGCGTGGACATCCACAGCATCCGCCAGCCCGTCGGGGTCGTCGCGGGCGTGTGCCCCTTCAACTTCCCGGTCATGGTCCCGATGTGGATGCACCCCATCGCCATCGCCACCGGCAACGCCTTCATCCTGAAGCCCGCCACCCCGACGCCCACCGCGTCGCTGGTCGTGGCCCGGCTCTACAAGGAGGCCGGCCTCCCCGACGGGGTCTTCAACGTCGTCGCCGGCGACGTCGAGACCGTCACAGGGCTGCTCGAGCACAAGGGCATCGACGCCATCTCCTTCGTGGGCTCCACCCCGGTGGCCCACATCATCCAGGAGAAGGCCACCCTGGCAGGCAAGCGGGTCCAGGCGCTCGGCGGCGCGAACAACCACGCCATCGTCATGCCCGACGCGGACCTCGAGTTCGCCGCCCAGCACATCTCCGCTGCGGCCTTCGGTGCCGCCGGTGAGCGGTGCATGGCGCTGCCGGTGGTCGTCGCCGTCGGCGGTGTGGAGGACAAGCTCGCCGAGCTGGTCAAGGCCAACGGCGCCAAGATCAAGGTGGGCTTCGGGCTCGACGAGGGCGTCCAGATGGGCCCCGTCATCACCCGCAAGGCGCAGGAGCGCATCAAGGGCCTCATCACCGACGCCGAGGAGCGTGGCGCCGAGGTGGTGCTCGACGGCCGCGACCTCACCGTCGACGGCTACGAGGATGGCTTCTGGGTTGGTCCCACCGTCCTGAAGAACGTCCCGCTGGATGCCCCGGCGTACCACCAGGAGATCTTCGGCCCTGTGCTCACCATCGTGGTGGCGGACAGCTACCACGAGGCCATCGAGATCGTGAACGGTTCCCCGTTCGGTAACGGCGCCGCGATCTTCACCAACGACGGTGGGGTCGCCCGCCGCTTCGAACTCGACGTGCAGGCCGGCATGGTGGGCATCAACGTGCCGATCCCGACCCCCGTTGCCTACTACTCATTCGGTGGCTGGAAGGATTCGCTGCTCGGCGACCACCACATCCACGGCCCCGAGGGCGTCTCGTTCTACACGCGCCTGAAGGCTGTCACCAGCCGCTGGCCCTCCGAGCGCACCTTCGAAGCGACCATGTCCTTCAAGCGCGAAGAGTGAGTTCCTACACCGCCTAGACAACGAAGGATCTCGGCCTTGTGAAGGGTGGTGGTCCAATGACGGATCGCAGCATCGGCGTGGGAATCATCGGTCTCGGGTGGATGGGGCGGCTGCATTCGCGCAGCTACCGCGCCCTCGCGGAGAAGTTCCCTGAACTCGGCGCCACGGTTCGGCTGGTGAGCGCGTGTGACGCGCAGCCCGAGACGCGGAAGGCCGCTGTGGACGGCATGGGATTCCAGCGAGCGGTGGAGGACTACCGCGAGGTGATCGCCGACCCCGAGGTGGACGTCGTGTCCATCTGCTCGCCCAACTTCCTCCATCGCGAGATCGCCCTCGCCGCGGCCGCCGCCGGCAAGCCGTTCTGGATCGAGAAGCCGATGGGCACCAACGCCGCGCAGTCGCGCGACATCGCCGAGGCCGCGCGTGCCGCCGGGGTGGTGACCGCCGTCGGCTTCAACTACCGCCACACGCCGGCCATCGAGCGGGCCCGCGAACTGATCCGCGGCGGCCGTCTCGGCCGGATCACCAACGTGCGCTGCTGGTTGATCGCCGACTACGCCTCGTCGCCGGACGGGCCGCTCACCTGGCGCGACAGCCGCGAATACGGCGGCAGCGGTGTCATCGGCGACCTGATGAGCCACGGCGTCGACCTCGTGCAGTACCTGGTGGGACGCATCGAATCGGTGACCGCGGCCACCGGGCAGTTCATCACCGAGCGCCCCATCCCTCTCAAGGAAGGCGTCGGGCACAGCGGCTGGGAGGTCAGCGACAAGAAGGGCCCCGTCGAGAATGAGGACTGGATCGCGATGATCGGTCGCCTGGAGGGCGGGGCCCTGGCCACGCTCGAGGCCAGCCGTGTGGCCACCGGCCCGCGAGCCGAGTACATCGTCGAGGTGTACGGTTCCGACGGTTCGGTGCGCTGGAACTTCGAACACCTCAACGACCTGCTGGTGGCCGTGGGACGTGGTCAGGAGTTCACCGGCTACACGCACGTCATGGCGGGGCACGATTTCCCGCGCTTCGGCAACTTCCAGCCCTCCCCTGGTACGTCGATGGGCTTCGACGACCTGAAGGTCGTCGAGGCGTCCCAGTTCATCGGGTCGGTGCTCACCGGCCAGCAGCTGGCCCCGTCGGTCTATGACGGGCTGGCGGCCGCCGAGATCGACGAAGCCGCCATGGCGTCGGCCGCCGACGGCCGGTGGCACGACGTGCCCTCGGTCGACGGCGTGACGTACAACCGTTAACGCAGTAGGTACAGCGACGAGATGATCGTCAGCCCGATGACCAGTCGGGTGAAGAGGCGCTGATCCAGGCGCCGGATCCAGCGGCGGCCCGCGAAGGCGCCGAGGAGGACCACCGGCGCCAGGATCGCGAGCATGGGGAGTGTCTCCACCCGGAACAGGCCGAGGCCGATGGAGAACGGCAGCTTCGCCACGTTGATGGCGAAGAAGAACCAGGCCTGCGTGGCGATGAAGCGCATGACGTCGAAGCGCGCCGCCACGAAGTAGAGCGTCATCACCGGGCCGCCCGCATTGGCGGCCATGCTGGTGAACCCGCCCAGTGCGCCGTAGAGGCCGCGGACATGGGGATTGGCCAGCGTGTCATCGCTGCTCAGGACGCCGCGGCGCATCAGGTACAGGGTCAACGCGGTGAGGGTCAGCAGGATGACTCCGATGGAGCGGCGCATCACGGTGTCGTCGCTGAAGGCGAGCAGTGCTGCGCCCAGCACGAGGCCCACCACGACCGACGGCGCCAGGCGCCGCAGCGCCCGGAAGTCGACGTTGTGGCGGTAGACGTACACGGCCAGCAGGTCCCCGACGAGCAGGAGCGCCAGGAGCGCTGCCGTCGATTCCCTGGCCGGGAGGACCGCTGCGAAGACGGCCACCGAGATGATGGCTGCTCCTGGAACGGCCGTCTTCGCGACGCCGATCAACAGCGCTGCGGCCACGAGGGCGGCCCAACTCAACGGGGCCAGATCAACCATATGGGAGAGCCTACTGGCACGCAGAGCATGTGTGTACATGGTGACCACGCCCGAGGGGTGGGACGTCGCCGAAGCCGCGAATCAGTTGAATCGTACGCCACAAGGGTGAATGGGAACGTTAGCATTTACCCTTGACGTACGTTAACATTGCTCATACAATTGCTCCAGAGGGCATGCCAAGACTACCGCTGGCCTGGGCTGAACCCTCGAAACCCATTCAAAGAAGAAGGGCTTACCCAATGAACATTCGTCGAGTCACGGCAATTGCGGCCTGTGCAACTCTAGCTCTGGGCCTCGCGGCCTGTGGCGGCGATTCCGGCACCGGCACCGATGGAGCCAATGGTGAGGCGGACCCCCGCGCCAACCAGATGTACACGTGGGTCTCGAACGAGTCCGACCGTGAACAGTGGGAGACGTTCATCACCGGCGTGCAGGAGGGCGGTGACAGCGAGTTCGACATCACGCTGGACGGACCGTCGTTCCAGGAATACTGGACCCTCGTCAAGACCCGCATGGCCGCCTCTGACGCCCCGTGCATCATCACGACGCAGGCCGCGCGCGCCCAGGAGCTCGGCAGCCTCCTCTCTCCGCTGGACGACCTCGCCAAGGATGCAGGCCTCGACCTCAGCCAGTACAACGAGGCCATGATGCAGGGCCTCACAGTGGACGGCACCATCCGGGCCATCCCCTACGACGCAGAGCCCATGCTGCTGTTCTTCAACAAGGAGATGTTCGAGGCCGCCGGCCTTGAACTGCCGGGGGCGGACTACTCGCGCGAGCAGTTCCTCTCCGACGCGAAGGCCCTCACCAAGGACGACAAGTACGGCTTCGCCGTGTCCGCCGACATCGGTTACCCGCCCCTCGCCCTCAGCTTCGCCAACGGTGTCGGCCCCACCAAGGACGGCGAACTGAACCTCACGGACCCGGCGCTGATCGAGGACGTGCAGTGGACCATGGACCTGGTCAACAAGGAGCAGGTCGCGGCTGCGCCGAACCCCGGCGACACCGATGAGATCGGTCGCCAGGCGTTCATGGCAGGCAACGTCGGCATGTTCATCGACGGCCCCTGGTTCTACTCCACCTACCAGGAGGGTTCAGACTTCGAGGTCGGCATCGCCGCACCCCCGTCGGACGACGGCACCCCCGGCGGCATGATCCAGGGATCCGGCTTCGGCGTCGCTGACTCCTGCCCGGACAAGGCCGCCGCCTTTGAGAACATCGTCAAGATGACCACGCCGGACGTGGTTGGCTACGTCGGGGCCAACCGCGGCACCGTGCCGTCCATCGAGTCCGCCATCGACGGTTGGGCCGAGGGCAAGCCGGAGGCCGATGTCGAGGTCGTCAAGGCGCTCCTCGCCAGCGGCCAGCCGCTGGTGACCACCCCCACCTGGAACCAGGTCGTGACCCAGTTCGCGCAGTACTCGTCCGACGGCTACCGGGGCAACAAGACCGCTGAGGACATCCTCACCCAGATCGCCCAGGGCGTTGGCTGATCATGGCTTCCTCGGTAGCTCCGACTGAAGCTCGGCCGAGGGTGAAGGTGGAACGGACCGGCAAGCCTGGCTTCAACCAGCGCTTGCTGGCCTTCCTCCATCTCACCCCCGGGATGGCCGGCTTCTTCATCTTCATCGTGGTGCCGTTGATCGCCTCCCTGGTGATCAGCCTGTACAACTGGCCCCTGTACGGCGAACGTGAGTTCGTGGGGGTGGAGAACTACGTGCAGCTGCTATCGGGCGCCGATCCGGTGTTCTTCACGGTGCTGCGCAACACCGCGGTCTTCGCGATCGGCTACACCATCGCGAACCTCATCGTGTGCACCGGGATCGCGGTGTGGCTGCATTCGCTGCCCGAATGGGGAGGCTTCTTCCGGATCCTCTTCTTCATCCCCGTGGTCACCCCCATGGTGGCCAACGCCCTCGTGTGGCGGCTCATGCTGCAGGACAACGGCCTGGTCAACACGCTGCTGGGCAACGTCGGTATCACGGGCCCCTCGTGGCTGGGTGACGGCAACTGGGCGCTGGTGTCGCTGATCATGATGTCGCTGTGGCAGGGCATCGGCTACAACATCGTGGTGCTGGCCGCAGGCCTCAACAACATCAACCCCTCGGTGATGGAGGCCGCCAGGATTGACGGCACCACCGCGTGGAGCCGTTTCTGGCGGGTCACGTTCCCGATGCTGTCCCCGTCGCTGTTCTTCGCCTCGGTGATGACGGTCATCGGCGGCTTCAAGGTGTTCACGCAGCCCTACATGCTGACCAAGGGCGGCCCCGGCGACACCACCAACACCATCGTCCTGTACCTCTACCGTGCCGGTTTCTCCTACGACCGCCTCGGGTTCGCGTCGGCCATGGCGTGGGTGCTGTTCGTCATCATCATGCTGTTTACCGCCCTGCAGTTCCTAGGGCAGAAGAAGTGGGTGAGCTACGATGCCTGACGCCTTGACAAGGGAAGAAACCCTCCGGGTCGCCGAAGCGAGCAACAGGGCGCGCCGTGTGCGCCCCACGAAGATCATCAGCAAGGTGCTACTCGCGATGTTCGGCTTCGTGTTCTTCGTGCCGTTTCTCTGGATGTTCATCAGCTCCATCAAACCCAGCCAGGAAGTGCTGTTGGGCGGGGCCGACCTGGTGGGCTCCGAGGTGCGGTGGAGCAACTATGGGGAGGTCTTCACGGCCATCCCGTTCGCTCGAATCCTGCTCAACACGTTCTTCATCGCCGGCATGGGCGCGCTGATCGCAGTGACCGTCTCGGTGCTCAGCGCGTTCGCGTTCGCCCGCCTGCAGTTCAAGGGCCGCAACCAGTTGTTCGCCGTGTTCATCGCCACGCTGATGCTGCCCATCGAGGTGCTCGTCATCCCGCTGTTCATCGGGGCCAACGAGTTCGGTGCTGTCAACACCTATTCGATGATCATCCTGCCCTTCGCGTTCGGCGCGTTCGGCACCTTCCTGCTGCGCCAGTTCCTGCTGTCGCTGCCCCCGGATTACGAAGAGGCCGCGCGGATCGACGGCGCCAGCCAGATCCAACTGTTGTGGCACGTGATCGTGCCGCTGCTGCGCGGACCCATCGCCATCGTCGCGGCGTTCGCCTTCATCGACTACTGGAACGCCTTCCTGTGGCCGCTGATCATCATCACTGATCCGGCCAAGGCCCCGCTGCAGTTGGGTCTGTCCATGTTCTCGGGCGAGCGCGGCACCGACTGGGGTCCGCTGATGGCGGCCTGCTCCGTCGCCGTGGCGTTTTCTCTCATCATTGTTTTCCTCATGCAGCGCCAGCTGTCCCGAGGCATGAATATCGGAGGTTTCGGTGGTCGATGACCAAGAGCGCTGGGAGGCGCTGAATGACAGGGCAACGCCGGAGTGGTTCCGGCGCGCCAAGCTGGGCTTCTTCATCCACTGGGGGCCGTACTCGGTGCCAGCGTGGGCGGAACCGACGGGCGAGCTGGGCACCATCGAATCCGCCACCGAGTGGTACACGCACAACCCGTATTCGGAGTGGTACTACAACACCATCCGGCTCGAGGGCAGTGCGGCCTGGAGGCACCAGCAGGAAGTCCACGGAGGCCGCCCCTACGACGACTTCATCGACGAGTGGAAGGCTGAGAACTTCGACGCCTCCGCTCTGGTGGGGGAGCTCGCGGCGGCCGGCGCTGACTACCTGGTGCTGACGACCAAGCACCACGACGGCGTCTGCCTGTGGGATGCCCCGGGCACGGACCGAAACACGGTCGCCCGCGGTCCGAAGAAGGACCTCGTCGGGGCGTACTCCGACGCGTGCCGTGAGCACGGCGTCCGGTTCGGCGCCTATTACTCCGGTGGCCTGGACTGGCACGAGCGGCCGTTCGCGCCCATCGGCGAGGCGGACACCTGGTCCTGGGACGGGCTGCGCCCGCTGGACGAGGAGTACGCCGCCTACGCGGCCAACCACGTCCGTGATCTGGTGCAGCGTTACCAGCCGGACGTGTTGTGGGACGACATCGAGTGGCCGGATGCCGGCAAGAACTTCGGGCCGCACGGCATCGGCTCGGTCTTCGAGGAGTTCTACGCCGCCAATCCCGACGGTGTGGTCAATGACCGCTGGAACGTGCCGCACGCGGACTATGTGACCAGCGAGTACCAGCACATGCTGGACAACGAGGACGCCCGCATGTGGGAGAACTGTCGCGGCGTCGGACTGTCGTTCGCCTACAACCAGGAGGAGGACTTGTCGCACGCGCTGGCCGGCCCACTGGCGATCCGCCACCTCGTCGACGTCGTCACCCGCGGCGGCCGGCTCCTGTTCGGCGTCGGTCCGATGGCCGACGGTCGCCTGCCCGAGTGGCAGTCCGAGGTTGTCGCCTCCGTCGGCCGGTGGGTCCGCCCCGCGGGCCAGCTCCTGCAGGTCGCCCCCACCGATCGCACACTCGACCTGGGTGAAGACGTGTGGGTGCGCCTCGGCGCGGCCGAGGACGGGTCCACGTTGGCGTTCATCGACGCCGACACCCCCGTCGAGGTCGCCGGCGAGCTGCTCACGCCTGAGTGGGGGCTCCTGGTCGACGGCGTGCTCACCCTGGCCCCGGACCGCCCGGGCGCCGCAGTGGTGCGCCTCGCCTGACAGTGGGAAGCGGCCCAGCCTTCGGGCTGGGCCGCTTTTCTAGTGGCAACCAACTCAGCGGTGGGTGAGGGGCGGCGACCTGCGGTTCAGGACCCTGAACCGACGGCCTTCTTCGAGGAGTCCAACACCCGCAGCAGCGGGGCGTAATGCTGGTCGACGGCCTCACGGTAGGCGTCAAGGTCTCCGGCCAGGGCTGCGTGGAGCATGCTGTGGTGGGCGTCGACTGTGTCATCCATGTCCCGGGGCGTTGGGACGCCGAGTCGCGGCGCGATGAGCGTGTGCACATCCCAGAAGGCGCCCACGAGCTGCGCGTACAACTCGTTGCTGAGCACCTCGGCGAGTTTGAGGTGGAAGGAGCGGTCCTCGGCAGCGAAGCTCTCACCGGCCGCCTTCTTCTCCGTCATGGCATTGCACAGGTCGGCCAGTTCGGGGGCGTCGTGCCCGCTCATGCGCTCGACGATGCCGGGCGCCAGGGCGTAGTCGAGCGCCGTGCGGATCTCGACGATCTGGCGCAGGGTCTCGAAATCCTCGCCCGGCAACACCACGCCCTTGAAGGCCAGAGCCTCCACCAGGGGACGCATCGACATCCGGCCGACGAACATCCCCGTGCCGTGGCGCACTTCGAGAATGTCCAGCGTGACAAGGCTACGGATCGCCTCGCGTAGGTTTGAGCGCGAGACGCCCAGCGCTTCGACGAGCTGGATCTCCGTCGGCATGGGGTCGCCGGTCTTGAGCTTTTCGCGCAAGATATGTTCCTTCACCGCTTGTGCGGTCTGCCGGAGACGCTGCGGCTCGTGGCTGTTGGTCACAATTCAGGCTCTTTCAATCAGGCTGCGCACTTTCGGTGAGTGTGACGAGTGTATCGCCATGTATCATGCAATACTGGCAGCAGGTCAGACATCGGATGTCCGATAACTAGGAGAGTTTCAATGACGAATCCCATGGGCGCGCACCCCTCGCGCCGTTCCATCTTCAAGCTCGCTGGTTCCTTCGGCGCGGCCGCGGCACTCGCCGGGTCGCTCGCAGCGTGCAGCCCGTCGGCGTCGCAGCCCACCCCGGGCGCCAGCACGTCAGCGGGTTCGGAGAGCGCTAGCCCCTCCGCCGCGGCGGTCACCGACGGCAAGATCACCGCCGCCATCTCGTACGAGCTGGGCACCAACGGGTATGACCCGATGACCACCACCGCCGCGCTCACCGTGGCTGCCAACTGGCACACCATGGAAGGCCTGACGGAACTCCACCCCGCCACGCGTGAGGTGTTCGCCGCCCTGGGTTCCGACATGCCGTCGCAGGTCGACGACACCACGTGGGAAGTCACCCTCCGTGACGGCGCAGTGTTCCACGACGGCAGCCCGGTCACCCCCGAAGACGTGGTGTTCTCCTTCGAGCGCGTCCTGAACCCGGACAACGCCTCGCTCTACGCCGCATTCATCCCCTTCATCGAGTCGGTCACGGCCAAGGACGACAAGACGGTCACGATCAAGACGTCGTACCCCTTCTCCCTCGTCCCCGAGCGCCTGGCGGTCGTCAAGATCGTCCCCAAGGCCCTCGTCGAGGCGGACCAGAAGGCCTTCGACCTGGCCCCCATCGGCACCGGCCCCTACAAGCTCACCGACAACGGTGCGGCCTCGCAGGTGCTCAAGTTCGAGCGCTTCGACCAGTACACCGGCCCGCAGGCGGCCCGCGCGGCCGAAATGGAGTGGCAGATCATCCCCGATGACTCCACCCGTACCAACGCGCTGAGCTCCGACACGGTCCAGGCCATCGACTCCGTGCCCGCCGCCAACCTGGCCCAGCTGGCCGAGACCAAGTCGGTCGCCGCTGAGCAGGGCTTCGGTCTGCTGTTCATGATGTTCAACTGTGGCGCCGCTCCGATGAACGAGGTCAAGAACCGTCAGGCCATCCTGTACGCCCTCGACTACGACCGCATCTGCAAGGTCGGCATGTCGGACCTGGCCAGCCCGGCCAAGTCCTTCGTGCACGAGGCGCACCCCGCGTTCAAGGAAGCGTCCGTCCAGTACGCCGGCAACGTGGCGAAGGCCAAGGAACTGCTGGCCGAAACCGGTCTCACCAGCGTGCGCCTGCTGTCCTCGGACCACGGCTGGTTCGCCGCTGTGCGCCCCATCGTCAAGGAGTCGCTGGAGGCCGCCGGCCTCACGGTCGCCTACGAAGAGAAGAAGTCCTCGGACGTCTACGCCACCATCGACGGTGCCGTCGACGCCTACGACGTCGTCATGGCCCCCGGTGACCCGTCGGTGTTCGGTGACGACGCTGACCTCCTGCTGCGCTGGTGGTACGCCGGTGACACGTGGACCGACGCCCGCATGCACTGGAAGGGCCAGGACTCCTACAACCAGGTCCAGGACCTTCTGGGCAAGGCCTCCGAGTCCACCGGCGACGACCAGGTCGGGGTCTGGCACCAGGTCTTCGACGTCGTGTCCGAGAACGTCCCGCTGTACCCGATCTTCCACCGCAAGTCCCCGACCGCGTTCGACGCCGAGACCCTGCAGGACTTCAAGCCGATCCCCGTGACCGGCCTGTCCTTCGTCGGCGTCGGCTCCACCAAGTAGCACCGGTAGCGTGCCCGCCGGGCCCTGGCAATGCCGGGGCCCGGCCCCCCGCCGCAGTCTCCGCGTAAGCGGTACCCCCAGGCCTCTGCGGGGCCCCTTAACCAGAGGCCCCGTGCGAGCCGTCCCCTCTGACGCACCCCTATGGGCGGACAACCCGCCCGCAAGGAGCGACACACGTGTCCAATCTCATCCGGCTACTGGGTCGGCGCCTCATCGCGCTGCCGATCATGGTGCTGGGCGTCACGCTGCTGGTCTTCATCGTGATGTCTTTTTCCAGCGCAGACCCCGCCCGGCTGGCCCTCGGCGAGAGCGCCTCACAGCAGGCCCTCGACAACTACCGCGAAACCCTCGGCCTGAACGACCCCATGCTGGTGCGTTTCTTCAGGTACCTCGGCGGCCTGGTCCAGGGCGACCTCGGCGAGTCCTTCACCGGAGTGCCCATCTCGCAGATGGTCGCCGAGAACTTCCCCAAGACTCTGCAGCTCACCTTCATCGGTCTGGCGATCGCCGTCCTGCTCGCCCTGATCCTCGGTGTCCTTGCCGCCCTCTACCGCGACCGGTGGCCGGACCAGGCCATCCGCCTGTTCTCCATCGCGAGCCTCGCCACGCCGTCGTTCTGGCTGGCGCTGCTGCTCATCCAGGGCTTCGGCAACATCCCAGGCGGCCTGGGATGGTTCCCCGCCGTCGTCAACTGGGTCCCGTTCAGCCAGGATCCCGCGGGTTACGCGAACATGGTCTTCCTGCCCGCCTTCGCGCTGGCCGTGCCCGTCGCCGGCTCCCTGACGCGCGTCGTGCGCACCGCCATGGTCGAGGAACTCGATCGTGACTACGTGCGCACCGCCATCGGGGCCGGCATCCCGAAGAGTGTCGTCGTCAGCCGCAACGTGCTGCGCAACGCGCTCATCACCCCGCTCACCGTGCTCGGCCTCCGGGTCGGCTACCTCATGGGCGGCGCCGTCGTCATCGAGATGATCTTCAACATCCAGGGCATGGGCCAGCTCATCTTCCAGGGCATCACCCGCAACGACGTCAACATCGTCCAGGGCGTGACCATCACGGTTGCGATCGCCTTCATCGTCATCAACCTGATCGTGGATCTCCTCTACGTCATGGTCAACCCGCGGATCAGGAGCATCTGATGCTGTCACTGTCTGCCGAAGCCAAGAAGAAGCTCGCGCAGCCCGGCCTGCGGTTCCAGAGCTTGAAGGCGCTGCCCATCAGCTCGAAGATCGCGATCGCCGTGCTCGTCTTCATGGGGCTGCTCGCCCTCTTCGCGCCGCTGATCGCCCCCTACTCACCCAACGCCTCCGGCCTCGTCCCTGAGGACATGGTCGTGTTGCAGGAGATCACCATCGAGGGTGTCGGCACCCAGGTGATCCCCGACAACTCGGTGCCCCCCAACTCCACGTTCCTGTTCGGCACCGACGACGCCGGCCGTGACATCCTCTCGCGTGTCATCCACGGGACGAGGGTCTCCCTGCTCGTGGGCCTGGCCGCCACCGGCATGGCGCTGGCGGTCGCTGCGGTCCTCGGCTCGATCGCCGCCACCGCAGGCAAGGTCGTCGCGGAGGTGCTGATGCGCATCCTCGACATCATCATGAGCTTCCCCGGCATCGCGCTGGCAGCCGTGATGGTGACGGCTCTGGCGTCGCGACTCCCGATCCTGCCGGTCGTGATCATCTCCATCGCGTTCCTCTATGTGCCACAGCTCACCCGCGTCGTGCGCGCCAACGTGCTGTCCCAGTTCGGCGAGGACTACGTGTCCGCGTCCAAGGTGATGGGTGCGCGTACCTGGTGGATCCTCATCAAGCACGTCGCCCGCAACTGCCTGGCTCCGATCATGGTGTTCGCCACCGTGCTCGTCGCCGACGCCATCGTCTTCGAGGCCTCGCTGTCCTTCATTGGCACCGGTATCACGTCGGTCAACGCCGCCACCTGGGGCAACATCCTCTCCGAGGGCAAGGCGCTGCTGCTGTCGGGCCACTGGTGGGTCACGTTCTTCCCGGGCCTGTTCATCCTGGTCACCACGCTGAGCCTCAACATCCTCTCCGAGGGCCTGACCGACGCGTTGGCCTCGCCGAAGATCAAGGTCCGCGTCAACGTGCAGGCCGAAGAGGACGCGATGGCCGGCGCTTCCGTCGCCGACGGTATCGCCCACTCCAACGCCACCCAGCGTGAGTCGCTCGACGCCCGCCTGGCAGCGCTGATGCAGGCCGAGTCGGCCCGCACGGACCGCCTCGTCCTGGACAACCCGGATTCCGAGCCGCTGCTGGTCGTCGACAACCTGTCGATCTCGTTCCCCGGCGCCCACGGCGACGTCAAGATCGTCGACGGCGTGTCGTTCACCGTGCGCCCCAACGAGACCATGGGCCTCGTCGGCGAATCCGGCTGTGGCAAGTCGATCACCTCGATGGCGATCATGGGCCTGCTGCCCGAGACCGCCAAGATCGAGGGCTCCATCAAGTTCGCCGGCCAGGAACTGCTCACCATGTCGCCGAAGGAGCGCAACGCGCTGCGTGGCCACGAGATGAGCATGGTCTACCAGGACGCGCTCAGTTCCCTGAACCCGTCGATGCTGATCCGCAGCCAAATGGCGCAGCTCACCAAGCGCGGCGGTCAGCGCACTGCGGAGGAACTCCTCGAGCTGGTCGGACTCGACCCGGTCCGCACGCTGAAGTCCTACCCGCACGAACTGTCGGGAGGTCAGCGGCAGCGCGTCCTCATCGCCATGGCGCTCACCCGCAACCCGCGACTGGTGATCGCCGATGAGCCCACCACGGCGCTCGACGTCACGGTGCAGGCCCAGGTGGTGGACCTGCTCAACGACCTGCGCGAGAAGCTCGGCTTCGCCATGGTCTTCGTCTCGCACGACCTCGCACTGGTGGCCCAGGTCGCGCACCGGATCACTGTCATGTACGCCGGCCAGGTCGTCGAACAGGCCGACACCCGCGAGCTGCTCAGCAACCCCATCCACGAGTACACCCGTGGCCTGCTCGGCGCTGTGCTCTCCATCGAACAGGGCGGCGGACGGCTCCATCAGGTGCCCGGCGTCGTGCCCTCGCCGAGGGAGTTCGTCAAGGGCGACCGGTTCGCGCCGCGCTCGTCCTACCCGACGGTGGGCCTCGAACAGAAGCCCACGCTGCGTCCGGTGCCCGGCAAGGACCACCTCTACGCCCGCACCGATGAACTGGCAGATCTGCTGGAGAAGGAGGCAGTCCGATGAGCACCCCGGTCGTCGAACTGAAGGACGTGCACGTCGTCCACAAGGCCCGCACGGGCAAGCTCTTCCGCCCGGACCGCGTCCACGCGGTCAACGGGGTCAACCTCCAGGTCAGCAAGGGCGAGACCCTCGGCCTGGTCGGCGAGTCCGGCTGCGGCAAGTCCACCCTTGCCCGCGTGATGGTGGGTCTCCAGCCCATCACCGAGGGCACGGTCCGGTACTTCGGCGAAGAGATGAAGCTCAACGCAGACGGCCGCAAGAAGCTCGGCCGGGCAGTGTCGGTGGTCTTCCAGGATCCCGCCACAGCCCTCAACCCGCGCATGCTGGTGCGCGACGCGCTGCTTGACCCGTTCAAGGTCCACGGCGTGGGCAGCCCCAAGGAGCGCGAGCAGCGCGTCAAGCACCTGCTCGACGTCGTCGGCCTGCCCCAGTCGGCCCTCGACGTCCTGCCCCGGCAGATCTCGGGCGGTCAGCGGCAGCGTGTCGCCATCGCCCGGGCGCTCGCGCTCGAGCCGGACGTGATCATCGCGGACGAACCCACCTCTGCCCTGGACGTGTCGGTGCGCGCCCAGGTGCTCAACCTGCTCACCGACCTCAAGGACCAGCTCGGCCTCGGCCTCGTCTTCATCAGCCATGACATCAACACCGTGCGGTTCATCTCGGACCGCATGGCGGTGATGCTCGCCGGCCGGATCGTGGAGACCGGCCCCGCTGACGAACTGTTCCGCAACCCCCAGCACGAATACACGCGCACCCTCCTGGGTGCTGTGCCCTCGCTCCTGTAATCCCTCGCACCACCGGAAAGAAGATCCCATCATCATGCAGAAACTGCGTGGCATCGTTCCCCCCGTCATCACCCCCATGCACGACGACGGTTCCGTCGACTACGAAGGCTTGGACAAGGTCGTCGACCACCTCATCGAGGGTGGCATGCACGGCCTGTTCGTGCTCGGCTCCTCCGGCCAGGTGGCCTACCTGACCGACGCCGAGCGCGACGAGGTCATCAAGCGCACCGTCGAGCGTGCGGCCGGCCGCGTGCCGGTGCTCGTCGGCACGCCCGACCTCACCGCCCGTCGTATGGTCGAGTGCGGTCGCCGCGCCGCTGCCCTGGGTGCCGACGCCATCGTCGTCACCTCGCCGCTCTACGCGCTCAACGACATGGCCGAGATCGAGGAGCACTTCCGCATCGTGGCCGCCGGCGTCGACCTCCCCGTCTACGCCTACAACGTGCCGGTGCGCGTGCACAACTACCTCGCCGTCGACATGCTCGTGCGCCTCGGCCTCGAGGGTGTCATCGCCGGTGTGAAGGACTCCTCCGGCGACGACGTCGGCTTCCGCCGTCTGGTGCAGGCCAACAAGGCGGCCGGTTCGCCGCTGGAACTGCTCACCGGCCACGAGGTCATGGTCGACGGCATGCTGCTGCTCGGCGCCGACGGCGCGGTCCCCGGACTCGCCAACGTCGACCCCGAGGGTTACGCCCGCATGTGGGAGGCCGCCGAAGCCGGCGACTGGACCGCAGTGCGCGACGAGCAGGACCGCATCACCAAGCTGTTCGAGATCGCCTTCGTGCCCAGGGGCATGTCCGGCGACGCCGGCGGCATCGGTGCCTTCAAGCAGGCCATGGCCAGCCTCGGCGTCATCGACTCGCCCGCCATGCCCGCCCCGCTCCGCGCCCTCGACGGCGAGTGCAAGCCCGCCATCGAAGGCATCCTGCGTGAGGTCGGCCTGCTCGCATGAGCTACGCGGTAGGGGTCGATCTCGGCGGAACGAAGACCGCCGTCGCACTGGTGTCCTCTGACGGGGTCCTGGGCGATGTCGTGACCGCGCCGACCCCTGCCGCGGAAGGCGGCGAAGCGGTGCTCGACACGGTCGCCGCCCTCATCCGCCAGATCGCCACCGAGGACGTCGTGGGTCTCGGGGTCGGCACCGCCGGCGTCGTGGACTCGCGCGCCGGACGGATCATCTCGTCCACGGACACGTTCCGTCACTGGGTGGGCACAGACGTGACGGCCGGCCTCCGCGCCCGCCTCGGCTGGGCGCCGGGCCGCCGCATCCAGGTCATCAACGACGTCGACGCCCACGCCATGGGCGAATACCGCTTCGGCGCCGCGCGCGGCCTCGAGTCGCTGTTCATGGTGGCCGTGGGCACCGGCGTCGGGGGCGCACTCGTCCTCGACGGGCGGCTGCGGACCGGGGCGCACCATGTCGCGGGGGAGATGGGGCACATCCCCACCCCCGGTGCTGAATCGCTTCGGTGCCCCTGCGGCCGCCTCGGTCACCTCGAGGCCATCGCCGCAGGGCCGTCCATCGAGCGGCGCTACGCGTCGCGGGGCGGTGACCGGGCGTCGGGCCGAGAGATCATGGAGCGCGCCGCGGGCTTCGACGACGATGCGCTCACCGTCGTGCGGGAAGCAGCCGTCGCGCTGGGCAAAGCCATCGCAGGTGTCGTCACCGTGGTGGACCCGGCCGCCGTCGTGATCGGCGGGGGAGTCGCCGATGCGGGCCCCGTCTGGTGGCAGCCGTTGCGCGACACCATCCGCGGCGAGGTCGTTTCCGTCCTCGCAAAACTACCTGTACTGAAGGCCGAACTCGGATCGTCGGCCGCCCTGGTCGGCGCCGCCGCCCAGGTCTTCGCCAGCGAGGAGAAGTAAATGGACGCCATCGCCCAACTCAAGGGCAAACTGATCGTCTCGTGCCAGGCCTACCCGGGCGAGCCGATGCTGGACCCCAACACCATGGCCCAGGTCGCCGAATCCGCCGTTCGCGGCGGCGCCGCGGCCATCCGTGCCAAGGGGCTCGACGACCTGCGCGCCATCCGGCAGCGCGTCGACGTGCCGCTTATCGGCCTGGTGAAGGTGGGCACCAGCGGCGTGTACATCACCCCGACGCTGAAGGACTGCATCGAGGTCGCCGAGACGGGCTGCGAGATCATCGCGATCGACGGCACCCGTCGCGAACGCCCCGACGGCCGGACCCTGGCCGAGACGATCACCGAGTTCAAGGCCCAGTTCCCCGACGTGCTGGTCATGGCCGACTGTGGGTCCGAGGGTGACGCCATGGCCGCTGAGGCGGCGGGCGCCGACCTGATCGGCACCACTCTGGTGGGCTACAGCGGCGAACGCCCGAAGACCAAGGGTGTCGACTGGGACGCCGTGGACCAGATCGTGGCCGCAGTCGACCGCCCCGTGCTCGTCGAAGGCCGGGTGCACTCGCCGGAGGCGGCGGTGGAGGCGATCAGGCGCGGCGCCTGGAGTGTCGTCGTGGGCACCGCCATCACGCATCCCGCCACCATCACCGGCTGGTTCGCCGAGGCCGTCGACAACGCTGGCTGACCTTGCCGGCCCATTGCTCAGTCTGAGCTTGGGACGTGAAGACGCGCGGGTATCCGCGAAGGGCGGGGAAAGAAGGGTGCGAGTGTTCTCCCTACGCTGTTCGGGCGACGTTGGCTCTGCGTGTGTTGGGGTGGACTCGAAACTCGCACCCTTCAATCCCCGACCTTCGCTGTAGGTTTCGCGGTCGTTGTGCCACCGCCGATACCGTTCGTAGCCCGGGTTGCCGGAGCGTCCGAGGACGGGGTACGCCGCTTCTGATCGTCCTTGCCGGGCAACATCGACCTGAGTGGTGTCCGGTGCCGCGATCACACTTGCAACCCCCCGTCCTCGGACACTCCTTGAGCCTGGGGCGGCGGCCAGAAAGGCTAGATCCATGTTCACACTCGCGAAGACAGGCGAACCGCTCGAGGGCTCGGCTTTCGACGCGCCCTGCTACCGGATCCCCGCCCTCGCGGTGACGCCCACCGGGCGGGTCATCGCCGCCTGGGACGTTCGGGCGGACTGGCGCGATCTCCCCGGCCCCTTCGACCTCGTCTACCGCGTCTCCGACGACAACGGCGACAGCTGGTCCGACGTCCGCGTCCTCCGGGCCCGGACCACCGAGGGCGGCTTCGGTGATGCCAGCTTCGTCGTGGACCCCTCCGGCACCATCTACTGCTGGTACGTCGGGTCGACCGGGCGGTCGTTCTTCACCGCGGACGCCGGGCCGGACGGCGAGGGGCTCAGGCTCTGGCTCGCCACGTCCATCGACGACGGCGACACCTGGACGCACCGTGACCTCACCGACGAACTCAAGCCCGACGACGTCACCGGCATGTTCGCCTCCTCCGGCCACGGGGCCACCCTCAGCACCGGGCGACTCCTGCAGCCGTTCGTGCTGCGCACCCTGGACGGGCAGCACTACGTCGCGATGGCCCACTCGGACGACAGCGGCGACACCTGGCAGCTGGGCGAGCGCATCGGCCCGGACTGCGACGAGAACAAGGTGGTCGAACTGCCCGACGGCAGCGTCCTGCTCCATGCCCGCACCCGGCCCCGTCGGCGGTGGGCGACCTCCCACGACGGGGGCCACACGTTCTCGGCACCGGTGCCGCACGAACAACTCGTGGACCCGGCCTGCAACGGCGGGCTGGCCCGTTGGGGCGACGACCTCGTCTGCACCCTCCTCGACGACCCCCGCGAGCGACGACGACTCGCGCTACGCGTCAGCTCCGACGGCGGCGCCACCTGGGGCGACTCCGTGCTCCTCGACGCGGGAGCCGCGGCCTATTCCGTTGCGGCTGAACTGCCCGACGGGCGCCTCGGCGTGATCTGGGAGGCGGGCGACTACGCCGCGCTGCAATTCATGGCCCTCAGCCGCACCGAGGTGGGGCTCGACGGGGGAGCGGTCAGCGTCGTCCCCGTGGAGAGCCCCGGCGGCAGCGCGGCACCGCCAGAGGTCGCCCCCGACGGCTCCTGACCCCTGGCGGTCACCCATCAGCGCACCGAGAGGTGCACGTGGTCGTAGTGGTTCGCGGACACGGAACCGCGGTCCGACATCGGCCGCCAGCCGTCGCCGGCGCGCTGCGCCGTCCAGATCTGCTGCTCGTAGATGACCTCGATGATGCCCAACTCGCCGGCGTTGGCGCGGGCCCAGCGGGCGATGTCCCAGCCGTACTCACCGCTGACCATGACGTCGATCGCCTGACCGCTGCCGTGGTAGCTGTCGGTGTCGCCGGGGCGGTAGCCGCCGTAGGAGGTGACTCGCGGGAACTCGGCACACACCACCCGCAGCACGTTGGCGGTGCGGTTGGTGAGGTTGCGCTCCAGGCCGGAGGCCTGCTCGCACACCGCGGCGGGTGCCGCGGCCGCAGAGCTGGAACCCGAACCCGAGGCGGCCTCCTGCACGGCCTCGACGGTGGGCTTGCTGTCGGTGAGGAACGTGCCCTTGATCCAGCCGGCCTCCCCGTCGAGCGACACCTGCCGCCAGCCGTCCACCTCCCAGGCCGTCGTCGCGACCTCGGCGGCTTCAGCCAGCGAGGACCGCACATCGAACTCCGTGCCGGGGCCGGTGCGTACGTTCACGGCCGCGGTGACGAACAGCGTGCTGGACGCCTCGCCCAGGGCGGTGTAGTCGACGGCGGGCTCCTCGACGACCTCCGCCACCGGCTCTGCCGACTCGGCCGCGGCAGGGGCGGACTCGGCGACACCGGCCACCTCGCCGGAGGCCGCCTCGTCGGAGATCGCTTTGGCCGGCGCCGGGGCGGGGGCGGGGGTGCTGGGCGTCACCACGGCAGTGGGCGTCGGCAACGCGGGATTCGCGGCAGCGGCGGCAGCAGTGTCGAGCGGCTCCCGGGAGGGCGACGGCGAGGCCGACGGCGACAACTCCGGCCTGGCCTGACTCCGGGACACCCCGAGGTTGGCCACCGGGCGCGCAGACTGCACCGTCTCCGTGCTGTCAGCCGGCTGTCCCAACCAGAACACACCCGCGGCCAGCCCGCCGACCGTCAGCATGGCGAGCGGCGCCATGGCGAAGCGCACCGCCCTGCCCCGTCCCCGGGTGAGGCCGGCCGCCCTCCGGGCGTCAGTGACTGTCTGGAGCTCGCCTGCATCGTCCTGCACTGCTGCGTCGTCGGCTGCGGCCCTTCGTGGTGTTCCCATACCTTCGTCTTTCCTGAGAATGCCTTAAGATTTTCTCAGAATAGGTCGTGCTTGAGTGGAATCCAAGCTGAGAGACATCGACTCCAGTCAATGCCGGAAGGTCAGTTCTCCGGGTCCGTCACGAGGCGGCGCTCCAGCGCTACGAAGGAGCTGCAGCGGTCCCGCAGCTGCGACAACGAGCCGCCGTCGAATGCGTCGCCCAGCAACGTCTGGTCCACCCCGACGGCGGGGGAGCCGGCCTTGAACCATTCGCCCGCCGCGTACGCCCCGATCCCGCCCATGGGGATGACCCGGTCGACGACGCCCAGCTCCTTCAGCCGGGCGGCCATGGCGTGACCCACCACGTCCGCGGGGTAGAGGAGGGCGCCGTTGGACAGCTGCAGCGCAGCCCGCACCTCGCGCGGGGTCATCGCGGAGCACCAGCATTCGAGCCCGCGCTCGTCGGCCGCGTCGGCGACATCGCTGTCAGCCACGTCCGAGAACACGAAGGCGGCGCCCGCGTCGGCCGAGCGGTGCACGTCAGCGCTCGACGACACCCTCAGCGCGCCGAAGACGGCCCGCGCGCCGAAGATCGTCGTCACGTCCGTGAAGGCCGCCGCGCCGGCCGGCAGGGCGAACCGCGAGAACCCCTCCTGGATGAGCACCTCGATGACGCCGACGAAGTCGTCAAGCGACGCATCAGGCAGGCACACCACAATTCCACGCAGATTCATGGCGACCATCTTGCCGTACGCCCGTCGTCGCCCGAACCGGCGACCCTATCGCGGCGCCCCGGCTTGGGCCTAGGCTTCCGCGCATGAGCCTCAACCTCAGCCGCGCGCAGCGTCTCGACGAACTGCCCTACACCCGCAAGCACAGCAAGCTGCTCTTCGGCTCCGGCATCGGCTGGGCCCTGGACGCGATGGACATCGGGCTCATCTCCTTCATCATGGCCGCGCTGGCGTCGGAGTGGGGGCTGGGTTCCGGGCAGCTGTCCATGCTTGCCTCCATCGGCTTCGTCGGGATGGCGGTGGGCGCCTCGCTGGGCGGGCTGCTGGCAGACAGGATCGGCCGCCGCCAGGTCTTCGCGCTCACGTTGCTGATCTACGGCATCGCGACGGGGATCTCGGCCCTGTCCACCGGCCTGGTGATGCTGATCGTCCTGCGCTTCATCGTCGGAGTCGGCCTCGGCGCAGAACTTCCGGTGGCGTCCACCCTCGTCAGCGAGTTCGCGCCGCGCAGGATCCGCGGCCGCGTCGTGGTGGCGCTCGAGTCGTTCTGGGCCATCGGGTGGCTGGGCGCCGCCACCATCGGCTATTTCGTCGTGCCGTCCGAGAACGGTTGGCGGTGGGCGCTCGCGTTGGGCGCGGTGCCGGCCGCCTACGCGCTGTTCGTCCGCTTCGGGCTGCCCGAATCCGTCCGTTTCCTGGAGGCGAAGGGCCGGCACGCGGAGGCGGAGCAGGCGGTGCGCGAGTTCGAGGACGCCGCGGGCGTCACCGTCGACGAGCGTGACAAGGCCCCCGATGCCCCGGTGACCGCAGGGGCGAAGGTGACGAAGAAGGAGCTCTTCGGCGATCGCTTCCGCCGGCGCACCGTCGCGCTGTGGCTGGTGTGGTTCGGGATCAACTTCTCCTATTACGGCGCCTTCATCTGGCTGCCGACGCTGCTCTTCGAGGGCGGCATGACGCTGGTCCGCTCGTTCGAGTTCACGCTGTACATGACGCTGGCGCAGCTTCCCGGTTACCTCGTCGCGGCCATCCTGATCGAGGTGTGGGGTCGCCGCCCCACGCTGGTCACGTTCCTCGGTGGCTCCGTCGTCGGCGCCCTCGCCTTCGGCATGGCGCCCGCCATCGCAGAGTCGCTGGCGCCGGGCAACACTTCTGCCGCCTATGCCATCACGCTGGCCGCCGGCTGCACCTTGAGCTTCTTCAACCTCGGTGCCTGGGGCGCCCTCTACGCCATCACGCCGGAGGTGTATCCGACGGCGGTGCGGGCCAGCGGTGCGGGTGCGGCCACGGCGTTCGGCAGGATCGCGGCCATGGCCGCGCCGTTGCTGGTGCCCGTGATCGTGGGCGCCGCGGGCCGGCCCACCCTGTTCATGGTGCTGGGCGCCATGTTCGCCATGGCCATGGTGGCCGCGTGGTTCCTCCCGGAATACACCGACAAGGCGCTCGAAGAGGCCTGACCACGCGGACTCCGCGCCCCCACGGGGCGCCGCCACTCATTCGTCCGGGTCGACCTGTGGCAGCTTGGCGTAGGAGTCTGCTCCGTAGCTGTTGAAGTAGTGCTCCATGGTGTCGGTGGACAGCGCCTTGGCCAGCATCTCCAGGCGACTCTGGTCCACCACGTCGACCGACTGCCCGTCGATCGTCGCGAACCCGCGGATGGGTGCCTGCAGCATCCGCACCCCGTCGGCGCCGAAGATCCGCAGCTGCGTGCCCAGGTTCGTGACGTACCCGTTGGTCATCTGGTCGTCCACCGTGAGCGTGTCCGCCACCTGCCCCACCACGTCGTTGAACCGCGCCGGGTTGGTGATCGTGTCCGGCGTCGCCAGCTTGCGGATGATGGCCTTGACCACGGTGCGCTGCCGGTAGGCGCGGTCGAGGTCGCCGTTGGGCAGCGACTTGCGCTCCCGGACGTAGGTCAGTGCGCGCTCGCCCTCCAGGCTGATCTCGCCCTCCTCGAAGCGGTTCGCGCCCTGCCCCGAGGGCCACGGGTTGTGGACGGTCACGCCGCCGACGGCCTCGGTGAGGTTGACGAACCCCTCGAAGTCGATGACCACGGTGTGGTCCATCCGCACGTCCAGCAGGCTCTCGAGCGTGCGCACCGTCAGCGGCGCGCCGCCCCACGCGTAGGCGGCGTTGATCTTGGCCTCGCCCCGCTCGGGCACCTCCACCCACATGTCGCGGGGGAAGGAGATGAGGTAGACGTGCTCGCGGTCGCCCGAGACGTGGGCCACCATGAGCGAATCGGAACGGCCGGTCTCGCCCTCCCTGGAATCCGAGCCCATGAGCACGAAGTTGACCGGCGCGGTGGCCTCCGGCTTGTCCGGATTGGGGGCGGCGGGGGAGGGGCGGCCCACATACTCCGACGGCGTGAGCCCCGGGTCGCGCTCGATGCTGTCCAGTGCCACCCAGCCCCGGCCGACGTAGAACGCCACGACCAGGGCGGGGATGAGCAGCACGAGGATGCACACCATGAACAACACGAACAGCGGGCCGCGCCGCTTCTTCGCGCGGCCCGCGTCGTCGTCGGTGCCCTGGTCGGGGGTCTCGTCGCCGTACTGGTCATCCTCGAAGAGCGCTCGCTTCATGCCCCTCATTGTGGCCGGTGTCCGGCAGGGGACCAACTGCACCCCCGCGTCTGTGTGACGCCCCGGCGGGACGCCGACCGGGGGAGCGTTCTAGGCTGGGCCCATGAACACTCCGGTAGACGCCACTGCCACAGAGGCCTGGGCAGACCTTCGCATCCTCAAGGACGCTCTCGTCCCCGACCTGCGCCACTGGTTCGAAGCTGATCCGCATCGCGCCGAGGAACTCACCTTCGACCTGGCAGACCTCCGGGTGGACCTCTCCAAGAACCTCATCACCGAAGACGTCGTGGGCGCGCTGGTGCGCCTCGCTGAGCAGGTCAACCTGCCCGAGCGTCGTGACGCGATGTTCAACGGCGAGCGCATCAACGTCACCGAGAACCGCGCCGTGCTCCACACCGCCCTGCGCCTGCCGGCAGATGCCGAGCTCACCGTCGACGGGCAGGACGTCGTGGCAGACGTGCACGAGGTCCTCGGGCGCATGTACGCGTTCGCGGACCAGGTCCGCTCGGGCGAGTGGAAGGGCGTCACCGGCAAGCGGATCGAGACGGTGGTCAACATCGGCATCGGCGGCTCAGACCTGGGCCCCGTGATGGTCTATGAGGCCCTGTTGCCGTACAAGCAGGACGGCCTGGAGTGCCGCTTCATCTCCAACATCGACCCCAACGACTGCTACGAGCAGGTCAAGGACCTCGATCCCGCCACGACGCTGTTCATCGTGGCGTCGAAGACCTTCACCACCCTGGAGACCCTCACCAACGCCCGCATGGCCCGCGACTGGCTCCTGCACGCGCTCGTCGCCGACGGGGCCATCGACGATTCCGATGAGGCCCGGGCCGGCGCGATCGCCAGGCACTTCGTCGCGGTCTCGACGGCGCTGGACAAGGTGGCCGACTTCGGCATCGACCCTGCCAACGCGTTCGGCTTCTGGGACTGGGTGGGCGGCCGGTACTCGGTGGACTCCGCCGTCGGCCTGCCGGTGGCGATCGCGATCGGGCCGGACGGGTTCCGTGATTTCCTGGCCGGCTTCCACTCCGTCGACACGCACTTCCGCACCGCGCCTGCCGAGCGCAACGTGCCGCTGCTGATGGGCCTGATCAACGTCTGGTACGTCAACTTCTTCGACGCGCACAGCCACGCGGTGCTGCCCTACGCCCAGTACCTGCACAGGTTCGCGGCCTACCTGCAGCAGCTCACCATGGAATCCAACGGAAAGTCCGTGCGTTGGGACGGCAGCCCCGTCACCACGGAGACCGGGGAGATCTTCTGGGGCGAGCCGGGCACCAACGGCCAGCACGCGTTCTACCAGCTGATCCACCAGGGCACCCGCATCATCCCGGCAGATTTCATCGCGGTGGCCAACCCGGCGCACCCCGTCAAGGACGGCGAAACCGACGTCCACGGGCTCTTCCTGGCCAACTTCTTCGCGCAGACGGCCGCGCTGGCGTTCGGCAAGACCGCCGAGGAGGTCCGTGCGGAGGGCACGGCGGAGGAGATCGTGCCCGCCCGCGTGTTCGAGGGCAACAAGCCCACCACCTCGATCATGGCGCCGGCGCTCACCCCGTCGGTGGTCGGCCAGCTCATCGCCCTCTACGAGCACATCACGTTCGTCCAGGGCGTCGTGTGGGGCATCGACTCGTTCGACCAGTGGGGCGTCGAGCTCGGCAAGAAGCTCGCCCTGGAGATCGCCCCGGCGGTCTTCGGCGACGCCGAGGCGCTGGCCCAGCAGGATCCGTCAACGCAGTCCCTCGTCAGCTGGTACCTACAGAACCGTGACTGAACCGCAGCCCTCCACCCGGCCTCGACGGTGGCGCACCGCGCTGATCGCTGTCGGGGTGGTCGCCCTGCTGGGGGCGCTTCCGGTGGTGCTGAGCGCGGGGAGGGTGGCGTTCATCGCGTCCGGTCACGTGCACACGGTGCAGGACGTGCCGGAGCGGCCCGTGGGCATGGTGCTCGGCGCCAAGGCTGACCCCTCCGGGCCGTCGGCGTTCCTCGCCGCTCGGCTCGACGTGGCGCTGCGCTTGTTCCAGGAGGGCAAGATCCGCGCCGTGCTGGTCACCGGCGACGGCGGGCCGGGGTCGAACAACGAGCCGCTCATCATGCGCCGGTACCTGGAGGAGCGGGGCGTGCCGGCGGACCGGATCGTCGAGGACCCGGCAGGCTTCGATACCTACGACTCGTGCGTGCGGGCCCGCGACGTGTTCGGCGTGGCGGAGATGACCGTCATCACGCAGGACTACCACCTGGGCCGCACCATCGCGATCTGCCGCGAGGTGGGCGTCGACACCGTGGGTGTCGGCGACACCACCATGCTCGGCCGCTTCCCGTACAACTGGGTCAAGGGCTGGGTCCGCGAGTTCCCGGCGAACCTCAAGATGGAGTGGGACCTCTTCACCGGGCGGCGCCCACAGGCGGACGCGCCGGACCCGTCGCTGCTGGCCGCCGCCCAGTCCTGAATCTGGCGCCGGGCCGCGTGCCGCTGTCCGTCGGTGGCAGGGGCGGTGTTACCGTCTTAACCGCAAGCCCCCACTTCCCCGGAAGGTGCTCACCGTGAAGAGACTGTTCGCCCTGATGTTCGTCGTCGCCGTTGCGCTCGCAGGGCTGGTCGCCCCGCGTGCGGAGGCAGACGAGGCGTCGCAGAAGGCCAACGTCGCCGACATCGCCGCCATGGTCGATGCGCACAACGCCATCCGGGTGTCCAAGGGACACACACCGTTGAGGTTCGTGCCGAAGGTGGCCGCGGCCATCGCGCAGGACTGGGCCATCTCCATGCGGAAGGCCGGCAAGATCTCCCACAACGACGACTTCCGCTGGGACGGGGCCGAGGCCTGGGGCGAGAACGTCGGCTGGAACGTCGGCTATACCAATCCTGTCCAGACGATGATGGACGACTGGATGGCCTCGGACAGCCATCGCGCCAACATCCTGGAGGCGTCCTACACCCACATTGCCGTGGGCCTGGTGCGCTCCGAATCCGAGATCTTCGCCGCGGTGAACTTCTACAAGGAGCCGCTGATCGACGCCGGCACCGCCTATGACTCGGGAACGCAGTGGCTGACCGCCGTGCAGCAGAACATCACCGCGGTCAACCCGGCGAAGGCCGACGATGTCTACTCCAAGACCGGCACCTACGCCTACAACAACCGCCTGTGGAAGGTGGCCTGCGAGCCGTATTCCCAGACGCAGCGCTGCCGCACGGACATCTGGGCCACCGTCATCTCCTACAAGAGCGGCAACTACCAGCGCAGCACCGGCTGGGCCTTCAACAACCTGACCTACCAGCCGTCGGCGCGCAGCCTGTGGGCGGGCAACCCGTTGGCCACCAAGGGCGACCACGTCATCAGCGGCCGCAAGTGGCGCACCGACTGCGACTCTGCAGCCACCGGCCGCAACGGTTGCCGCTCCTACATCCAGACTCCTGTCGTCACCGCCACGGCCAAGGCCGGCGGCGGCTACACCTTCACGTCGAAGGTCGACTACGTCTTCAACAACATCGTCCGCTTCAAGTAACACTCCGCAGTGGTGCGCGGCCCCGCGGGGGTCTAGTGTGACGCCGTGCTCAACGCGCTACGTCGGCTGTCCCCGGTGCGGGCGATCTTCGTCGCCTTCACGACGGCGGCCTGGGTGGGGATCGGCCTCCTCATGCTCCCGATCTCCAAGCGGGGCGCCGGCGGCGCCTCGCTGATAGAGGCCATCTTCACCGCCACCTCCGCCATCTGCGTCACGGGCCTCACCATCGTGGACACGGCGTCCTACTGGACGCCGTTCGGGCAGGTGGTCATCCTCGCCCTGATCCAGATCGGTGGCTTCGGCGTCATGACGCTGGCCACCCTGATCGGCCTGACGGTGCTGGGCAAGCTGTCGCTGCGCTCACGCCTCACCGCCGCCGTCGAGAGCCACATGGAGGGCCCGGGTGGGGTGCCCCATGTGCTGGGCGGCATCATGAAGACCACCTTCGCGATCGAGGCGGTGACGGCCCTGCTGCTGACGCTGCGGTTCTGGCTGGGGTACGGGCACAGCCTGCCCGAGGCGGCGTGGCGCGGGCTCTTCCACTCGGTGTCGGCGTTCAACAACGCGGGCTTCGCGCTGTTCGCGGACAACCTGATGGGCTTCGTGGCCGACCCCTGGCTCCTGCTGCCGATGGCGGGCGCCACCATCCTGGGCGGCCTCGGCTTCCCCGTGCTGCAGCAGCTGTGGCGCCACCACGCGGACCTCCTCGCGTGGACGATGAACACCCGCATCGTGGTGATCATGACGCCCCTGCTGCTGGTGGGCGGCACCGTCTTCATCACAGGGCTGGAGTGGACCAACCCCGGCACGCTCGGCCCCCTGGCGTGGGACGACAAGCTGCTGGCCGGCTTCTTCCAGTCGGTGCAGACCCGCACCGCCGGCTTCAACTCGCTCGACATCGGCGCCATGCACGCCGTCACGCTGTTCGGGATGGACGTACTGATGTTCATCGGGACCGGCCCGGCCGGCACGGGCGGCGGCATCAAGGTGACCACGTTCGCCGTCCTCTTCTTCATCATCTGGACGGAGGTGCGCGGCGACACCGCCGTCCACATCTTCGGCAAACGCCTCTCGCGCGCCGTGCACCGGCAGGCCATCTCCGTCGCGCTGTTGGCGGTGGCGCTGGTGGTGCTCGCCACCATGATCGTCCTGCTGCTGAGCCCCTTCCGCCTGGACGACGTCCTCTTCGAGGTCATCTCGGCTTTCGGCACGGTGGGGCTGTCCACCGGCATCACCGCGCAGTTGGATGTCGGTTCGCAGTTGGTGCTGTGCTTCCTCATGTACGTCGGCCGCCTCGGCCCGATCACGTTCGCCTCTGCGCTCGCCCTGAGCCCCCGCAAGCGGCTCTACGAACTCCCCAAGGAAAGGCCGATCATTGGTTAATCTGCGCCCCCTCAAGAGGCCGGGCAACGTGCCCCTGGCCGACAGCATCGTCATCATCGGGCTGGGCCGGTTCGGCCAGTCGCTCGCGCTCGAACTCATGAACGACGGGGCCGACGTCCTGGCCATCGACCGCGACGAAGACCTGGTCCAGCAGTTCAACGGGAGGATCACCCACGCGGTGCTGGCGGACGCCACCCGCGAGGACGTGCTGCGGCAGCTGGGGATCCACGAGGCCACGCATGCCGTCGTCGCCATCGGCGACTCCGTCGAGGCCAGCCTGCTCACCAGCTCGCTGCTCATCGGCTTCGGCATCCCGCATGTCTGGGCCAAGGCCGTCTCGGACGCCCACGGCCGCATCCTGGAACAGATCGGCGTGCACCACGTCGTCCATCCGGAGCGGGAGAGCGGCGTGCGCGTGGCCCACCAGGTGCGCGCCCAGCTGAAGGACTACATCGATCTGGGTGGCGGCTACGCGCTGGTGCGCACCACCGCGCCCGCAGCCGTGCTGGGCAAGCCGCTGCGCGAGGTGCACGTCCGCTCCGAGTTCGGGGTGACCGTCATCGCCTCGAAGCGCGCGGACGGGCGGTGGGTGGACGTCTCAGGCGACTCCGTGTTGTCGGCCGAGGACGAGATCCTCGTCACCGGCCCCATCGAGAAGGCCGAGCGCTTCCACCTGACCTGAGCCGGTCGTCGGCTCACCAGGTGGAGACGCTGCGCCCCATGCCGTAGTAGGTCCAGCCCGCGTCGGCCCAGTCGTGTGGGTTCAGCACGTTGCGGCCGTCGATGATGTTGGGCGTCTTGACCAGGTCGATGAGCGACGCGGGGTCCAGATCCACGTACTCGCGCCACGGGGTCAGCAGCATGACGACGTCGGCTCCTGTGACGGCCTCCTCGACCGTTTCGGGGACGTTGAGCTCCGGCTGGCGCTGCCGCAGCGTGTGGGCGGCTGCGGGGTCGACGACGGCCAGTTCCGCGCCGCGGGCCCAGAGCCGGCCGGCGATGTCGAGGGCGGGGGAGTCGCGCAGGTCGTCGGTGTCCGGCTTGAAGGTGATGCCCAGCACGGCGATCTTCTTGCCGACGAGGCGGCCCCCGACGGCCTCCTCGGCCAGGTTGACGGCGTGGTCGCGGCGGCGCAGGTTGATGGTGTCCACCTCGCGCAGGAACGTGAGCGCCTCGTCGACGCCCAGCTCACCGGCGCGGGCCATGAAGGCGCGGATGTCCTTGGGCAGGCAGCCGCCGCCGAAGCCGATGCCCGCCTGGAGGAACTTCTTGCCGATGCGGTCGTCGTGCCCGATGGCCTCGGCCAGCCGCGTGACGTCGCCGCCGGTGGCGTCGCACAACTCAGCCATGGAGTTGATGAACGAGATCTTGGTGGCGAGGAAGCTGTTGGCCGCCACCTTCACCAGCTCCGCTGTGGGGTAGTTGGACAGGATGAGAGGGGTGCCCGCGGCCAGCGGGATGGCGTAGCACTCGTCGAGGAGGGCCTTGGCGCGGTGGCCGCTCTCCTTGTCCTCGGACAGGCCGTAGACGATGCGGTCCGGCGTCAGGGTGTCGCCCACCGCGTAGCCCTCGCGGAGGAACTCCGGGTTCCAGGCCAGGAGGATGTCCTTGCCTGACGCGGTGAGCTTCGCGGCGATGCCCTCGGAGGTGCCCACGGGCACCGTCGACTTGCCCGCCACCAGCACGGGTTGTCCGTCCTCGGGCACGACGGAGTGCTCGAGGATGGTGTCGACGGCCTGGTTGACGTAGGTGAGGTCCGCCCCGAGCCTGCCCTGGAGCTGCGGCGTGCCCACGCCGATGAAGTGGATCTGGGCGTCGGCGATCGCCGAGGCGTCCGTGGTGAAGCGCAGCCGGCCGGTGGACACGTGCTTGAGGAGCAGTTCCGGGAGCCCTGGCTCATGGAACGGCGCGATCCCCTGGGAGAGTTTCGCGATCCTCGCCTCGTCCACGTCCAGGCCCACCACATCGTGGCCCAACTCGGCCATGCAGGCCGCGTGGACAGCTCCCAGGTAACCGCACCCAATGACAGAAATCCGCATGCCCACAGATTAGCCATCTCCGCAGCCGCGGCCCCGCGCCGCATTCAACTTTCGAATGGTTTTGAACACGCCTTCGATTTGAACGTTTCAAAAGACGTGTTATCGAATCGTTATGACGGCATTTTGGCCCGCACTAAGCGTCAAATCTCATCTCCGAGCGAGAATCCGAAAGCAGCCCACTTTCGTCTTGTTTCGACCCCTTTCGCTTGCCCGCCCGCATGCCTACTCTGTCGTGTAGTAGAGAGGGTCCAACGGCGGGTCCTCAGCATCGATGGAGATTGCCATGGCACGACTGGACGAGGCGGAACGGCGAGAAGCCATCCACCGCGCCCTCGAGCGCCAGGGTCGCGCCTCCGTCGCAGAGCTGGCCAGGGAGTTCGGGGTCTCCACCGTCACCGTCCGCAAGGACCTTGACGCCCTCGAACTTCGGGGTCTCCTCACCCGAGTCCATGGCGGGGCCACCCGCACCGCGCTCAAGGACGAGGGCTCCTTTCCGTTCCGCCTCAGGGCAGCCGCCGACCAGAAGCGCGACATCGCCCGTCGGGCTGCGCGACTCGTCCACAGCGGTGACACGATCGCACTGGACTCATCGTCGTCGTGCCACTACCTTGCCCAGGAACTGCTGGAGCTGCGCGACCTGCGAGTGGTGACGTACTCGCTGGCCACCGCGAGTCTCCTGCTGGACCGTTCCTCGGCGGCGGTGTTTCTGCTCGGCGGCCAGTTGCGCCGCTTGTCACGGGCAACCACCGTGGCCAGTCTGGATGGGTTCCCAGGCCCCGTGGACATGGGCTTCTTCGGGACACACGGATTGAGCACAAACGAGGGGCTGGCCGAGATATCCCTCGAGGAAGCGCAGGCGAAGCGAGCCTTGGCATCCATCTGTAGCCGCACCTATGCGTTGGTGGACTCGTCGAAGTTCGACGCCACCTCGTACCACGTCTGGAGACCCGCAGCGCGGGTGACCGGTCTGATCACCGACGGTGCGGCCCCGGCCACACACGTCCAACGGTGGCGGGACCTGGGCGTCGACGTCGACGTTCCGGGCCAACCACCCCTGTCCACGTCCCACTTCTAGCCACGTATCACCCACCCACCACACCAAGGAGAAAAATGTCTAAGGTCATGCAGAGCCTGGTCGCGGTAGCCGCCGCCTCCACGCTCCTGTTCGCCAGTGCGTGCACAACCCGCACCGCCGACACCCCGGAAGACTCGGCGGCGCCCGCCGCCACCGCCACCGAAGCAACCACTGCCGCCGGGGGCGAAGAGGGCGCTGAGTTCACCGTCGCCTTCGTGCCGAAGATCCAGGGCATCCCTTACTTCGAGGCCATGAACACCGGCGGCGCGGCCGCAGAGGCAGATATCCCAGGTCTGACCTGGGAGTACCAGGGCCCCACGACGGCCGACCCTGCCGCCCAGGTCGACATCGTCCGCTCGATGATCCAGAAGAAGGTCGACGTGCTCATCGTCGCCCCGAACGATCCCGACTCCCTCGCACCCATCCTCCAGGAAGCCAAGGACGCCGGCATCAAGGTCGGCACCTCGGACACCGACGCGCCCAACTCGGTGCGTGAGGTCTTCGTGGAGCAGGCCACCGGCCAGGGCATCGGCGAATACACCGCCGACACGCTCGCAAAAGCCATGGGCGAATCCGGCAAGGCCGTCATCGTCTCCTGTGGTGAGACGGCAGAGAACCTCAACTCCTGGATCAAGGTCGAGGAAGAGACTTTCGCGTCGAAGTACCCGGACATCGAACTGCTGCCCACCGTCTTCGCAGGCGAGGATCAGAACCGTGCCGCCCAGATGGCCACGGACCTCATGAACGCCAACCCCGACCTCAAGGGCATCATCGGCCAGTGCACCACCTCTGCTCCGGGCGTTGCCCAGGCCGTGCGTGACGCAGGCAAGATCGGCGAGGTCTTCACCGTCGGTGTGGGCACGCCTCAGGCCATGCTCCCGTACCTCGAGGACGGTTCATCCTCCGGCTCCATCCTCTGGGACGTCGAGAACCTCGGCTACCTGACCGCTTGGGCCGGCGCCCAGCTGTTCAAGGGCGTGCCCTTCGAGGAGACCAACCAGGTCAGCGACGACATCACGGACGTCGAGTTCCGTGACGACACCAAGGAGCTCATCCTCGGGCCTCCGCTGGTGCTGACCAAGGACAACGCGGGTCAGTTCGACTACTGATCCGATGATCGTCGGGGGTTGGGGCGCAGTGATGTGCCCCAACCCCCGGCACAGCCAAGAGGAGGAAAAGTGGCAGTCGAGTTACCACCGCAGCGGGCGGTGGAAGGTACCCCGCGCTTCTCGTTGTCCGGAGTCTCGAAGCGGTACGGGGGCGTGCGGGCCATCCGGAATGCCGATTTCGTCCTTATGCCGGGCGAGGTCCACGCAGTCGTCGGGGAGAACGGCGCCGGCAAGTCGACGATGATCAAGATCATCGCCGGGGCAGAATTCTCGGACACCGGCACGTTCACCATGGACGGCGAACCGGTACATATCCGTTCCGCGGCCGAGGCCCTCGACAAGGGCATCGCCACCGTCTACCAGGAAGCGCAACTGTTCGGTCAGCTCACCGTCGGGGAGAACATCTTCCTCGGCCGCGAGAAGACGCAGGGATCGCGCATCGACTGGGCGGCGCAGAAGGAGGAGGTCGTCGAACTCCTTGCAGCCTTCGGCCTGCCGGAGAGCTTCGTCACCCGCAAGGTGGAGGAGTTGTCCGCTGCGGAACAGCAACAGGTCTCCATCGCCAAGGCCCTGGCCGAAGAAGCCAAGATCCTCATCCTCGACGAGCCGTCGGCCATCCTCACGGATGCCGAGATCGTCAATCTCTTCACCGCCGTGCGCCGCCTCGCGGCGCAGGGTGTCTCCATCATCTACATCACCCACCGCCTCGACGAACTGTTCGAGATCTGCGACGTCGTCACCGTCATGCGCGACGGGGAGACGCTCGGCACGTTCGACATCGAGCACCTCAGCGTCGGCGCGCTGGCAGACCTGATGGTCGGCGGCGAATTCGCCGGCTCCGAGACGACGCGCGATCCGGCGTCGATCGGCGAGGTCAAGCTCGCGCTCCGCGGCCTCGGCTCCGGCAGGCGCTTCCACGACGTGTCGTTGGAGGTGCGTGGCGGGGAGGTCGTGGTCCTTTACGGACTGGTCGGTTCCGGCGTCGCCGACATCGCCGCCGCCACCTACGGCATGCAACCCATCACCTCCGGGGAGATGGAACTGCTGGGGAAGCGCTATCACCCCCGCTCGGCGTCCGATGCCCAATCATCCGGCCTGGCGATGCTGCCCGCCAACCGCAAGAAGGAGGGAATGTTCTCCTTCCAACCCATCAACTTCAACATCTCCGTCGGATCGCTGAACCTGTTCCGCAGGATGCTCGTGATGATGAACCGGGCCAAGGAGAAGACCACCGCGGACTCCATGATCAAAGCGCTGTCGATCAAGACCCCCAGCCAGGATCAGAAGATCTCCGCCCTGTCGGGCGGCAACGCGCAGAAGGTGGTCATCGCCAGGCAACTGGTGAACCGGCCCCAGGTCCTGGTGCTCGCCGAACCCAGCCAGGGCGTCGACATCGGTGCGAAGGACGAGATCCACAAGCTGATCGACGAGGTGTGCGAGGAGGGCGCGGCCGTGCTGGTCGCCAGCTCCGACCTGATGGAGGCCCTCCGGATCGCCGACCGGCTCATCGTGATCCGTAACGGCACCACTTTCACCGAGTTCACCCGCGGGGTGAGCCAAGCGACAGTCCTCGCCGCAGCCTCGGGCGAACTCAGCGCTGAGGACGAAGCAGAACTAGCTGAGGGGACACACTCATGACAGCCACGGCTACCGCCGCTCCGGCACGGAGCCGCGAGCGGGTCCTCCCACCGGCCATCACCGGCCAGGAATTCATCCTCATGGGCGTCATCGCGCTGCTCTGGATCATCTTGGCCTTCGCGACGCCGGGCTTCCTCGAGCCGTACAGCATCCAGTCGTTGCTGTGGCGCCTCGCACCCGTCGGCATCATGGCCATCGGCATGACGATCATCATGGTCACGGCCGGTATCGACATCTCCATCGCCGCCATCCTGATGGTGTGCAGCGTCACGCTCGGCAAACTCATCACCGAGGCCGGCGTGAACTTCTGGTTGGCCCTGCTCATCTCCATGGTGCTCGGTGCCGTCCTGGGCGCGATCAACGGCCTGCTCATCAGCTACGGCAGGGTGCCGGCCATCATCATCACGTTCGGTACCGCCAACCTCTTCCAGTTTCTCGGCCTGAAGATCTTCGATTCGAAGACCGTCAACGGGCTCCCCGCCAGCCGCGCCATCCTCGGCCCCGGTGCCGACGGGCGCGTGCTGGGGGTGCCCATCGCGTTCATCATCATGCTTGTGCTGGTCGCACTCGCGTGGGTGTACCTGCGGCACTGGCCAGGTGGCCGCCACTTCTACGCCATCGGCGACGACCCCCACGCTGCGTCGCTGGCCGGCGTCAGCGTCCGATGGCGGACGTTCATGGCCTACGTCATCATGGGCGTCCTCGTCGGCCTCGCGGCCGGAATCACCATCGCCGGCGGCACCTCGACCCTCGACCAGAGCGTCGGGCGCGGCCAGGAACTCATGACGATCGCCGCCACGGTCATCGGCGGCACCTCCGTCATGGGTGGTCGAGGCTCCGTTTTCGGTGCAGTCCTCGGCGCGCTTCTGGTGCAGACGGTGGCCACCGGCGTGACGCAGCTGGGTTGGCCCTCGCAATTGTCCAACCTCTTCGTCGGCATCTTCATCATCATCGCGGTGGGCGCTGACCTGATCCGCGAACGGCGCAGGAAGGCACGGCTATGAGTACCGCCACGGCTGAAACCCCGACGAAGCCCAGAACCGACTTCGTCCGCCTACTGTTGACCAACCGCACGGTGCTCCTACTGGTGCTGCTCGTGTTGGTGGTCGGTATCTTCTCCGTGCTGAGCGCCGCAGGCGTCATCACGGAGGGGTACAACTCCGACTACCTGGCATCGTCCTTGATTAACCTGGTGCCGCTCACGATGCTCGCGCTCGCGCAGCTGCTCGTCATCGTCTCGGGCAACGGCGGCATCGACCTCAGCGTCGGCGCCATCGTCTCGCTGGCCGGGATGCTGTTCGGCTTCATGTACGGCGTCTGGGGTTGGTCCCTGCTGGTGTCGATCGTGTGCACCGTGTTGTGCGGCGCCCTGTTCGGCTTGATCAACGGCTTCTTGGTGGCGTACCTCGGCTACCCGCCGTTGATCGTCACTCTCGCCACCTACTACGCGATGTGGTCGCTCTCGCTGGTGATCAACAACCAGCAGCCCATCAACACCCCACCTCTCCAGGACCTCTACGGGCTCTCGCGCGCTGTGGAACTGCCGGTCATCGGCCAGTATCTGCCGCTCGTGCCGCTCGGAGTGTTCCTCTTCATGATCCCCACGTTGCTGATCGTGTGGTTCATCACAGCGAAGACCACCTATGGGCGCGAGCTGTACGCGATCGGTACCAACGACACAGCCGCCGGATGGGCGGGCATCAACACCCAGCTCGTGCGCATGCTGGCCTACGTCGGGGCCGGTGCCATCTCCGGCCTGGTCGCAGTGGTGACCGCATCGCAGTTCGCCTCGGCGCGCCCGGATCAGGGCGTGTCCGGCAACGGCATGGCACTGCCGGCCATCACCATGGCGGTGCTCGGCGGGGTGGCCATCACCGGCGGCATCGGAACCGTCCTGGGGGTCTTCCTCGCGGCGCTGCTGATCACTTGGCTCAACGCCGGAATCCTGATGGCCTTCAGCGGCAACGCCGGCTCCCAGCTGCAGCTGTTCGCCCTGGGCGCGGTCCTCGTCGGTGCCGCGCTGCTCAATGGCATCACCAACCGAAGATACAGCGGATCAAACAACTAGCCGGAAGGGCTACAACATGAAGATTGGCATCCATTCCATGGTGTGGGTAGGCGACTGGAACGCCGACGCCGCCCGCGAAGCGATCTCGAAGTCGGCCGAGACCGGCTACGACCTGATCGAACTGTCCGCCATCGCGCCCGAGACCTTCGACACGGACCTCACCGCCAAGCTCCTCGGGGAGTACGGCCTCGAGTGCTCTGCGTCCCTGGGGCTCGGCCCCGACACGGACATCTCGTCCGAAGACCCCGACGCGGTGGCTCGAGGACGCGAGAGGCTGCACCTGGCCCTCAACCTCGTGCGTGACTGCGGCGGCTCCATGCTGTGCGGAGTCATCTACGGCGCCCTCATGAAGTACTCCCACCCGGCCACCGAACGTGGCCTGGAGAACTCCCGCACCGTGCTGGCGGAGCTGGCCGACAAGGCCAAGGAATCCAACATCCGGCTGGGGCTCGAGTTCTGCAACCGGTACGAGACCAACGTGATCAACACCACGGCCCAGACCCTGGAGTTCATCGACTCCATCGGCCGCGACAACATCACGGCCCACCTCGACACCTATCACATGAACATCGAGGAGAACTCGATGGCCGGGGCGATCAAGCAGGCTGCGGCAGCGGGGAAGCTCGGCTACGTCCACGTCGGCGAATCGCACCGCGGCCAGCTCGGCACCGGTTCGATCAACTGGCCAGAGTTCCTGGGCGCGCTCAAGGAGGTCGATTACGACGGCATCGTGACCTTCGAATCGTTCTCCAGCAAGGTGGTGCACTCCACCTTCAGCAACGATCTGGCGATCTGGCGCAACCTGTGGGACGACAACGTGGAACTCGCCAAGGGTGCACGCCAGTTCATCCGGGAGCACCTCGGCGTCTGACAAGCCCCAAAGCCTCGCGCCTCCGGCCCCTACCGGAGGCGCGAGGTTCGCTACTTTTTTCGCGCGGTCAGCGCCGCGCACGGCATCATGGGACCCACCAACAGGAGGACATTGTGGACCAGAACATTGCATCGGCATCATTGGGCATCGAACTCGGCTCGACCAGGATCAAGGCCGTCCTGATCGGAGACGATCTTCAGCCCATCGCGACGGGCGGCCACGAGTGGCGCTCCTCGTTGGTCGATGGCATCTGGACCTACAGCCTTGACGACGTGTGGTCCGGCATCCAGGCGGCGTTCGCGGACCTGGCCACAGCCGTCCGGACCACGTTCGGCGCCGAACTGTCGGCCGTGCGCTCCCTGGGCGTCTCCGCGATGATGCACGGTTACCTGGCCTTCGACGCCGGCGGTGAGCAACTCGTCGGGTTCCGCACCTGGCAGAACACCATGACGCAGGAAGCCGCCGGACAGCTGACGCAGCTCTTCCAGCAGAACATCCCGCAACGCTGGAGCGTCGCGCACCTCTACCAGGCGATCCTCAAGGGCGAGGAGCACGTCGGACGCCTCGACTTCCTCACCACGCTCGCGGGCTACGTCCACTGGAAGCTGACGGGCGAGCGCTCACTCGGCATCGGTGACGCTGTGGGCATGTTCCCGATCGACGTGACCACGGGCACCTACCACCCCCGGATGCTGGGCCAGTTCGACGACCTCGTCGCCGACCGCGGCTATGGCTGGCGTCTCGGGGACGTCCTGCCCCGCGTATTGCGCGCCGGCGAGATAGCGGGCACCCTGACCGATGAGGGCGCGCGCCTGCTGGATCCCACCGGCACGCTGCAGCCCGGGGCGCCCATGGCGCCGCCGGAGGGCGACGCGGGCACCGGCATGGTGGCCACCAACGCCGTCGCTCAGCGCACGGGCAACGTCTCAGCGGGCACGTCGATCTTCGCGATGGTCGTGCTCGAGGGCGAACTGAAGGCCCTGCACGAGGAGATCGACCTGGTCACGACGCCTGCGGGGGACCTGGTGGCCATGGCGCACTGCAACAACGGAGCGGTGGACCTTGCGGCCTGGGTGTCGCTGTTCGGGGAGGCGCTGGCCGCCTGTGGCGCCGAGGTGGACACCAACACCCTGTTCGAGTCGCTGTACCGCGCGGCCCTCAACGGCAGCCCCGACGGCGGGGGGATGCTCGCCTACAACTACCTGGCCGGAGAGCACGTCGTCGGCATGGAGGAGGGTCGTCCGCTGTTCGTGCGGCACCCCTCCAGCGCGTTCAATCTGGCCAACTTTATGCGCACCCACCTGTTCTCCACGTTCGGCGCGCTGCGCGTCGGGATGGACGTGCTGCTGAAGGACGAGGGCGTGCGGCTCGATTCGCTGTTCGCCCACGGCGGGCTCTTCAAGACGGAGGGCGTCGCGCAGGGCTTCCTGGCCGCCGCGATGAACACTCCGGTGTCGGTGGGCGAGGTCGCCGGTGAGGGCGGCGCCTGGGGCATGGCCCTGCTTGCGGCGTTCCTCGACGCGGGCGACGTGAGCCTGGGTGACTGGCTGGCCACGAAGGTCTTCGCCGGGGCCGAGATCTCGACGATGGACCCGGACCCCCGCGACGTCGAGGGCTTCAACCAGTTCATGGAGCGCTACCGTCGGGGCCTCGCGATCGAACGAGCCGCGGTCGACGCCAGCTGACGCCAAGGGCAGATCTCCGGGGTGGGGCCCGGTTCCGCAGGGTCTGATGGGGGCCCGCCCCGCCCATGCCGAAGACCGGTCCCTGGCCGGGCGCCGCGTGCCCGGTCGAGGCGCTCTGGGCCGTCGCCGGTTGCTGTTGCGGCGCCGGTCTTCGACAACGCCCACCCAACCCGGTCGGGCCCCCATCAGCCCCCGCTCATCGCTGCGAGCCGTCCTGGGAGCAGGCCGAAGCTGTGGTCTCTGGCGCCGTGAGGCTCGGCATCGAAGCGGGCGTCTCGCGGTCTGGGCCGCAACCGAACGGCCGTCGGTTGGGACTGCTTCACGTCAGGTGAAACAATGGCCCTCATGCAGTCTCTCCCCGCGCTCCTGGACGCGCGTCTCCGTGAGGTCACCGGCGTCGACCCCGAGATGCGTCCCGCCACCAAGCCGCAGTTCGGTCACTTCCAGTCCAACGTCGCGTTGCGGCTGGCCAAGCAGCAGGGTCGGCCGCCGCGCGAGGTCGCGGCGGAGATCGTGGCCAAGCTCGACGTCGACGACCTGTGCGAGCCCCTGGAGATCGCGGGCCCCGGCTTCATCAACTTCCGGATGCGCTCCGACGTCCTCGCGGCGGCTGTGTCGTCGCTGCTGGAGGACCCCCACGGCGGCATCAACCCCGCCAACCACCCGCAGCGCGTGGTCATCGACTACTCGGCGCCCAACGTGGCCAAGACGATGCACGTGGGCCATCTGCGCACCACCATCATCGGCGACTGCTTCAACCGCGTCCTCTCCGCGCTCGGTCACACAGTGATCCCGCAGAACCACATCGGCGACTGGGGCACCCAGTTCGGCATGCTCATCGAGCAGGTCCTCGACGAGGGGCTCGACGTCTCCGCGCTGAGCCTCGACGAGGCGGATGCGCTCTACAAGCGCGCCGCCGCCCGCTTCAAGGAGGACGCGGAGTTCGCTACGCGTGCCCGCGCCCGCGTCGCCGTGTTCCAGGGGGGCGACGAGCAGTCGCTGAGCATCTGGCAGCAGCTCGTGGACATCTCCAAGCCCGCCTTCAACGAGGCCTACCGCCGTCTGGGTGTGAAGCTCACCGACGACGACCTCGCCGGCGAATCCACCTACAACGCCGACCTCCCCGTCCTCGTCAAGGAGCTCGAGGAGAGCGGGGTCGCCGTGGTCGACGACGGCGCCCTCTGCGTGTTCGTCGACGGCTTCGAAGCCCCCCTCATCGTGCGCAAGTCCGACGGCGGCTACGGCTACGCCACCACGGATCTGGCCGCCATCCGTCGCCGCGTGAATGAACTGCACGCCGACCGGATCATCTACGTCACGGACCTGCGCCAGGCGGGTCACTTCGCGCAGGTCTTCGCGGCCGCGCGCAAGGCGGGCTTCCTACCCGGCGATGTCACCGCGCAGCACGTCGGCTACGGCATGGTGCTCGGCACCGACGGGCGCCCCTTCAAGACCCGCGACGGCTCCGCCGCCACCCTGGGCTCGCTGCTCGACGCGGCCGAGGAGGTGGCGGCGCCCAACATCGCGTTGGCCGCGATCAAGTACGCCGATCTCTCCAACGGCCTGCAGAAGGACTACACCTTCGACGCCGAGCGCATGGTGCAGACCACCGGCGACACCGGCCCCTACCTGCAGTATGCCCACGCGCGGGTCAACCAGATCCTACGCAAGGCGGAGGCCGAGGACATCCACTGGGGTTCGGTCACCGTGCTCGAGGAGCCGGCCGAACAGCAGCTCGCGCTGCTGCTCAGCGGCTTCGGCGAGACGGTCGACGAGGTGGCCCACCACCTGCAGCCGCACAAGCTCTGCGCCTACCTGTACGACCTGGCCGGCGCGCTCGCGTCGTTCTACGAGGCGTGCCCGGTGCTGAAGTCCGAGGGTGACGTGCGAGCGTCGCGCCTCGCCCTGTGCGCGGCGACGAAGCAGGTGCTGGCCAAGGGCCTCGACCTGATCGGCATCGACGCGCCGGACCGGATGTGACCCACCGGGAGGTCGCGCCCCTCCCGCATACCTGACGCGGATCGCGGGTTCCGGGGGGCGTCGCTGCGTGTTAGGTTGCCTCGTGGGTTCACGAGAGGCAGCAAGACCCGGCACCTTCGGCCGCGTCCTGGGCAACACGGCGGCGGCCATGCTGGGCACCGCCTTCATCTGGTTCGGCATCACCTTCTGGGCCTACCTCGAGACCAGGTCCGTGCTCGCGACATCGTTCCTTGGCGGCGCCTACATGCTGGGCATGGCGGTCATGGGCGTTCCGTTCGGCACCCTGGTGGACCGGCACCACAAGCATAAGGTGATGGTGGCCTCCGCCGTCGGCACGGCTCTGGTGTTTCTGCTGGCCGTGGCCGTCTATCTCCTCACGCCGCCCGAGGTCCTCGTCGACCTGGGGCGGCCGTGGTTCTGGGTGTTCTGCCTCCTGGTGCTCTCCGGGGCCATGCTCGCCAGCATCCGCTCCATCGCGCTGGCCACCTGCGTGACCATCCTCGTGGAGTCTGACAGGCGCGCCAACGCCAACGGCCTGGTGGGCACCGTCAACGGCATGACCATGATGGTGACGGGGATCTTCTCCGGCCTGGCCATCGGACAACTGGGGCTGTTCTGGACGCTGATGATCTCCCTGGCCATCGTGCTGGTCTCCCTGGTGCATCTCCTGACCATCCGGATCCCGGAGCCGGAGATCGTGCACGCCGAAGGGGCGCCGAAGGCTGTGGATTTCAAGGGCGCCTGGCTCGCCGTCGTCGCCGTCCCGGGGCTGATCGGGCTGATCCTGTTCTCCACCTTCAACAACTTCCTGGGCGGCGTCTTCATGGGTCTGCTCGACCCGTACGGCCTGGAACTGGTGTCCGTGGAATGGTGGGGCATCCTGTTCGGCCTGTCGGGCGTCGGCTTCCTGATCGGCGGCGGCATCATCGCCAGGAAGGGCCTGGGCCGGCTCCCGCTGCGCACGCTGCTGTTCGCCAGCCTCGCCATGTGGGTCATCGCCGGGGCGTTCACCATCCGCGACTCCGTCGTGCTTCTGGTGGCGGGCCTGGTGGCCTACATGGCGCTCATGCCGTTCATCGAGGGTGCGGAGCAGACCCTGCTGCAGCAGGTGGTGCCGTTGGCCAAGCAGGGCCGGGTGTTCGGGTTCGCGCAGGCCGTGGAGGTGTCCGCGGCCCCGATCAGCGCCTTCGTCATCGGTCCGATGGCCCAGTTCTGGCTGATTCCCTATGCGGAGTCGCCGGCCGGGCGGCGACAGTGGGGCTGGTTGCTGGGGCACGGCGACGCGCGGGGCATCGCGTTGGTGTTCGTGATCGTCAGCATCGGCGGCCTGATCCTGACGACGCTGGTCTTCTTCACGCGCACCTACCGACGGCTCAATGCCACGTACGAGGCGGGCGACGTCAACCTCGGCGTCGCCACCCCAGGAGCATCACACCCCGTCCCCGGTCCGGACCCGCTGGGCAAGGGGCACAGCGAGTCCTGACGGCGTCAGTGCGGCTTGGCGAGGAGGTCCGGGTTCTCCACGGCGTCCTGCGCGGCGATGGCCGCACCGATGATGCCGGCGCGGTTGCGGAGCTTGGCCGGGATGATCTCCGTGGTGAGCTTGAGTTGCGGGCCGAACTTGTCCCAGTCGCGGCTCACGCCGCCGCCGACGACGAACAGATCCGGCGACAGCAACATCTCCAGGCGCGAGTAGTAGGGCTGCAGGCGCTCCTCGGTCCAGACCTGGTAGGACAGGCCCTCCTTGTCCTTGACCGACGAGGCGGCCAGCGTCTCCGCGTCCTTGCCCATCATCTCGATGTGGCCCAGCTCTGCGTTGGGGATCAGCACGCCGCGGTAGATGATCGCGGTGCCGATGCCGGTGCCGAGCGTGGTCAGGATGACGAGACCGGGGTGACCCTTGGCGGCGCCGAAGTGCACCTCGGCCAGACCGGCGGCGTCGGCGTCGTTGACCAACGTGATCTTGCGGCCGAGCTTGTCCTCGAGGAACTGGTCGGCCTGCAGGCCGGCCCACTTCTGATCGAGGTTCGCGATGAACGGGATGCGGCCGTGCACCACGGGCGCCGGGATGGTGATGCCGACTGGGCCGTCACCGATCTGCTCCTTGAACTCCTCGATGATGTCGACCATGACGGCTGCGACGTTCTTCGGGGTGGACTTCTCCGGCGTGGGGATGCGCTTGCGGTCCGTCAGGAAGTCGCCCGCTGCCAGGTCGACGGGTGCGCCTTTGATGCCGGAGCCGCCAACATCGATGCCAAGGATGATGCTCATGACGCACAAGCGTAGCGGAGCTTGGCACGATCAAATGGGGCGCACCCGGATTGCTGGGACTCAGGCGGTGGCGCGGGCCATGCGGGCGCGGGCGACCTGTTCGTCGAAGACCCGCCGGGCGTCGGCCTCGTCGAGGTGGTAGAGCTTCTGGGTGACCGGGCCGTCGGTGGTGTGGACGTGCACGTGCGCCAGTCTCAGGCGGCGCTGCAGGGGGCCCTGGTGGATACTCGCCGACTGCATCCGCCGGTGCGGCACGATGCTGATGACCCGCTCGAGCAACCCGTGCTGAGTCACGACGACGTGCTCGCCGATGCCCCAGGTGTGGCTGCTGAAGTTGAACGGCGTGAGCCAGCGGGCCCGTTCCGGCTGGGGGTGCGCCTGCACCTGGGTGAGGTCGACCTCGGGCCACAGGGCGCGCAGCACCGTGAGCACGTCGTCCCAGGTCCCGTAGGGGAGGACGACCGCGTTGGTCTGCCGGTTCTCATCGCCGGACGGGTCGCCGTAGCCCAGTACCGTGACCGTCATCTGGTAGAGCCCGGTGGCGCGCTGCAGGAGGTCCTGCTTGATCGCCACGCCCTGGATGCGGTTGGGGCGCAGGCCCTGGCTGGTGGTGCTCAGTGCACCGCGCGTGAGCCGCAGCGCGCCGTCGCTGCGCGTCATGCGGAAGTTCCAGTTGCGGCCGGTCTGGTTCCAGATCCAGCCGCCGATGCCCAGTGCGGCCGCGAGCATGGTGACCGGCGTCTGGGCGAGGAGCGCGAAGACCACCAGGATGCCGCCGCCCACCACTGCAGCCCCGGTGCCCAGCGACACGAGTGCGCCCAGCAGCAGGTTGCCCGCCGGCACCGCCACCACCAGGTCCTCCCCGGCCTGGGGGAGTTGCGCCGGGGGCCGGCCGCCCAGAGTGGGCGCGACGTCGGCCGGATACCTCGGGGCGGCGACGGGTGTGTGGGCCCGCCGCATCCGCGCGACGAGGTGCTCGCGCATCGACTCCGCGCGGCCGCGGGAGAGGAACGCCAGGTCCACACCGCCGGCGCCGCCGACGTCGATGTGCACCTTGGCGAGCCCCATGAGCCGCGCTATGAGCGGTTGGGAGACCTCGACTGACTGCACCTTGGTGTAGTCCACCTTCGTGGACGTCTCGGAGAGGAAACGTCGCTCCACGCGGAACTCGTCGTCGTCGGCGATGAAGGTGGTGGTGCGCCAGGTGAAGATCCCCGAGACGCCCGCGATCAGCGCCACGAGGAGCAGACCGCCGCCGATGAACAGGGCACTGCTGCCGAAGCCCGAGGAGCCTTCGAGGATCTCGCGCGTGAGGAAGTAGCCGCCCGCCACCAGCGCGATCCCGCCGCGGGCGAGGCCCGTGAGGGGATGGGGACGCTCGATGATCTTGGCGCGGGGGGCCTGCGGCTCGAACGGGTGGGGCGGCGGGAAGGCCGTCGGACCGGGCTGCGGGACCGGGGCGACGTCGTGGGGGACGAGCGACGGCGGATCGAGGGACGGTACCCCCACCGGCCCGGCCGCCTCGACGCGGTCCGCCGGATCCGGCGGAGGCAGAGGCGGAAGGAAATCAGGCCCGTGGGTCATCAGATCCCGGCCTGCTGCTGCTCGCCGCGGGCGATCAGCCGGTCGCGCAGAGCGGCCGCGTCAGCGGCGGGGAGACCCGGGATGGTGACGGTGCCGCTGGTGGACGACGTGATCATCTGGACGGTGGCAAGGCCGAACAGCCGGTCCAGCGGCCCGGACTGGACCTGGACGAGCTGCATCCGGCCGTAGGGCACGCACTGCAGGCTCCGGCTCCAGAGGCCCCGGGTGAGGTAGACGTCCTCGTCGCGTTCGGCGTAACCCCACCGTCGAAAGACCCGCGGTGCGCGGATCATCCGCCACGCGATCACCACGACCGCCAGGGCGAAGAAGGACCAGCGCATCCAACTGGTGCCCCACAGGAGCACGGGCACCGCGAGGAACGCGAAGAAGAACCCCCATCCCAGCGGGATGAGGATCAGTTTCTGGGTCAGGTAGTTGCGGGAGAGACGCTGCCAGGGGGTGCCGGGCGGGTCGAACAGGTCATTCATCAACGGGTGAACCTCTGGTATTTGCGGACGCGGGTCGTGTCGGGGCCCAACACGGTCACTTCGCCCATGATGAAGGTGCCGACGAGCCGCAGCCGGATACCGTCCGGGTGGGGCACGGCACCGTCCACCTTCGATTCGCCCATGATCATGTTCAACCGGGACAGGTCCACGGAAACGCCCTCAGGCACGCGGATGCTGATCTCGCCCATCAGCCCGCCGACGTTGATGGTGGTGTCGCGGCTCTCGAAGGCCGCGCCCACCAGGTCGATCCTGGCATCACCCAGCCACGAGTTGATCGTCACGTTGGACGCGATCGTGTGGAGTTGGCCGGGTTTGAACGTCGACATCACGGCGTTGCCGCCGGTGAACGCGTCGATCCCCGGCACCGCGGGCGGCCCGGCGAACTGGGCGGGCACCGGCCTGCGGTCCGGCGACCCCGCCGGGGTAGGGGCCGAATACGGTTCGACGACGGGCTGGGGCTGCGGGGCCACCAGATCGGTCGTCAGGGGGGTGAGGTCGCCGAAGGTCTTGGCGTCGTAGGCCTTGGCGATGCGGTCCGCGTGTTCGTCGAACGTCAACCGGCCGTCGGCGTAGGCGTTGTTCAGCAACTGCGCCACCAACTCACGGTCCTGGTCCGCGCACCGCAGTTCCTGCAGCCGGTTCTGTTCGATCGACATGGATCCACTGTAGGTCGTCTACCCGTCCCTCCGACAGCCGGGCGGGCCGCGTCCCGGGTCAGTTCAGGGATGCCACGGATGGCCGTTGCCCGCGGGCGCGGAACGGCACACGGGCGGGGCCCCGCCGCTCTAGGGTGGGCACATGGCAAAGCGCATCGGGATTCTGACGGCAGGCGGCGACTCGCCCGGCTTGAACGCGGCCATCCGCGGCTTCGGCAAGGCGGCGATCGGGCAGCACGGCATGGAGCTGCTCGGCTTCCGTTCCGGACTGAAGGGCCTCGTCGAGAACAACTTCCAGGTGCTCGACTCGGACGCGCTGTCGGGCATCCTCACCATCGGCGGCACCATCCTCGGCACCTCGCGGGACAAGCCGCACAAGATGGTGATCGACGGCGAGGTCCGCGACATGACGTCCACGATCGTCGAGAACTACGAGAAGAACGACCTCGACGGCCTCGTGTGCATCGGGGGCGGCGGCACGGCCAAGAACGCAAAGCGCCTCGCCGCGGCGGGGCTCAACGTCATCCACCTGCCGAAGACCATCGACAACGACATCGCGCACACCGAGACCAGCTTCGGCTTCTCCACGGCGCTGGGCATCGCGACGGAGGCCGTGGACAGGCTGCACTCCACAGCCCACTCGCACCACCGCATCATCGTCGTGGAGATCATGGGCCACAAGGCCGGCTGGCTCGCGCTGGGCGCAGGCATCGCCGGCGGGGCCGACGTCATCCTGATCCCGGAGATCCCGTACTCGGTGGAGGCCGTGGCGGAATCGGTCCACCGGCGGGCCGCCTCGGGCCGCAACTTCTCCGTCATCGCGCTGGCCGAGGGCGCCCGCGACGAGAAGGACTCGGCGGACCTGGCCGCTGCGGAGGTGCTGCGCAAGCACGCCTCCACCGCGGAGGCGAAGGCGGCCGCAGACAAGCACCGCGACGCCGTGGTGGCGAGCCACCGCAACAACGCCTTCAAGCTGGCCGAATCGCTCGAGCAGATCACCGGGCTGGAATCGCGCGTGACCATCCTGGGGTACGTGCAGCGCGGTGGCATCCCGGACGCCAACGACAGGGTGCTGGGCACCCTGCTGGGATCCGCCGGGGCGGATCTCGTGGCGGAAGGCACCTTCGGTATCACGGTCGCTTCGCAGTGCGGCGCGGCGGTGCCCGTCCCGCTGGAGGACGTCGCCGGCAACCTGAAGACCGTGCCCGTGGACCACGAGTGGGTCCGCGCCGCGCGCGGGGTCGGCACCAACCTGGGAGACTGAGTGGCCACGAGGGTGGGACGCCGCCGGCCCCGGTGGGTCGTGGTGGGCGTGGTGCTCGCCATCGTGGTGACGATGGTGCTGGCGGGCTATCTCTACGTGCGGCCGCTGCTGCGGACGGGCACGGGCTACGCGGCGCACAGCCTGTGCGCGGTCACCGAGGTCGCGGGGCGCACCGACGCGTCGGAGGACCTGCCGCCCAACCCGCTGGTGCCCTTCCTGACGCAGTTCAAGAACGGCGGCTACGCCTACGTCAACGTCCTCGGACTGTTCGCGGGCCAGACCGCCTACTACACGGAGGGCCTGGGCTGCACGCTGTCGCCGCGGCGCCCCGTCTTCCCGACCCCCGAGGCGCTGCCGCCCACCTCCCTGCTGACGGACGAGCCCTCCCTCGACGCCTCCCTGGACGAGGCGATCGGCCGCGCGTTCGGCGACGGGCTCTCCGACGATGAGGCGCGGGCGCTGGGTACCCGCGCCATCGTGGTGGTCAAGGACGGGGTGATCGTGGGTGAGCGCTACGCCGACGGTTTCACGGCCAACACGCCCCAGCTCGGTTGGTCGATGACCAAGTCCGTGACGAACCTCCTGACGGGTCGTGCGGTGATGCAGGGAGCGGTCGCCCTCGACGACGCCAACCTCCGCCCGGAGTGGACGGATGAGCGCGCTGAGATCACCGTCGACCAGTTGCTGCGGATGACCAGCGGGCTGGAATGGGACGAGGAGTACGACCTGGGCACGCCCATCACCGAGATGCTGTTCAATTCCGACGACATGGCGGCCTACGTCGCCGGTCAGCCTGCCGCGCACGAGCCGGGGACGTTCCAGCAGTACTCGTCGGGGTCGACGACCCTGGTGTGTTCGGTCTTGAACGATCGTCTGGGGGCGGGCCCGACCATGCCGCGCGAACAGTTGTTCGCCCCACTCGGGCTGGCCTCAGCGGTGCTGGAACCGGACGCGGCCGGCACGCCGGTATGCGGGTCCTACCTGTGGGCCACGCCCCGCGACTGGGCCCGGATCGGCCAGTTCGTGCTGGACGACGGCGTGGTCGACGATGTCCGGCTGCTGCCGGAGGGCTGGGTGGAGGAGTCCACCACCGTCGTGCCGCTGACCGGGGCCGACACCGGGGAGTACGCCACGGAGGAGGCGGGCTACGCGTCGTCGTGGTGGACGAACCTGCGCGGCGACGGGACCCTGGCCCACCCGGAGCTCCCCGAGGACCTGTTCTGGGCGCAGGGCCACGACGGCCAGCGGATGTATGTCGCGCCCAGCCTGGACCTGGTGGTGGTGCGGATGGGGTTCACGCCCGAGTCGCGCGACCTGGGGCTCGCCGAGCTGATCCGGGCCGCCGCCGACACCTCCTGAGGGACGCCCGGGCGAGACCGGGCGGTCAGCTCAGGGGCGGGTCGCCTGCGCGAGCAGCTCGATGATGTGGCGGTAGGTCTGCCCCGTGGCGCGGGTCATGGCGAGTTCGCAGGTGCGGTTGGTGGACGCGTACGCGGCGAACTGCCGCCCTCCGAGTTCTTCGGCCATCTCCCGCGTCGCCGACTCCGTCAGCTCGGGGTGCAACACCCCCCGGTCGCCGGCCCAGCCGCAGCAGGCCCAGCTGCCCGGCACCACCACGTCGTCGCTGATGGCGTTGGCGATGGTCAGCAGGTGCTCGTTGATCCCCATCCGGGTGGACGCGCACGTGGGGTGCAGCGCGATGGAGTCGATGGGGTGGGTGACTTTGAGGTGGGGGAGGAGGTGCTCCGCGGTGAACTGGACGAGGTCGAGGACCTCGATGTCGTGTCCCTCGGCCATCTCCTGGAGCGCGAGGGCGCAGCTGGAGGCGTCTATCACGATGGGCAGGCTGGCGCCGTCGGGGCCGTGCACGTCGATGCCCTTGAGGGTCTTCGCCGTCATGATCTCGTAGCCCTCGACAAGACCCTTGGCCTTCCAGGGGGCGCCGCAGCACAGGTCTGTGGCGTCGATCAGCGAGACGGAGACGTCCGCCCGGTTGGAGACGTCGCGGAACGCCTGGAACGTGCCCTGCCCGGCGGGGGCGAGGACAGTCTGGAGGCAGCTGGGGAAGTACGCGGCCACCCCGTAGATCCGGCCGCGGTCCTTCCTGCTCGGCCTGCGCTTCAGGCCGGCTCCGCGTGGCAGGTCCTCGTCGTAGCCGGGGACGGCCTCCTCGCCGAGCCGGCGTCGGCCGGCGCTGGTGACGGCCAGGGCGAGCGGGGTGGTGGTTTTGGCCATGGTGAGGGCCGCGGAGCCCATCCGGGTGGCCAGCCCCCAGTGTTTCGCCGCCGACGTCCAGGCGGTCTTCTCCACGCCCTGCGCGAGTTCCTGGCGCTGGTGACGCACGAGGTCGCCGACGTTGATGCCGAGGGGGCACGCCACCGAGCACATTCCGTCGACGGCGCAGGTCTCGATGGCGGCGTAGAGGTAGTCGTCGGTGATCTGGTCGAGCAGTTCGTGGTCCGACTGGCGAGCGGCCAGTTCGCGGCGCAGCACGATGCGCTGGCGGGGGGTGATCGTCAGGTCGCGCGAGGGGCACACCGATTCGCAGTAGCCGCACTCGATGCAGGAGTCCACCTCAGGCTCGATGGTGGGCATGAGCTTGAGGTTGCGCAGGTGCTCGTCCGGGTCGTCGGAGATGATGACGCCGGGGTTCATGATGCCCGCCGGGTCGAAGAGGTGCTTGATCTCGCGCATCACCTCGTACAACTCGTCGCCGTACTGGGCGTTGACGAACGGCGCCATGGCGCGCCCCGTGCCGTGCTCCGCCTTGAGGACGCCGCCGCGGCGCAACACCTCGCGCACCAGGCTGCGGGTGAACTTGCGGTAGCGCAGCAGACCGGCGGGCTGGTCGAAGCGTTCGCTGAGCAGGAAGTGGATGTTGCCGTCGCGGGCGTGGGCGAACAGGGGCACGTTGTCGATGCCGTAACCGTGCTTGTCGAACAGCACGTCGAGGGCCTTGCACATGTCTGCGAACTTCTCGAGCGGCAGGCTCAGGTCCTCCAGCATGGTGGTGGTGCCCGAGGCACGCGCGCCGGCCACCAGGGCGTAGAGGCCCCGTCGCAGTTCGATGAGCGCGTTGCGCTGGGTGGGATCTGTGGTGAGTTCGACGACGTCCACAGCGTTGAGTTCGCTGAGGGCCGTCTCGGCCAGGGCCACGCGCTCTGCGAGGTTCTCGGCGGAGGTGTCGTGGAGCTCGACGAGCAGCACCGCCTGCGTGGTGAGGTCCGCGTCGCGGATGATCGACGGCGCGGTGGGCTGCTCGCGCACGACGCGCAGCGCCGCCACGTCCATCAGCTCGATCGCTTCGAACCCGTGTTCGACGAGTCCCTGGGCGGCGGTGGCCGCCGCGTCGAGGTCTGGGAACACCGCGAGCGCCGCCGCCGAGTGGCTGTAGCGCGGCACGGTGCGGAACGTGGCCTCCGCGACGAACCCCAGAGTGCCCTCGGAGCCGACCAGCAGGTGGGGGATGATGTCGACGGGGCGGTGGAACTCCAGCAGGGCGTTGATGCCGTAACCCATGGTGTTCTTGATGCTGAAGAGGCGGTTGATCTCGGCGATGGACGTGGGGTTGGTGCGCAACCGGTTGCGCAGCATGTGGAGCCCGCCGATCAGCTTGGTCTCCTCCAGACGCAGCGTGATGTCGGCCGTGGGATCAGCCGTGTCGACGATGCGTCCGCTCGGCAGGACGAACACCATCGACTCGAGCGTGTGGTAGGCCGTCTCGTCGTTGCCGGCCAGCATCCCGCTGGAGTTGTTGGCGATGATGCCGCCGATGGTGCACGCCACCTCGCTGGTGGGGTCCGGCCCCATCCGCCGGCCGTACGGCGCGAGCCGTGCGTTGACCGCCGCGAGCGTGGCTCCCGCTCCGGCGCGGACCCGTTCCCCGCCGTCGAGGACCTCCACGTCACGGAAGTGTTTGCGAACGTCGACCAGCACTCCGTCGGTCACCGACTGCCCGCAGAGGCTGGTGCCGCCCGAGCGGAACGTGATGGGCTGACGGATGAAGGAGGCCTCCGCCATCAGGTCTGAGACGTCCTCCACGCTGGTGGGGGTGACGACGGCGGCCGGCGTCAACAGGAAATGTGACGCGTCGTGGGCCATGGCCAGGCGCGTGATGGCGCGCTCATCCCGCTTGAGGTGGGGCTGTGCGTCAGTCACGGCTCCAAGCGTACTCATGTCCTGCCAATTTCGGGGTGCTGCGGACAGGCGCTGGATGCCTGCTAGTCTTGGGTTCGCAAACGCGGGCGTAGCTCAATGGTAGAGCGTCAGCTTCCCAAGCTGAACACGCGGGTTCGATTCCCGTCGCCCGCTCCATTGCTGCCCGGAGCTACTCGTCGGCAGCTTCCACCAGGGCCTCGCGCTGATCCGTCACCCGGTCCTCCACCTTGCTGAACAGCCAGGACGCGATGCCGCCCACCACCAGGAGCACGACGGCGAAGAGCACCGCGTTGGTGAAGCTCAGGTCTGCGGCGCGCAGCCCCTCGGCGGAGAAGGCGGGGAAGACCACAGTCGGGAAGATGGCCAGCGAGGAACCGACCACCATGCCCAGGATGAAGTGGTACATGCCCGCGTAGTGGCGGTCGAAGGCCCACGCTGCGGCCTTGGCGAAGATCAGCACGCAGACGATGAGGCCCAGCGCGAGCGGGATGACCGTGCCCAGGTCCAGCGCCTTGATGCCGCTGGCCATCTTGTCGTAGAGGCCGAAGTAGATGAGGAAGTTCGAGGGGCTCATGCCGGGGACGATGAGGCCCAGGCCGATCAGGGCGCCGGAGCCGAACCAGGCGGGGATGCTGGGCTCCACGTGCAGGAGTTCGCCGGACTGGCCGCCCACCAGCATCAGCGCGAAGATCGCGGCGGCGGAGACCGCCATGATGACGAGGTGTTTGGTGCTGCGCCCGCGCTTGCCGGCCTGGTAGTAGAGCGACGGGAACGTGCCGATGACGAAGCCGATGAACAGGCACACGAACTGCGCGGCGTACTTGCCGAAGGCCGCCTCGACCACGACGGCGAAGCCGAGGATGCCCAGCCCGACGCCGATGCCGACGGGGATGAAGAACAGCACGTTGCGCAGGAAGTTGCGGCGCGGATTGGCGAGGAAGCGGATTAGCGGGTCGTAGAGCTTGAAGATCACCGCGAGCACGCCACCGGACAGGCCGGGCAGGATCGCGCCGACGCCGACGGCGATGCCTTTGAGGAGCCGGGCCATCCAGCGACCGAAGGAATCCGGCTGGAGAACGGGGGACGCGTCAGTGTCGCGGTGCTCCGACTCCACGGGGGTCTCGCTCATGCAGATCGTGCTTTCTCTCGAGGGCGCCTCCACTGTAGACCGGGCCGCACGCTGGGGTTAATTTCCGCACGGGGTCTTGCGCAGCCGTCGTCCCAGTGCCAAGGTGTTTTCCATGATGATGAGGCTCTGAGCGCGCGGGTCATCCCAGGCGTTGTCGCTGTGTGTGCCGATGTGTTTTCGCGGCCCCGGGCAACGCCGCTGCAGCCTTTCCCGACGACCTCTTCGCACCTCTTTAGGACTCATCATGAACATCTTTGAAATCCCTCTGCCCGAACTGGCCTCCGACCCCGACTGGGCGGACCACAAGCGGCTCGAAACCGAATGCAACCGCGAGATCATCGGCGGGCCCGAGTGGGACGTCGATCCGGAGGCGGATCTCGTCTCCGCCAGGGCCGAGAAGGAATGGGCCACCCGGTGGTTCCTGGCCCGCGACGCCGAAGTCGCCGTGGGGTGGGCGCGCACGGCCCGCAACATGGTGGACCAGCCGGAGCTGGCCTACGTCACGCTGTACGTCACCCCGTCCCACCGCGGGACGGGGTTGGGGCAGGCGCTGGCCGACACGGTGCGCGAGGCGCTCGTGGCGGAGGGCGTCGCCATGTTCCAGGTGTGGGTCACCACCTCCATCGTCGACCAGCCGCTGAGGCCGTCGTCGGGCTTCGGCGGAGTGGACCCCGGCCACGGGGGAGTGAAGCTGGCGCTGGCGAACGGGCTGAAGCTCAAGCAGGCGGAGCGCGTCAGCCGGTACGACTTCGCCCGGCCTCTCGTCGATCCCGCCGAGGCGCTGGCCGAGGCGCAGGGGGTGGCGGGTGCCGAGTACGAGGTGGTCACCGTCGAAGGGCAGCTGCCCGAGGGAATGTTGGCGGGCTACGCGGTTCTGATGGAGCGGATGGCGGTGGATCCCCCGCAGGGTGAGCTCACCGTCGTGGAACGCAGATGGGACGCCGAGCGAGTCCGGCAGGCCGAGGCGGTACGGCTGTTGACGGACCGGATCTACCGGGCCGTGGTGCGGCACCTGCCCACCGGCGACCTCGTGGCGTTGAGCGAGATGCACGTGGACCGGGCCAATCCGCTGGCCTTCGTGGACCAGTGGGACACGATCGTGCTGCCGGACCACCGGGGCCACCGGTTGGGCATGCTCGTGAAGGCCGCCAACCTCATCCAGGTGCGCGACAAGGAGCCCAACGCCCGGGCGATCCTGACGTGGAACGCCGAGGAGAACCGCCACATGCTGCAGGTCAACGAGGCGCTGGGCTTCTACCCGGTCTACGCCGAGGGCGGCTTCGAAGCCAGCGTGGCGGAAGCTGTGGACAACGGTGAATCGGTGGCCTGACCGGCCACAGTGCTGCCATGGAACATGGCACTGAAATTCGCAGGGAGATTCCTGCCACATCGCCCGTAAACAGCCCGATGTGGCAGAAATCTCCCTCCAGATTCCGATGACCCAACTCGTCATTTCCCGTGCCGACCTCCTGGCCAAGGAATGGACGGGCAAGAACATCGAAGCGGCCGTGTCGGCGGGCACCCTGACCAGGGTGGCCCACGGCTGGTACGCCCACCCCACTGCGGAATCCTGGCTGATCGCGGCTGTGCGGGTGGGCGGTCGGCTGGGCTGCCTGTCTGGCTGCAAGCATCACGGGCTTTGGACCCCTTCTCATTCGAAGCCGCACATCGTCGTGGGGAAGGGGGTCACGGTGGGGCGGGCAGGTTGGCACCGCCACACCGCGGCGCTTCCGGGACAGGCGGTCTTCCCCGTCAAGGACTGTCTGGCTCAGGTCATCCGGCACCACAGCCCGGAAGAGGCGCTGATGGTGCTGGAATCTGCAGCCCACAAGGAACTGATCACCCGCACCGAAGCGGAGCTGCTGATCGCCGATGCCCCGGCGCGGAAGCAGCGGGTGCTGAAGTTCTTCAGCCCGCTGGCGGAATCCGGCTCCGAGACCCGGGTGCGGCTCTGGCTGCAGCAGCAACGGATCCCGGTGCAGGCCCAGGTATGGATCGCGGGGGTGGGGAGAGTCGATCTCCTTGTGGGCAGGTCCCTCGTCCTGGAGTGCGACAGCGCGGAGTTCCACGAGTACCGCGACGAGGACTACGAGCGCTACCTCGGCCTGCGTGACCTCGGCTACACGCCCGTCGGGTTGGCCTTCAACCAGGTGCACCACTCCTGGGAGGCCACGAAGCTCTCCTTGCAGGCGGAACTGCGTTCCGGCCTGCATCTGCGACCGCCCAGCCCGAGGTGACCGGGAAACGGAGGGAGATTCCTGCCACATCGTCCGCTTATGGCCCGATGTGGCAGAAACCTCCCTCTGAATTTCAGCGGTCGGTGGTCAGCAGTGCCGTGACCTCAGCGGCGGAGTCCACAACGACCTCGGCCCCGCCGGCGAGCAGTTCTTCGCGGGTCGCGGCGCCGGTGGTGATGCCCAGCGGCCGCATCCCGGCCGCGATGGCCATGGTCATGTCGCTCACGGCGTCGCCCACGTACCAAGTGCCCTCAGCCTGGACCTCGAGGCGCTCGAGGCCCAGCAGCGCCGAATCCGGCGCGGGCTTGCCGTGCTCGACGTCCTCGGTGGTGACCAGGGCGTCGATGAGGTGGCTCAACTCCGTGATGTCGAGCAGGTGGATGGCCGAGCCGGTGCCCTTCGCCGTCACCACGCCGATGCGGTAGCCCGCCAGACGCAGGTCCTCCAACATCTCCCGCACGCCGGGGAGGACCAGCTTCGAACCGGCTGCGTTGACCGCGAGGTGGAGGGCGTCGCGGTACTCCACGATGATGCGGTTCATGCGCTCCGGGTCGTCGGCGAACGTGTGCAACTCGCCCATCGCGAACTCGATGGGGCGGCCGATCAGCGGGTAGACGTCGCGCGGGACGCACTCGATGCCGTGGGCATTGAGCGCCCCGGCGATGTACTCGGCGATGAGCGGCACGGTGTCGGCGAGCGTGCCGTCGAGGTCGAAGAGAACAGCGCGGGTCATGAGGACAACCCTAGCCACCGCAGCCGCCGGACTGGCGCACGCCCAATCTCACGGGTACCGGATGCCGCTGTGGCCACGACCCGTGGCCATGACACAGCCACCGCATCGGTTGGGCACCTGCGCGCTGGTCGAGCTTGTGGCCCGGCGGGGATCGCGTGACGAGGTGACCTTGCCGGTCAGGAGGAGTGGTGGTGCTCCATGCCGGAGAATCCCTGGTGCATGCCGGGGTTGTGGGTGCCGTCGAGGCCCATGTCTGACTGGGCCATCATGCGGACGTGGTCGGCGAACTCGCGGCCGGTGGGTTCGACTGCTCCGGCGGAGGTGGTGGTCATAGCGACGACTGCCGCGGCTGCGGTGGCGATGGCGGCGATCCTGCGCTTGGAGATCATGGTGGTCTCCCTCATTCAGCCCTCATTCAGGGTGCCGGTCCTTCCGGTTGATATGACCACTGCTCCTCGACAACGTATGGATCTGTTCAGCTTTCTCCTCGGCTTCGATCAAGAAGCGCGGCCGGCCGCTGGACACCTCGTGTGGCTCAGCAGGCGAGGCCGGCGGGCTTCGCCACGACAGGGCCGCGGTTGACGCACACTCCGATGCCGCGGGCCTTCAGCCCGTCGCGCATCGCCCTCAGCGTGGGCCCGTTGAACGCGTGCCACTTCATGTGCATCAGCACGCTGTCGCCGGGGCGGGCCGAGGTGACGACCGTGTTGATCAGCTGCTGGCTGGTGCGGCCCCGGTAGTCCAAGGTGTCGAGGTTCCACAGCCAGATCTTCATCCCGACGGCGGCGTAGGCCCGCTTCACGGTGTCGGTGTTGTAGGCGCCACCGGGCGGCCGGCCGTAGGTGGTCACCACGCCCGGCGCCCCCAGCTCGTGGACGACCTGCGAATAGGTCAGCGTCGTCAGGTCCGGGTGGGTGATGGAGTGGTTGAACACGTAGTGGCCCTTGGAGCGGGCGTAGGCGGCGTCGAACCTTCCGGCGCTGATGCAGTTCCCCGTCGGGAACAGCACCAGGGCGATCCCCAGGTCCGTGGCCGCGTTGACGGTGGTCTTGAAGGCCGAGAGCGAGGTGGGACAGTCGTCGAACGTGAGCGTCACCCGGTTCGTCGCGTTGGGGCCCTTGTTGATGTTGTAGGTGCTGGGTGCCGGCACGGACGGCGCCTGCGTGGCGGGCGGCCGGTACCAGTAGAGCGACGCGAGATCCGGGCGGATCGTGCCGAACTGCACGATGTTGTTGAACACGAACTGCCGCCCGTTCCACAGGTAGGAGCGGCAGCCGTTGCGGCCGGTGGTCGCCGTTTCACATTCGGTCCACCACGTGCGTCCGTTGATGTGGTGCTCGCCCGGGGTAGCCAGGGGATTGCCGGTCCACAGGCTCCTCGGCGACGGCAGGTACGTGAGGTTGTTGAACGTCCACACGCCCCCCACCTTGAGTTGCGACGTGCAGCGCGCGGTCTGCGAGTAGGGCTCGCACCAGGTGCGCCATTCGCGTCCGGCGCTGATGTGTTCCCCCGGCGTCGTGTAGACGTCGAAGGCCTGGGCCGGGGGTGCCGCCACCCAGCCCGCCGCGACCAACGCAAGCGTCAGCGCAGTCATGATCCACCTCGTGATGTGCCGCATCAGAATCCCCCTGTTTCCAACCGGCTCGGGCGGTGTCGCCCGGGTCTTGAAAACAATGTACGCCCGGGTGCGCCCGGGGAGAAGAGTCCGAGAAACCGAATGTCACAAGGGGAAAGACGGCGACGGGGCCACGCGGATCAACCGCGTGGCCCCGTCGCCAAAGGGATGTGATCAGCCGGGGAACACGTCACCTGCGGGCCACTCCTGCTTGATGAACTGGGCCACTTCGTCCGAGTGCAGCAGCTCGTCGAGCTTGGCGACACCCGGGTTGGTGTTGTCCGTGCGCCACGCGAGGATGTTGGCGTACGGGTTGCCCTCGACCGCTTCGATGGCGATCGCGTCATCGGCGTTCAGGCCCGCGTTGAGGATGAAGTTGCCGTTGATCAGCGCCGCGTCGACCTTCGGGTCTTCAAGCTGTTGCACGACGACCTCGGGCTGCGCCTCCTCGAACTTCAGTCCCTTCGGGTTCTGCTCGTCGGAAATGGTGAGCGCGGTGGTGTCCTCGGCGATGTCCTGCAGCAGACCGGCCTCTTCGAGGAGCTTCAGGCCGCGGTACTGGTTCGACGGGTCGTTGGTCAGTGCGATGACGCCGCCGTCGGGCACCTGGTCCGCCGATTCGTGCTTGTCCGAGAACAGGGCGAAGGGCTCGATGTGGACGCCCTCGCCGTGCTCGAACTCGAAGCCCTTCTCCGCCACCTGGTTGTCGAAGTACGGCACGTGCTGGAAGTAGTTGGCGTCGAGTTCACCCGAGGCGAGCGCCTCGTTGGGCAGCACGTAGTCGTCGAACTCCCGGATCTCCAGTTCGATGCCTGCCTCGGCAGCCAGGTTCTCCTTGACGAATTCGAGGATCTTGGCGTGCGGCACGGGGCTGGCGCCGACGACGACCTTGGTGGGGTTCGCCGAGTCGAGCGAGGCGTCGGCTCCGGGCGTGGCGGCGTCAGAGCCACAGGCCGTCATGGCCATGACGGTTGCCAACGAGGCAGCGACGGCGGTGAGAATCTTGCGCATAGGTCTTTCTCCTTAGCTACTGGGCCGACAACAAGTCGGCCATCTTCCTTACTGTGGCCCCGAAGGGCCGCCCGCCTCGACGGCGGGAGTCTGTGGAGTGGGTCAGCGGTGGTCGATCTTCTTGGTGACGGCCTCGCCGGCCATCTGGATCACCTGTACGAGTACCACCAGGATGACGACGGTGACGATCATCACGTCGGCCTGGTAGCGCTGGAACCCGTAGTTGTAGGCCAACCTGCCCAGGCCGCCGCCCCCGATGAGGCCGGCCATGGCCGAGTAGCCGACAATGGTGACCACCGTGGTGGTGACCGACGCGACGAGCGCCGGCATGGCCTCAGGGATCAGCACCTTGGCCACCGACTGCAGCTTCGTGGAGCCCATGGCGTGGGCGGCGTCGAGTTTGCCGACGTGCACGTCGCGCAGCGACGTTTCAACCAGCCGCGCGAAGAACGGGATGGCGGCGATGGCCAGCGACACGGATGCGGCGATGGGGCCCAGCGAGGTGCCCACGAGCCAGCGCGTGAACGGGATGAGCGCCACCATCAGGATGGCGTAGGGCAGCGACCGGGTGATGTTGACCAGGATGGGCGACAGTGCGAAGTTGAGCGCCCGGTTCTCCGCGAGCCCGCCGCGCTGGGTGACGAACAGCACCACGCCCAGGGGGAGGCCGATGAGGACGGTGGCGATGCTGGAGATGCCCACCATCTGGATGGTCTCGACGAACGCGGGGAGCAGCGCCTTCTGCAGCGCGGGGTTGTTGAACCAGGTGTCGAGGAGGATCATGCGATGGGTTCCTCCTGACGGATCTCGGTGGTGAGGCGGGCGTCGGCACCCAGCAGTTTCAGCTCGTCGACGACGCGGTTGGCGTCGGCGCCGTGGGGCACCGCGAGCCGGAGATGGGAGAACGTGGTGCCGGCGAGCTGCTCCACCGAGCCGGCGACGATCGCGAGGTCCGCGCCGACGGCGCCGGAGGTGTGGGCGATCATCGGCAGGGCGGCGCGGTCACCGCTGGCCAGCACGTCGACGAGAGTCGCGTCGCTGGCCTCGACGGGGGAGTGCGGCGGGATGCCGAGCAGCGCCTGGCTGAGCCTGCCGCTGAGGCGCTGGACGACGTGCGTGAGCGGCCCGGATTCGACGATCCGGCCGGCTTCGAGGAGCGAGACGGAGTCACAGATCTTCTTGACGACGTGCATCTCGTGCGTGATCACGAGGACGGCCAGGTCCTGGGGGCTGCGGTCGCGCAGCGACACGATGAGGTCGAGGATCTCGTCCGTCGTGCGCGGATCCAGCGCCGAGGTGGGCTCGTCGAAGAGCAGCACGTCGGGATCTGTGGCCAGGGCCCGGGCGATGCCGACCCGCTGCCGCATGCCGCCGGAGAGTTGTGCCGGGTAGGCGTTGCCCGCGTCGGAGAGGCCGACGAGCCGCAGCAGCTCCTGGGCCTTCTCGCGACGCTGCTCGCGGCCCACGCCGATGAGCTCGAGCGGGTAGGCGACGTTGGCCAGGATGGTGCGCGAATCGAAGAGGTTGGCCTGCTGGAAGACGAGCCCGATGCGACGACGGGCGGTGCGCAGCGCGTCGGAGCGGGCAGCGGTGAGGTCCACGCCGTTGATCTCCACGGTGCCGGACGACGGCCGGTCCAGCAGGGTGAGGCAACGCACCAGGGTGGACTTGCCTGCGCCCGAGTGCCCGATCACGCCGTGGATGGACCCGGCGGGGACGGTGAGCGACACTCCGTCGAGGGCGCGCACTTCACGCTTGCCCTGGTGGTAGACCTTCCGCAGGTCTGTGACGGTGATCATGGACTCTCCTGTGCTTCAGCACAGTCATTCAACCACTCGCCGGCCCGGCGCTCCGAATCGGCCGGCCCCTTGTTCACCACCGGCGTACCGGCTGCCTAAGCTGGACAGATGAGCCGCACGGTGGTCCTAGTCCATGGCCTTCGCACCTCGTCGACCATGTGGGACCCCCAGGTGGAGCGGCTCCGCGAACGCGGCTGGACCTGCATCAGCCCGGATCTGCCGGGGCACGGAAGCCGTCGCGACGAGACCTTCACCTCTCAGAGCGCCCTCGACACCATCAGGGCCGCCCTGCTCGAAGCGTCGACGGCGGGGCCGGCGCACCTGGTGGGCTGTTCGCTGGGCGGCATGCTGGCCATCCACGCCGCCGCCCGCTTCCCTGAAGTGGTCCGCTCGCTCGTGGCTTCCGGGTGCTCCACCCAGCCGGGACGGCGCAGCGCCGCGTTTTACGGCCGGCTGATCGGCTGGACGGACCGGGCTGGCGAGGCGCCACTGCGCCGCGTGCTGGGCCCGGCGGGCGCGGAGGCGTATCTGCGGCGGGGCCGTGCCGATCTGGCTACGGTGGCGGCCGGGGTGCGGGCGGTGGCGCAGTTCGACCTGCTCGCCGACCTGGCCTCCATCGACGCCCCCGTGACCATCCTCAACGGCCGGTTCGACCAGTTCCGGGGGCAGGAGCGGCGTTTCGCGCGCGCGGCCCGGCGTGGTCGGCTGGTGGTGTTGGGCTACGGCACCCACATGGTGAACCTGACGCACCCCGGCCCGTACACGGACAGGCTTGAGCGCCTGCTGCTGGAGGCTGAGGCGGCGTCCTGATGGCCGCTCAGTAGTGGTTGCCCACCTCGCGCCCGACGGTGCGGAAGGTGGACTCGTCGAGGATGGCGCCCACACGGCGCACGGTATCCGGATCGATGCGGATGATCCGGTTGACCCGCACCTCGCTGGGACGGCGCTGCGAATCCCAGGCGCCGGCGCCGATGTCGACCCAGTACCGGCCGGCGCGCGCCTCCTGCTCCTCATCGCGGTCGTGGTCCTGGCTGGTGATCTGCAACCCCAGGAGCCAGGGGCCGTCGTGCCCGATCAGCAGCACGGGGCGGTCCTTGCCGCGGCTGTGGTCCTCCTCGTAGGGCACCCAGGTCCAGACGATCTCGCCCGGGTCCGGACGTCCGTCCAGATGGGGGGCGTAGCTGATCTTCGGCATCTGCGTGAAGTCCCCCGGGTAGTCGCCCGAGGGTTCCTCCCTGCGCCGCTCCTGCAGCGATACGTTCTGCTTGAAGCGCGCGCGGGTGCGGGGTCCACCGCCGGGGGCGTCCTGCGGGCGTCGGAGCGAGCGGGTGGCCGCGTCGCGGAGCACGCGGAAGAGACCGTTGAGGAGCGAGTTGGCCATGGTGGGGAGTCTATAAGTCAGCGGAACCGGGCGAGCCGGCCGTAGTGGATCTCACCGGGCCGGCGGTACGGGGCTGGCCGGGTGGCGCGCACCTGGGTCCAGTGCCGGAAGTAGCGGGTGACGGGCGGCAGGAACAGCAGACCCGCGCCGAGCGCCGTCAGGCCGACGGGCACCGCGGCGTACCAGTGGGTGATGGCCATGAAGCCGCCCATCAGCGCAGCCGCGACGAGGCCGGCCCAGCGCGCCCAGCGCCACCCGTTCCAGGCCTGAAAACCGGCGATGCCAGCGGCCCCCGCGGCCAGGGCGAGAGCGGCGGCCAGCGCGACCTCCAGCGTCAGCGACAACCACGTGCCCGGTGCCGGATCCGTCCACGAGATGAGCCACGCGGAGTTGGCGTAGCTGGCCGGGTGCGCCGCCATCCACCAGTGCCAGGCGTAGGCGCCCACGGCCGAGGCGACGGCGAGGTACAGCAGCACCGACGCCAGCGCGAGCACGACGGGGCGCCGGGGCTCGCCCGTGCGCCTGCTGAGTGGCACGCCGCCCTGCAGTTCCTCCAGCGGCGGGAGGGTCGCGATCTGCTTGGTGGTGTCCATCGCCGCCAAGACTACAAGCCATTCAGCCCCAGCGGCAGAGGCATACTTGAGCCATGCACGACCACGACTGGGACGAGACGTACAGCGAATCCGAGGCCATGTGGTCCGGTAACCCGAATGCGGCACTCGTGGCGGAGGCCTCGAAGCTCTCTCCCGGGCTCGCCCTCGACGTCGGCTCGGGCGAGGGCGCGGACGCCATCTGGCTCGAGCAGCAGGGGTGGGAGGTCGTCGGGCTGGAGCCGTCGTCGGTGGCCATCGAGCGTGCCACCAGGGCCATGAAGGCCGCAGGCGTCGAGGTGGAGTGGGTGCACGGTGAACTCGGGTCCGCCTTCCTGCCGCACGCCGAGTACGACCTTGTCACCGCCAGCTATGTCCCGCTGTTCACTGATGCGCACACGGCCGGTCTCCTCACGAGCCTGGTGGCGCCCGGCGGGCACCTCCTGGTCGTGCACCACGCAGATTTCGACACCCATGTGCACGCGGACCATCCGGCCTACGGACGCGAACTCCTCAGCCCGGAGCTGATCTCGGAACAGCTGCCCGACGGGTGGAGCGTCATCACCCTCGACAACCGCGAGCGTTCGGTCACCCATGGGGCCGGTGCGCAGCACCGCGACGACGTGGTGCTGGTGGCGCAGCGGCTCAACTGAGCGGCGCCCGGCTCAACGGATCTCGGCGACGGCCGCCTCGGCCGGCGACACGTCCGGGCGCAGCCGCATCATCACCGGCTGCCGCAGCACCCCGCCGGGCGTGACGTTGAGGTAGCGCACCTGGACGCACAGCATGGGTTCCACCCAGTGCGTGCGACGGACTGCCGGGTCTGAGGGGACGGGATCGAAGGGCGGGGTGGGGCGTTCGGTCGTGCGGAGGACCTCGAGCAACATGTCCTTTTCCGCGTGGCTCAGCCCCGAGCCCACGCGGCCGAGCGAGTACAGCACCGCTTGGGTCTCGAACGTCGCCTCGTCAGCCGGGTGGCCGATCCACACCGCGCCCAGCCGTGCCGGGTTGGTGGTCTCCGGTAGCCAACCGCCGATCACGCCCACCAGTTCGGTGCGGTGCGGAGTCTTCACCCAGTCCGTGGTCCGTGCCCCGGGAAGGTAGACGGAATCGGCCCGTTTGCTGATCACGCCCTCGAGCCCGGCGTCGCGGGTGGCCCGGGCGAGCGCCTCGCCGTCGTCGTGCTGGTCCGACAACTGCCAGTGCGGCCGGGCGAAGTCGAGCGCCTCCAGCCGTGCGCGCCGTTCTGCCAGGGGCAGCCGGGTCAGGTCCTCGTCGGCGAGCTTCAGTAGGTCGAACGCGACGAACGTGACGGGCCGCTCGGCGGACCACCTGGCCGCCCGCGCCGCGTTGCGCACGTGCATCCGCGGTTGGATGGCGTGGAACGACGGCACGCCGTCGCTGTTCAGCGCGATGAGTTCGCCGTCGAGGATGAGTCCGTCCGGCAGGCCGCGGGCGCCCGCTACCACCTCGGGGTAGGCGACGCTGATCTGCCCCTCGGTGCGGTTGTACAGGATCAGTTCCCCGCCACGGGTCTCGGCGATCGAGCGCACGCCGTCCCACTTGATCTCATGGACCCAGCCCGGCCCGACGGGTGGGACCCCGGGCGTGGCGGTGGGGGTGGCGAGCATGGGACGCATCGGCCCATTGTCCCCTCTTGTCAGGCGCGGGCGCCCCACTGGACGCGATTCTGATCGAGCGCGCGGCGGTCCTCGTCCGTGGGTGGCTTGACGAGCAGCCGGGGCGGGAAGGTGCCCTCGTGCAGGGAGAAGAGATGCGGGCACAGCACCAGTGCGTCGCCGAGGCTCACGCCGAGCGGCTCCTGGTCTCCTTCGCGGAAGAAGACCACCAGGTCCGTGCGCGGGATGCTGGTCACGTCGTCGGCGGTCACCGCGAGGGTCTCCCAGCGGCCGGAGCGCTCGATCTGCAGCATCGACGACGGGAACGGCCCGCCGGCCTGGAGCCGCTCGCGTTGCTCGGCGTGCTGCTGGGCGTGGATGTCGGCGCGCAGCCGGGTCAGTCTCTGCTCCGCTGGGTGCCCCGCTGGTGGCAGCCACTCGCGCCACGCGTGGTCCGCCTGCACGTGGGGCAGTGGGCACACCTCCTTGTGGCTGCCGTGCACCGACTCCAGCACGTCCAGGAACTCCGGCCAGTGCAGGGTGTCGGTGTCCAGCAGGAAGAGGTCCTCGCGGGACGCGGGCACCGCTGCCCATTCGGAGCCGGTGACGCTCTCCATCTGGGTGAGCGCCGCCTCCATGGTCTGGAGGTCCGCGAACCAGGCGGAGTCGTTGCCCTCGGTGGCGTGCACGACGAGGATGGAATTGTCCTCGACGACGGGGGCGAGACCGAACTGCTCAGCCATGTCGCGCAGGTTCAGCACCGCGCGGGCCGCGCGGTTCACGGCCTCCTCCGCGGTGTCGCCGGCGAGTTGGTCCTCGCTGATGGGCATGACGGCCGTGGGTAGGTCGAAGGCGAGCCCGACGCCGATGTAGTCGGTGAGGGGGAAGGTCAGGGCCGGGCTGGCCTCCGGCCTGGTGAAGTAGTCGGCGCTGCGCACCAGGGGGATGGCGTCGTCGAGGCTGTGTTCCTCGTCGAGCGTGGTCTGGACGGTGACGAGGAGCTTGTCCAGTGACGCATGGAAGCGCATGAGGGCGTCCTCGTCCGATTCGCCGGGATCAGGCTCGGCGAGTTGCGGGTTGCAGATGATGTCTTCACCAGTGAGCAGCGTGAGCGTGATCATTCCCGGATGCTCGCTGCTGGGCGCGGCGGCGACCACCAGTGGGTGGGCCAGTGCCGCCGCAACGGCGTCGTCGAGTTCCATCCTTCGACAGTACCCGTGACCCGCCCCCTCACCGCCACACCCGTATGGTGGCGATGCGCCTTCTCAGGCGATTTTGCGCAGGGTCAGTTCGGCGAAGAGCCGGGCGCCGTCCGCCAGCACGGCGTCGTCGAAGAGGGCGTAGGCGGAGTGGTTGAACGGTGCGGTGGCGGGGTCCAGTTCCGGCGGGCAGGCCGACAGGCCGATGAAGCAGCCGGGCGCCTCCTCCAGCAGGCGCGAGAAGTCCTCCGCGCCGGCGAGCGGCTTCTCCCAGCGCGCGTGGCGCTCCGAGCCGAAGAGGTCTGTCACCGCTGCGGCCACGACGTCGGCCTCCGCGTCGTCGTTGACCGTGACGGGGTACTGCTCGAGCAGGGAGAACTCGCCCGTGACGCCGTGCGCAGCGGCGATGCCCTCCACCACCTGGGGGATGATCTCGATGAGCTTGGCCCGCACTCCGGTGTCGAAGGTGCGCAGCGTCGCTTCGAGGCGGCCGTCCTCCGGGATGACGTTGGCGATGGTGCCGGCCTGCAGCAACCCGACGGTGACCACGACGGGGTTCTGCACGTCGAAGCGGCGGGTGACCATGGTGTTCAGCGCGGTGGTGATCTCCGCCAGCGCGGGCACCGGGTCTGCCGCGAGCTGCGGGGTGGACCCGTGACCCCCGCGGCCCACCACCCGAACGCGGGCGACGTCCGAGCTGGCCATGACGGTGCCGGGCTTGGTGCTGAAGGTGCCATGGGGGTCCAGGGCGGACCACACGTGGATGGCGTAGACCCAGTCCGGCCGCGACCCTGCCACGTCGAGGAGGCCCTCCTCCAGCATGTAGCGGCAGCCGTCGACGCCCTCCTCGCCCGGCTGGAACATGAAGACCACGTCGCCGGCGAGGTCCGCCCGGCGGGCGGAGAGTTCGTGGGCGGCGCCGACTAGCATCGCCATGTGCAGGTCGTGCCCGCAGGCGTGCATGTTGCCGTTGGCCGACGCGTACTCCAGGCCGGTCAGCTCCTCGACGGGCAGCGCGTCCATGTCCGCCCGCAGCAGCACGACGGGGCGCTTGCCCTCCGTCGGTTTCCCGCCGCGCAGCACGCCCACGACGCTGGTCACGGACTCGCCCAGGGTGATCTCCAGCGGCAGCCCCTCCAACGCGCTGAGGACGCGGGCCTGGGTCTGGGGGAGCTGCAGGCCCACCTCGGGGATCTGATGGAATTCGCGGCGTAGGGCAACCAGGTCGATCATGGCCCTATTCATACCAGTCGCGGCGGACGGCCGCCCCGCGTCAGCCCGTGAAGAAGGCCTTGATGCCGCCCAGCATCATCTGGACCGCGAGGATCACCAGGATCATTCCCATCAACCGCTCGATGGCGATGAGGGTCTTGTCGCCGACGACCCGACGCAGGAAGCCCGAGAGGTAGAGGATCCCGGCGGTCACCGACCACGCCAGGATCAGCGCGCCCAGGAAGATCGGCCAGTCTGCCGGGTTCTGCGAGATGAGCACGACCTCGACGGCCAGCAGCGACGGCCCGGCGACATAGGGCACGGCCAGCGGGACGATGAACGGCTCGTCGTCGGTGTGGGGCTCTCGCAGGTTGCGCTCGGCGGTGGGGAACACCATCCGGATGGCGATGAGCAATAGGATCACTCCACCGGCTGTTTCGAGCGCGGCGTTGCCGATGTTGAGCAGGTCCAGCAGGCCCCGCCCCGCGAACAGGAAGGCCACCATGACGGCCAGGGCGATGAGGAGTTCGCGCAGGATCACCCACTGTCGCCGTTCCTCCGGGGTGTTGCGCAGTGCGGTCAGGAAGAGGGGCACGTTGCCCAACGGGTCCATGACCAGGAAGAACGTCAAGGCGGCGGAAAGCACGGGGTGTGGGCTCCTTTCAGGGCGCGGCGGTGCTCAGCCTGCCAGAGTCCGGCCGCCCGCGTGGGGGCGGGGTGGCGACGCAGGCTCAAAGCCCGGCAACAGAGCCCAGCCACAGATCCCCGTCGCAGGCCCACAGAAAAGGGCACCGGGGGTGGAAACCCACCCCCGGTGCCCGTGTGGCTGTCAGCTCACTGAGCCATGGTGCCCGTCTCGAGGAAGCGCACGTGCCAGCCCAGCGCGGTGGCCAGGTCGTGCGGCGTGTGCATGCCGTTGGCCTTCTTCTCCGCGAGCTTCACGTATTCACGCAGCGGCTCCTTGAAATCCGGGTGCGCGCAGTTGTCGATGATCGCCTTGGCGCGCAGCCGCGGGGCGAGCCCACGCAGATCCGCCAGGCCCTGCTCGGTGATGATCACCTGGACGTCGTGCTCGGTGTGGTCCACGTGGTTGACCATCGGCACGATGCACGAGATGGCGCCGCCCTTGGCTGTCGAGGGGGTGACGAACGACGAGATCCAACCGTTGCGGGTGAAGTCGCCGGAGCCGCCGATGCCGTTCTGCATGCGCGAGCCCATCACGTGGGTGGAGTTCACGTTGCCGTAGATGTCGGCCTCGATCATGCCGTTGCAGGCGATGACGCCCATGCGACGGATGGCTTCGGGGTGGTTCGACACGTCCTGCGGGCGCAGCACGATCTTCTTGGCGTAGTGCGCGGCGTTGTCGTTCATCTTCTCCGCGGCCTTCGGCGACAGCGAGAAGGCCGTCGCGGAGGCGACGCTGAGCTTGCCTGAATCCAGCAGATCCACCATGCCGTCCTGGATCACCTCGGTGTACGAGGTGAGGTTCTCGAACGGGCCTTCGAGCAGGCCCTGGAGCACGGCGTTGGCGATGTTGCCGACGCCGGACTGCAGCGGGAGCAGGTTCTCCGGCAGACGGCCGACCTTGACCTCGTGGCCGAGGAAATCCAAGAAGTTGCCGGCGATGGCGCGGGAGTCGTCGTCGAGGTGCTTGAACGGCGTGTTGCGGTCCGGCGAGTTCGTCACGATGATCGCGATGACCTTCTCCGGGTCCACCGTGAGGTACTTGCCGCCGATGCGGTCGCCCGGGTTTTGGATGGGCAGCGGGACGCGGTTCGGGGGAAGGGCGCCGATGGGGTAATAGATGTCGTGCATGCCGAAGAGGCCCTCGGACTGCCACTCGTTGACCTCGATGATGACCTTGTCGGCGTGCTCGAGGTAGGTGCGGTTCATGCCCACCGAGGACGACGGGATGAGGTCGCCGCTCTCCGTGATGGCGGTCACCTCGATGACTGCCGCGTTGAGCTTGCCCAGGAAGCCCTGGGAGACCTGGGGGCCCATGTGGGACAGGTGGATGTCCTGGTAGTAGGACACGCCGGAGTTGATGGTGTTACGCATGTCGGGATCCGACTGGTACGGGGCGCGGTAGGAAATGCCGCCTGTGCGGGCGAGGGCGCCGTCGAGCTCAGGGGCCGTGGACGCACCGGTCCAGACGCCGATCTTGAACTCTTCGCCGCGGTTGTGCGCGGCGTCGATGATGGCGGCGAGCGCCTCGGGGAACGCCTTCGGGTAACCGGAACCGGTGAACCCTGAGAAGCCTATGTTCCATCCGTTTTCGACGAGGGCGGCGGCGTCGTGGGCCGACATCACCTTGTTCTTGAACGCCTCGTATCGGATGCGACCTGACATCTGTCCTCCTTGAAGAATTTCGGTGGCGTGGCCCACCATACCGGCTGGCGTTTTGCCGGGGCTGTCGGGGCGAAATTGGACGGTGCAGCGGTGGCCGTTCCGGCTGTGCATGGCGTGCTACTACGACGTGTCCGAATCGTTATCGCATCAGCTTGACTCTGCGGCCCGATCCTCTTTAGTCTCAGCACAAAACAAAAGTGGCGGCGCCTCGATGATGAAAAGTCGCCCCGGAGACCCCGGCCCAAGAGAGTGAAGAGCATGAACCGCACACCAACCCCTGAAGACAAGTTCTCCTTCGGCCTCTGGACCGTCGGTTGGACCGGCACGGACCCCTTCGGCGGCAACACCCGCCCCGCCTTCGACTCGTGGGAATACGCCGAGAAGCTCGCCGAACTCGGCGCGTGGGGCATCACGTTCCACGACGACGACGTCTTCCCGTTCGGCTCCACCGACGAGGAGCGCGCCTCCCGCGTCGGCCGCCTCAAGGACGCCGCCGACAAGGCCGGGCTGGTCATCGAAATGGTCACCACCAACACCTTCTCGCACCCCGTCTTCAAGGACGGAGGGCTGACCGCCAACGACCGGTCCGTGCGTCGCTTCGGCCTGCGCAAGGTGCTGAAGAACGTGGACCTGGCCGCCGAGCTCGGCGCCAGCACGTTCGTCATGTGGGGCGGCCGTGAGGGCACCGAGTACGAGTCCTCGAAGGACCTCTACGCGGCCCATGCCCGCTACGCCGAGGGCCTCGATACCGTCGCCGGCTACATCAAGCAGCAGGGTTACGACCTGCGCATTGCGCTCGAGCCCAAGCCGAACGAGCCCCGCGGCGACATCTTCCTACCCACCATCGGGCACGCGCTGGCGCTCATCGCGACGCTCGACAACGGCGACATCGTGGGCCTCAACCCGGAGGTCGGCCACGAGCAGATGGCCAACCTCAACTACACCCACGGGCTGGCCCAGGCACTGCACTCGAACAAGCTGTTCCACATCGACCTCAACGGCCAGCGCGGCCTCAAGTACGACCAGGACCTCGTGTTCGGCCACGGAGACCTCATCAGCGCGTTCTTCACCGTCGACCTCCTGGTCAACGGCTTCCCGTTCTCGCCGGAGGCGCCCCGCTACGAAGGGCCTGTCCACTTCGACTACAAGCCGTCGCGTACCGAGGGTGTCCAGGGCATCTGGGATTCCGCCAAGGCGAACATGGAGATGTACCTCATGCTGGCCGAGAAGGCCAAGGCCTTCCGCGCCGATCCCGCCGTGCAGGCCCTCATGAAGGAAGCCAGCATCGACGAGCTGGGCCAGCCCACGTTGGCCGAGGGGGAGTCGATCGCCGACTTCCTGGCGGCCGAGGAGAAGTTCGACGCCGACGAGAAGGGCGCCCGCGAGTACCGTTTCGTGGAGCTCTACCAGGCGGCGCTGCGCCACCTCGTGAGCTGAACCTGACGGGAACCGTCAATGGCAGCGCCTGAGCCGTGGAGGCTCAGGCGCTGTTCTGTGTCCAGGGGCGCGCCTGTGGCCGTCTCTGCGACGGTGCCGCTCAGCGGTTGAATGCGAAGGCGGCCACCGCGTCGAGCCTGGCGAACGGGATGGCGACATCCGCGGCCGCGGCCGTGATGGGCTTGGCGCAGTAAGCGACGGAGAGGCCGGCCGCGTCGAACATGTCGATGTCGTTGGCGCCGTCGCCCACGGCCACCGTCATCTCGGGGTCGATGGAGTGGGCGTGGGCGAAGCGCAGGAGGTCGCGGGCCTTCTGTTCGCGGTTGACGACGGTGCCGATCACGCGGCCGGTGAGCCGCTCCACGCCGTCGACGGTCTCGGTCTCGAGTTCGTTGGCGTGGAAGAAGTCCAACCGGAGCCGCTCAGCGAGGGGGCCGACGAGCTGCGTGAACCCGCCGGAGGTGACGCCCACCTTCGCCCCGACGGCGCGCGCGGCGCGGATGAGGTCCTCGGCGCCCGGCGACAGCGTCATGGCCGGCGCCACGTCTTCGAACACCGAGACGGGCAATCCCCCCAGGGTGGCGACGCGCTCGCGGAGGGACGCGGTGAAGTCGAGTTCGCCGCGCATGGCCCGCTCGGTGATCTCCGCCACCTTCTCGCCCGCGCCCGCATGGTGGGCCAGCAGGTCCACGGCCTCCGTCGTCGTGAGCGTGGAATCCACGTCCATCAGCAGCAGCTGTGCCGGCTGCGCGGCAAGCGGCCTGGTGAGTACCCCGACGGCGACCTTGCCCGCGACGGCGCGGAGCGCCTGGCGCAACTGCTCCGGCTCGTCATGGCGGGCGTAGACGTTGATCCGCTGCCCGTAAGCCGTGCGGTCCACGGTCCTGGAGATCGGGTCGGGGATGCAGGCGAGGAGCGACTCAGGGATGGGGCCCACGGCCGCCAGCGTCACGCGGATGTCCATGGACCCCAACTTTAGAGGGGGTTTGCACCGCCGTCGTCCGGCGCCCAGCGGCCAGCCGGCCCCCCAAGCAGAATGAAGTTATGCAGCGGAGTAGCTGCACAACTTCACTCGGCCTCGGCTGGGATGCCCGAGCGGGCCGGGGCGTCAGTTGGGTGCGGCGATGGGGGTCACCGCCACCTTTGTCTCCTTGCCGCCACGCAGCAAGGTGATCTCCATCTCCTCACCCACGCGTCCGGCCCGCACCAGGGCGACGAGCGACTCGGTCGAGCTGACGGGCTGGCCGTCCACCTGGGTGATCTGGTCGCCCACGGCGATGCCGGCCTGCTCAGCGGGGGAGCCCGGCACGACCTGGACGATCTCGGCGCCCATCGGGCCGTAGCTCTGCACGTCGCTCGCGCTCACGCCGAGCTGCGGGTGCTCCGCCCGGCCGGTGGCGATCAGTTGCTCGGCCACGTACTGCACCTGGTCCGAGCCGATGGCGAACCCGATGCCGATGTTGCCGGCCTGGTTCTGCCCGGGCGACGGGATGGAGGCGATCGACGACGTGATCCCCACCAGTTCGCCGGCGCTGTTGACCAGCGCGCCACCCGAGTTTCCCGGATTGATGGCGGCGTTGGTCTGGATGGCGGCGGTCACCACCACGCTGTCGGAGGTCTGCTGCGACACGGTCTCGTTCGACACGGCGCGCGTGGTCACCGGGCGGTTCAGCGCGGAGACGATACCGGTGGTCACGGTGTCTGCCAGCCCCAGCGGGTTGCCGATGGCCATCACGGGGTCGCCCACGACGAGTTCCCGGGAGTCGCCGTAGCCCATCACGGCGAGATCTGCGGGCGGGTCGATCATCTTGATCACGGCGAGGTCCGTCGACGGGTCGAAGCCCACGGCCTCAGCCTGGTAGGCGGTGTTGCCGAGCAGCACGGTGATCTGCGCGCCGGATCCTGCGCTGGCGACCACGTGGTTGTTCGTAGCGATGTGGCCGTCGCCGTCGATCACGACGCCCGAGCCCTGGCTGCCCCCGTCGCCACCGGCCACCTGGATAGCCACGACCGATTTCGACGCCACCTCCGCCACGGCGCTCCAGTCGGGGTTCGTGGGGTCGCCCTGTACCACCGTGGTCTGCTGGCCGCCCGACGCGTCCTCGGTGGTCTCCGTCGAGGGGCCGGCGCTCGGCGTCGTCGACGTGATGCCGGGGGCCGCGGCGTCCTCAGCGGCGTAGCGCGAGGCGACGAATCCCGTGCCGCCGCCGACGCCGGCCGCGAGCATCGCGATGGCGAGCACGCCCGCCACCTGGGCGCCGCCGCGCTTCTGCGGGGGCCGCGTCGAGGTGCTGGTGGCCCCCGACTGCTGGTAGCTGGGGTACGCGGGCCTGGGCGGGTAGGCCGACTGCTGGAAGGAGGGACCCGACTGCTGGTAGGTGGGCCGCGGCGGGTACTGCTGCTGGGGCTGGACGGGCTGCTGCTGAGAAGGCTGCGGGTGCGCCGGGGGCTGCCACTGCTGAGGAGGGCGGTTTATCGGATCCGGCTGCTGGTTCTGCTCGTTGCTCATCTGGGCTCCTTGGTGGGTACGCGCCTAGATAACCCGTCCAGTCTATGTGATTCCTGTGAGGTTTCTTTGTGTCAGCTTCGGACCTATGCGGGTCACCGACCCGACGAGGTGACCGTGACGGTGTAGTGCCTGTCCTGCGCGACGACCCGGGTGCGCCCGAGCGTCTCGTTGAGGGCCCGGCGGTACGGCAGGTGCGAGTTGTACACGCACCACAGCTGGCCGCCGGGCTTCAGCACCCGTCGGGCGTCCACGAACATGTCGAGCGTGTCGCTGGAGTCCTTCGCCACGCCCTGGTGGAACGGCGGATTGGTGACCAGCGCGTCGACGCTCTGGTCGGCGTAGCCGTCGAGCCCGTCGCCCCAGGTGGCGTCCACCTGGAAGCCGTTGACCTCCGCGGCGACGGAGGTGCCGGCCACGGCGGACCAGCTCACGTCGCGGGCCAGCACCGTGTCGACGCCCTCCTTGGCCAGCCACATGGCCACGGACCCGTTGCCGCAGCCCCAGTCCAGGACGGTGTCGGCCTCGAGGGGGGCGTGGTCGCCGCCGCCGGCCAGCGCCATGAGCAACAGGCGGGTGCCGGGGTCCACCTTCGTGCCGCCGAACGTCGCCCCGTAGGCGGCGACTGCGTAGCCCAGGTCTTCATGCTGGCGCACCTTCGGCCAGTCGGATTCCAGGCCCTGCGGCCCCCAGGCGCGCAGCACCCGCGACTTCGAGCGGCCCAGCGAGGCCGCCACGGCCACGAAGTGCTTGGCGAGCACCTCGTTCATCGTGTGGTTCATGTGCCGGATGCGCGCACCGCCCAGGTACGTCACGTCCGGGGCGCCCTGCACCACGGCCGCGTGGTGGTCCAGCGCCGAGAGGCTCTTGGGGAGGCGGGCGAGCGCCAGGTCGACGCCGCCGAGGTCGTCGGGGTTGGCCACCAGATACTCCGGGGCCACCGACGCGGCGTCGCGCCAGTCGTCGCAGAAGACCCGCACGTCATCGGCGATGGTGAGCGCGTCCTCCACGAGCGCGGGCGCGTCCAGGATGGCTATCGCTCCGGCCTCCTTGGGGGCCTCGTCCCAGATCAGGTCGTCCACGGCGTCTCTCATGCGTTCACCCTAGACTCACCGGCGTGATTCTTCATCTGGTGCGGCACGGGCAGTCCGCCTGGAACCTGGAGCGCCGGCTCCAGGGCCAGACCCCCGACGTGCCGCTGACCGAGCAGGGCCATGCCGAGGCCGCGTCGGTCGCCGAGCTGCTCGCCGGCAGGCCGGTCTCCGCCATCTGGTCCTCGGACCAGGTGCGCGCGCTGCAGACCGCCGACGCCGTGTCCCGCGCGCTGGGCGTGCCCGTCCAGGCGACACCGGCGCTCCGCGAGCAGGGCCTCGGCCGACTCGAGGGGCTCAGCTACGACGACCTCATCGAGGAGCCGGTGCCCGACGGCGTCCACATCTCGGAGGTGCGCTGGGGCGGCGGCGAATCGGTGCGCGACGTGCATGAGCGCCTCACGCTGTTCGTGGCGGGGCTGCCGGAGGTCGACGGCGAGGTGGTGCTCGTCTCGCACGGTGACACCCTCCGCATCCTGCTGGCAGTGCTCGACGGCCGGGACCACCGCAGCGTCGAATGGCTGGAGTTCGGCAACGGCGAGGTCCGCACCCACAACCCGGCCCGATAGCCTTCCCCCGTGATCTCCAGAGCTCTCGGCCTCGCACTCGGCGTGCTCGCCGACCAGATCGTCGGCGACCCCCGGCGTCACCACCCGGTGGCCTGGTTCGGCTCGTTCGCCGCCCGGGCCGAAGCCCCCCTCTACGGCGACAACGTCGCCGCCGGGGCGGTTTACACGACGGCGACGGTGGCGCCCGTCGCGGCGCTGGGGGTCGCTGCCGAGCGGCTCACCCGTCGGCACCCGGTGCTCCACACCGCCGCCACGGCGCTCGCCACCTGGGCCGTGCTCGGCGCCCGCAGCCTCGCCCGGGAGGGCGACACGATGGCCGACAGCCTGGAGATCGGCGACCTCGCCCGCGCCCGCGCGCAGCTGCCCAACCTCTGCGGCCGCGACGCCGCCCAGCTCGACGAGCCGGAACTGGCCCGTGCCACCGTCGAATCCATGGCGGAGAACACCGCGGATTCGGCCGTGGCCTCGCTGTTCTGGGGTGCGCTGCTGGGCATCCCCGGCCTGCTGGGGCACCGGGCCGTCAACACGCTCGACGCCATGGTGGGCCGCCGCGATGAGCGCTACGGCCGCTTCGGCACGGCGTCGGCGAAGCTGGACGACGCCTTGGACCTCCTGCCGGCACGCCTCACCGGGGTGCTGGGTGCGGCGCTCGCTCCCGCGGTCGGCGGCTCGGCCCGGCGCGCCTGGGCCATCACGCTGCGCGACGCGGGCAACCACCCCTCGCCCAACGGCGGTTGGTGCGAGGCCGCCTGGGCCGGCGCCATCGGCGTGCAGTTGGGCGGGCGCAACGTGTACGCCAATCGCGTGGAGGAGCGGGGGCGGCTCGGCGACGGGCCCCGACCGGGCGCGTGTGAGGTGCGCAAGGCGGCGCAGCTGGTCACGCTCGTGACCGGCGCGGCGACGGCTCTGGCGGCGGGGTTCGCCCTGCTGAGGAGGGGGCGGCGATGAGTTTCCTGGTGGCGGGCACGTCGTCGGATGCGGGGAAGTCGCTGATCACCGCCGGGCTGTGCCGAGCGGCGCGGCGGCGGGGCATCGACGTGGTGCCGTTCAAGGCCCAGAACATGAGCAACAACTCCATGGTGGTGGCCGACGGCGAGATCGGCCGCGCGCAATACCTGCAGGCCATCGCGGCCGGGGTCACGCCGTCGACCGCGATGAATCCAGTGCTGCTGAAGCCGGGCAGCGACCGGCGCGCGCACGTCATCCTCCGCGGCCAACCAGCGGGCGAACTGCGGGCGGGGGAGTACGCCACCGGACGGCGGCTCTTGGCGCAAGCCGCGCATGACGCGTACCGCGAGCTCGCGGCCCGGCACGACCTGGTGATCTGCGAGGGCGCCGGTTCCCCGGCCGAGATCAACCTCCGCGCGGGCGACTACACCAACATGGGCCTGGCCAGGGCCTTCACCCTGCCCGTGCTGCTCGTCGGCGACATCGACCGCGGCGGCGTCCTCGCCTCCATCTACGGCACCTGGGCCCTGCTCGACACCGAGGACCGGGCGCTCCTGGCCGGCTACCTCATCAACAAGTTCCGCGGCGACCAGGCCGTCCTGGACCCGGGGCTGGACGAACTCACCCGCCGGTGCGGCCTGCCCAACTTCGGCGTGGTGCCGTGGCTGCCTGGCATGTGGGTCGACGGCGAGGACGCCTTGGAGGTGGCCCGGTGGCGCGGCGAGGAGAAGGCCGACGGCGGGCTCACCGTCGCCGTGATCCGGATGCCGCGCATCTCCAACGCGACGGACGTGGACGCCCTGGCTGCGGAACCGGGGGTGCACGTGAGCGTGACGACGAATCCCGCAGAGGTGGCCGCGGCGGACCTGGCGGTGCTGCCGGGGTCGCGGGCCACGCTGCACGACCTGGCGTGGCTGCGCGAGACCGGCCTGGCCGAGGCGGTGACCGCGAGGGCGGCGGCCGGGCGGCCGGTGCTGGGGATCTGCGGCGGGTTCCAGATGCTGGCCCGCGCCATCGTCGACCCGGTGGAGAGCGGCGACGACACCCCCGTGCCGGGTCTGGGGCTCCTCCCGGTGGACGTGCGGTTCGAGGCGGAGAAGGTGTTGGGCCGGCCGAAGGGTCAGTGGCGCGGGATTCCAGTGGAGGGCTACGAGATCCACCACGGCCGCATGCGCCCCTCGCCCGGGGGCGAGGAGTTCCTCGGCGGCGTCCGCGTCGGGCAGACGTGGGGCACCATGTGGCACGGCGCGCTGGAGTCAGACGACTTCCGCCGGGCCTGGCTCGCCGTCGTGGCCCAGGCCGCGGGGCGTGACTGGACGCCGTCGGCCGCGCCCGGGTTCGCGCAGCGGCGCGAAATGATGCTCGAAGCGGTGGCCGACGCGCTGGAGGAACACGCGGACGTGGAGCGCATCCTGTCGCTCGGCTGACCCCGCCGTCGGCGCCGGAAGGGGGTCTGCGAGGATGACTGCCAACGCGCAGAGCGTCAGAGGAACCCGGTGTGAATCCGGGGCGGTCCCGCCACTGTGAGCCCTAACGGGTGAGTCAGGAACTCTGTCTGCGCGGCCACTTTGTCCGGGCGAGCGAACCCACAGGAGGCCACGGTGTCCACCGTCCCCGCCCCTGCCCCACGACGTCTGATCGGCGTCGGTGTCGGCCCAGGAGATCCCACTCTCACCACCATCAAAGCTGCGCTGGCGCTGAGGGCGGCCGACGTCGTCCTCGTCCCCGCGACGGAGGCCTCCGGCGACGGTCCGGGCCGCGCTGAGCTGATCGTCGCGGACGTCGCGCCCGACGCGCGGATCCGGCGCATCCCGTTCTCCATGGCGGACCGAAGCGGCGTCTCGGACAGGCGGAAGGAGGCGTGGCTCACCTCCGCGTCGGCCGCGCTGGAGGAATTCGACGGCGGGGCCCAGCGCGTGGCCTTCGCCACCGTCGGCGATCCGTCGGTGTACTCGACGTTCTCGTACCTGGCGGCGCACGTCGTGGAGTCGCGGCAGGGCGTCGAGGTGGAGGTGATTCCCGGGATCACAGCGATGCAGGCGCTGGCCGCGGAGTCGAAGACGCCGCTCGTGGAGGGGCAGGAGATCCTGGCGCTGGTTCCGGTCACCGTCGGCCTCGACCGGGTGCGGGAGTTGTTGGGAGCCGCCGACACCGTGGTCGCCTACAAGGGTGGCCGGAAGCTACCCGAACTGGTGCGCGTGCTCCGGGAGGAGGGGCGCGACGCCGTGCTGGGCGTCAACGTGTCCCTCGAGGGGCAGCGGCTCGTGGCGCTGGACGACCTGACCGACGACGAACGGGCGCCCTACTTCTCCACCGTGCTGAGCGCCCCGCGCCGCACGGGGACGGGCGGTGCGCTGTGAGCGGCAAGGTGGTGTTCGTCGGTGCCGGTCCGGGCGCCGCTGATCTCATCACGCTGCGCGGGGCGCGCGTGATCGGGGAGGCCGACATCGTCATCTGGGCGTCCTCGCTGGTGCATCCCGACATCGTCGCAGGCGTGAAACCGGGGGCCGAGGTCATCGATTCCGCGTCCGCCTCGCTGGAGGACATCGCGCCCCTCTACGAGCGGGCCCGCGACGAGGGGCTCACCGTCGCCAGGGTGCACACCGGCGACCCCTCCATCTACGGCGCCACCGCGGAGCAGCGCGACCTTATCCGCGAACTGGGGCTCGACTTCGAATCGGTGCCCGGCATCTCCGCCTTCTCGGCCGCGGCGGCGCGCATGGAGGTGGAGATCACGGTGCCGGAGGTGTCGCAGTCGCTGATCCTCACCAGGCTGGAGGGCGGCCGCACGCCGATGCCCCCGAAGGAGACCGTGCGCTCGTTCGCCGCGCACGGCGCCACCATGGCGCTGTACCTGTCCGCGGCGCGCAACAAGGTGCTGCAGGACGAGCTCCTGGCGGGCGGCTACCCGCCGGAGACCCCGTGCATCGTCGGGTACCGCGTGACCTGGCCCGACGAGATGATGCTGCGCTGCGCACTCGACGAACTCTCGGCGACGATGCGCGAGCACAAGCTGTGGAAGCACACCGTCGTCCTGGTGGGTCCGGCGCTGGCTGAAGGACCGCTCAGTACCCGCTCGCATCTCTACCATCCCGGGTTCCGGCACGAGTACCGCGCGGCCGAACCCCAGGCGCAGGCAGACCTGCGCGCCCACGGCACGCGGGGCGTCACGGAGGAACTGTCATGATCCACGTCCACGGTTACCTGGGGCAGCTCGCCCCGGAGACGGTTGCGCTGGCCGAGCGGGCGGCGCTGGTGGTCGGCGGCCGGCGGCACCTGGAGGCTTTGGGGGTGGAGGAGCCGCGCCGGGTGGTGCTCGGCGCGCTGACCCCGGCGCTGGAGCGGCTGCGCTCCCTGCCGGACGGCGCCGACGCGCTGGTGATCGCCAGCGGCGACCCCGGCTTCCACGGCATCGTGCGCCGGCTCCGTGCCGACGGCTTCGAGCTGTCGGTGCGGCCGGCGGTGAGTTCCGTGGCGGCCGCCTTCGCTGCCGTCGCGCTGCCCTGGGATGACGCCGTCGTGGTCTCCGCCCACGGGCGCCCCATCGACGACGCCGTGGCCGCGGCGCGCAGGCACCCGAAGGTCGCGGTGCTCACCGGGCCGGGTACCGGCCTGCGCGAGATCGCGGCTGCGCTCGCCCCTGCCGAGGGGTTGCGCTTCGTCGTCGCCGAACGGCTGGGGGAAGCCGACGAACAGGTGCGCTGGTTCTCGCCCGAGGAGGCGCTGACGGCAGACGTGGCGGAGCCCAACGTCGTGATCATCCTCGACGGCCTGGGCGTCCGCCGTTCGACCGGTCCGGGGCTCAGCGCTGGGGCTGGCTCAGGGCGCGTCGAGGGCTCAGGGAACGTGATCGGTCAGGTCACCAACTCGGCGGCGGCTCGGCGGCACGCCGACGCCATCGACGGCGTCGTCGGAGCCACGCTCCGCTTCGACGGCCCGGCCTGCGAAGGGCTGGCGGCCGCCTGGCAGCGGTGCGATCTCATCGTCAGCCACCTCGCCCTGGGAGCGACCTCGCGCATCATCGCGCCGTTGCTGCGGGACAAGAAGACCGACCCCGCCGTGGTCGTCGTCGACGAGGCCGGCCGGTTCGCCGTCCCGCTGGTGGGCGGGCATGCGGGCGGCGCCAACGACCTCGCCCGGCGGATCGCCGAGGCCACAGGCGCCACGCCGGTGCTGACCACCGCCACCGACGCGCTGAACATCCCCGCCCTGGACACCCTGGGCTGGGCCTACTCCGGCGACGTCGCGGCCGTCACCCGGGCCATCATCGACGGCGGGCCGGTGCTCGTGCAGAAGTGGCAGCCGTGGCCGCTGCCGCCGCTGCCGGCCAACGTGTCAGAGAACGCCGAGCGCCCCGTCGCCCGGATCCTCGTCACTGACCACACGCTGGTTGAGACTGAAAGAGTCCCCACCGTCGTGTTGCATCCCCCCAGCCTCGTGGTGGGCATGGGCTGCAACAAGGGCACCTCCGCCGAGCACCTCCGCGGACTCCTCGAGGCGACCCTCGCTGAGCACAACCTGGCCCTCGAGTCGGTGACCGCGCTCACCACCATAGACGCCAAGGCCGGCGAGCTCGGGCTGATCCAGCTAGCCCATCAGTTGGGGGTCAAACTCCTCGACTACCCGGCCGCGGAACTGGCCGTCTTCGACGTGCCGACGCCCAGCCAGTACGCGCTGGAGCACGTCGGCACGCCGTCGGTCTCGGAGGCCTCTGTGATGGCGCGCGGCGCCCGCCTCATCGTGCCCAAGCAGAAGACCCAGGACGCCACGTGCGCCGTCGGCCGTATCCCCGCGCGGGGGCGGCTCAGCGTCGTGGGGCTCGGCCCCGGGGTCCGCGACCTCCTCACGCCCCGCGCGAAGCAGCGTCTCCAGCAGGCCACCTACGTCGTCGGGTACGCCCCGTACGTCAAGCAGATCCGCGACCTCATCCGCCCCGGCGCCCGCATCATGGCCACGAAGATGGGCACCGAGGAGGAGCGCACGGCCTCGGCGATCGACGCGGCCCGGGCCGGCGAGAACGTCGCCCTGGTCTGCGGCGGCGACCCGGCGATCTACGCGATGGCCAGCCCCGTGCTGGAGCAGGGCACCGACGGCGTGGACGTCGACGTCGTGCCCGGCGTGACCGCCTCGCTCGCGGTTTCCGCCATCCTTGGCGCGCCGCTGGGCCACGACCATGCCACCATCTCGTTGTCCGACCTGCACACCCCCTGGGAGTCCATTGAGCGGCGCCTCCACGGCGCCTCCGTCGGCGACTTCGTCACGGTCCTCTACAACCCGCGCTCCCGCAAGCGGGTGGCGCATCTCCCGCGGGCCCTGGAGATCCTCGGCGAGCACCGCCCACCCGACACCCCTGTGGCGGTGGTCCAGCAGGCGGAGCGCCCTCGACAGAAGGTCATCCTGAGTACGCTGGCGGAGTTCCGGCCCGAGTGGGTGGACATGAATTCCCTTGTCGTGGTGGGCTCGTCGTCGACGAAGTACGTCACGTCCGGCGGGGGGCGCCAGCTGATGGTCACCCCGCGGGATTACACCTGGATGGATCCGGCGGTTCCAGAGGGGCAGGGAATACACCGGACAGGGTCGGTGGTTCTGGAAGAGCAGGGCGCCGCGAACGAGCTGCAGGCTCACCAAGGACCGGCGCCCGAACTACACCCCAAGGACAACGCATGAGGACCCCCCTGTTGATCGCGGCCCACGGCACGCGGCTCGAAGCGGGAGTGGAGGCGTGCCTGGAACTCGCCCAGTTGGTGCGCGAGAGGGTGCCTGGCGTGCCGGTCAACGTGGGGTTCGTCGAACTCACTGAGCCGTCCATCACCGCAGCCCTCACCCAGGCACTGGAGCAGCATGGGCCGCGCGCGGTCGTCGTCCCGCTGATGCTGGGCACCGGCGGGCACGTGCGCTCCGATATCCCGGAGTTCATTGCGGAGGCTCGCTCGGCGGTGCCCGGGGCGCACGTGGACTACGCGGCGCATCTGGGCCCGCATCCGCGCCTGATGGAGGCCGTCGAGGGCCGGCTCCACGCGGCCCGCGGCGATTGGGCACCTGCCGAGACCAGCGTGGTGTTCGTGGGCCGTGGCGCCCTGGTGCCGGACGCGAACGCCGATCACGTGCGCCTGGCCCGCATGCTGCTGGAGCGGGGGGAGTGGGCCGACGTCGAACCGGCGTTCATCCAGGTCACCCGCCCGTCGCTGCCCACCGCCCTGGATCGTTCGTACGCGGCGGGGGCACGCCGCATCGTGGTGATGGGGCACTGGCTGTTCCCCGGCATGCTCAGCACCTGGACGCAGCGGCAGACCGACGAATGGGCCGCCGCCCACCCAGATGCCGAGGTGCGGGTGGCCGATGTGATCGGGGCGTGCGCGGAACTGGCCGACGTGGTGGTGGAGCGCTACCTGGAGATGCTGCCGGAGGCGCCGCCGCATGGGTCGCCCACCTATCTGGCGGGGCTGTTGCTGCGCAACCGAGACGTGCTGGTGCTGGGCGGCGGCAAGGTCGCGGAGCGCCGCGTGCCACGGCTGCTGGAGGCCGGGGCGCGGCTGAGGGTGGTGGCGCCCCATCTGACGCCCGCGCTGCGGATGCTCGCTGAGGAGGGCCGGTTTGAATGGATCCGGCGGGCGTTCCTCGATTCCGACCTGGGTGACGCCTGGTACATCCTCGCCGCCACCGATGACCCGACGGCGAACCGCGCCGCCTCCCAGATGGCCGAGGCGCACCACCGGTTCTGCGTGCGGGCCGACGACGCACGGGCCGGCACCGCGTGGACGCCGGCAACGGCGGACGCACACGGGCTGACGGTCGCGGTGATCGGCAACCGGGACCCGCGCCTGTCCCGCGCGGTCCGCGACGCGGTGGTGGCGGTGGTCGCGGACCCCGACTCCTGAGCGTCGTGTCCTGAGCCAGCCCTAGCTCAGCTGGCGGGTTGCCAGACTACGGCGGTGCGGGCGATGAGTTCCTCGAGCCGGCTGAAGTCAGGGGGCTCGGATTCGTCCGGGCGGGGTGGTGCCTTGGCTGACGGGGTGAGTTCGCGCATCAGGTGTCGTGGGTGTTGCCTGGGTCTGCGCGCCGGATCGACATGTCGGGGTGGGGTGAACCACGGCATCCCGGTGACCTGGTCCAGGTGGACCTGCCATTGTGATTCGGGTGACTGTTGTGGGTCTGGCTCGACCAGCCGGTGATGGTGCGGGCAGAGGAGAACGCCGTTGGCGAGTGAGGATCCTCCGCCTGCCCACCAGGGGACGATGTGGTGCGCGTCACACGAGGCCGGTGTGGCGGTGCAGTGGGGGAACGCGCAGCCCCCGTCCCGCAGCATCAGGGCAGCGCGGATGGCGGGGGTGAACAACCGATGCTCGCGGCCGACGTCGAGGGGCTGGGAGTCGCTGCCGAGCACCATGGGGATCACGCCCGCGTCGCACGCCATTCTGCGGGCCGCTCCTGGGGCGAGGCCGTCGACGTCGAGGCCCGGCAACCCGACCGCTCCCAGCCCGGTGGTGAGGGTGTCGAGGTGCATGGTGATGTGGACCCGGGGCCGGTCCCCGCCATGAGCAGGCAGGTCACCGGCAGCGGCCGCGGCCTGAGCCAGCAGCACCAGGGCGTCGGCGCGTCGTACGTCCGGCCCCGGAGTTTCGCCCGCGTCCGCGTAGGAGGAGGCCGACGGCAGCAACGCCTCCAGTTGCGCGGCCAACAACGCGGCATCTGCCACCGGTAGCAGGCCGGTGATCCGGATCGAGCCGTGATGGTCCGGTGACAGACGCAGGAACCTTCCCCTGCGCGCGGCCCGCTCTTCGGCTGCCAGACGCTTCGCGTCGTCAGCCTCCGCCAGGTCAGGATCGATCACCTCGGCCAGCCGCGACGCCAACTCCCGCAACTCCGAAGGCCCCAGGGTGTCCACGTGTTCAAGGACCGACTTCTGGCACTCCACCAGATCTGCGCGGGTCAACCGGCCGGGCAGCTTCCGCAGCCCGGAGATGATCGCCTCGGCCTGCGCCAGCGAGATCTCCCCGTCGTTCAACGCCGCGGCGATCAGCGGGAAGCGTTCCCCGAGATCCAGCGCCAGTTTCAACGACGCGGTGGCCTGGGCTGTGGTGGTGCGCACGGACTGACGGACCTCGTCGACGACACTGTCTGCGGCGGAGAGGCGGGCCTCGTGCAGGAGGTGGAGACGCAGGCCGGCCAGTTGGGCCTCGGCCTCGGTGACGGTGTGCACCATGGTGGCCAACCGTTCTGCGGCCGGTGAATCAGTGCGGAGTGAGCCTACGGCGTCCCAGAGCGCAGCGATACCCTGCTGCATCAGTTCCCGCGCTTCGCTCATGTGAACTATTCTAAAGGAACGCACGGTCTAAAACAAGGGAAAAGGCCCTTGTCAAAGGCAACTTGCGCTAGCACTGACCTCTGACAATTTCCGTCGCTACGTGGCCGATCACGGGCGGTGGGCATCGCGGTCGGCGTCGGGATCCTTCGACCAGTTGCAGGCGGCAGGCTCAGGATCACGTTCCCTCAAAGTTCGGTAGCCCGAAATTGACGAAACCGGGATAGTCAGGAAACAGAACGCGCGCGCTGCGGTTGTACGAATTCTCCAGATAAGCAAGGAGACGTTTCTTCAAACCCGCATTGATAATCACAGCCACCAGAGGGAGGTGCATCGGATTGCCACGGCTGCGTTCTGCGGTGAGTCGACTCTGCAATCTCTCGCTATCCCCGGGTGGAACCTCGATGTCGAGGCTGGCGAAAGGACCGGAAAGATCCCGCGCCAAGTCCTGTTTAGGCAATGCGCCAGCGACGAAGAAGCCCTCTTGTGCACGGAGTCGAGGATTCGGGTTTGACTGCTCGACCAAGAATGGCCCAGTCGTTTCGAGCGCCTGCTCAAGGGTCCAACCGACGGGGTTGCCAATGGAGCCATACGTAGGCGGCTCGTAGGCATCGCCGACCGTCATGTGCTTCGGCCATCTCGTCACGTTAAGAGCCAAGAGGAGCCCCGTCTTAGAAGGTCTGCTGCCCTGTCCATTTGTTTCAGGTTGCTGGCTGACATGCGAACCATAGGGCAGTCATCGGATTACTAGTAAAATCCAGAAGTCTGGTGGGCGCCCCGAAGTGTTGAAGGTCAGCCAATAGTTGGAGGTCATCAACGTGACCGTTTTCCGTGATCCCGAAGCCCCAATTTCGCGCCTCAGCCAGTGACGCGAGTTCCGCCCGGCGCATCTGGTCTTCGGTCACTTTGTGCCCCAAGCGCCGATGAAGCGATGAACGCAGATCGAAGTCGATGCTGCTCATCCCGCGCCACGCGAACTTCTGACCCCGGCTGTACACGCCAATAGACCCTAAGACCTGCATCACGTCTCTGGCGCTTTTGGGCTCAACGTACCAGCCGGTCATCTTCCACATAAAGCCGTTACTCAAGTCTCTGCCCCGCCATACGCGCGACCCTACCGGAACGGTAGTAAACGGTTGGTGGCGCAAAGGCCCGCCATCTTCGATGCCCGACTCGTGGAACCCGTGCGCCGGGGCAAACCTGTGACAGGTGGGACCAGATTGGTAACTAGCCAGGTTGTTGATCGACGATTCTCCGCCTGCCCACCAGGGGATGATGTGGTGCGCCTCACACGAGGCCGGTGTGGCGGCGCAGTGGGGGAACGCGCAGCCCGCGTCACGGAAGATCAGGGCGGCGCGGATGGCGGGGGTGAACAGCCGATGCTCTCTGCCGACGTTGAGGGGCTGGGAGTCGCTGCCGAGCACCATGGGGATCACGCCCGCGTCGCACGCCATTCTGCGGGCCGCTCCTGGGGTGAGGCCGTCGACGTCGAGGCCCGGCAACCCCACCGCTCCCAGCCCGGTGGTGAGGGTGTCGAGGTGCATGGTGATGTGGACCCGTGGCCGGTCTCCGCCATGGGCCGGAAGCTCGCCGGACGCGGCCGCGGCCTGGACCAGCAGCACCAGCGCGTCGGCGCGGCGAACGTCCGGCCCCGGCGTCTCGCCCGCATTCGCGTACGAGGAGGCCGACGGCAGCAACGCCTCCAGCTGCGCCGCCAGCAAGGCGGCATCCGCCACGGGCAGTTGCCCGGTGATCCGGATCGAGTCGTGACGGTCCGGCGAAAGGCGCCAGGAACCTGCCTCGCCGCGCGGCCCGCTCTTCGGCCGCCAGGCGTTTCGCCTCGTCGGCGTCCGCCAGGTCAGGATCAATCACCTCGACCAGCCGCGACGCCAACTCCCGCAACTCCGAAGGCCCCAGCGTGTCCACATGCTCAAGCGCCGACCTCTGGCACTCCACCAGATCGGCGCGGGTCAACCGGCCGGGCAGCTTCCGCAACCCCGAGACGATCGCCTCGGCCTGCGCCAGGGAGATCTCCCCGTTGTTCAACGCCGCAGCGATGAGCGGGAACCGCTCCCCGAGATCCAGCGCCAGTTTCAGGCAGGCGGTGGCCTGACCGGTGGTGGTGCGCACGGATTGGCGGTCCACGTCGACGACACTGTCTGCGGCGGAGAGGCGGGCCTCATGGAGGAGGTGGAGGCGCAGGCCGGGCGGGTGGGCATCGCGGTCGGCGTCGGGATCCTTCGACCAGTTGCAGGCGGCAGGCTCAGGCGTCGAGCCCCACCCGCCGCAACAGGTAGGTGTCGAACATCCATCCCTTACGGGCCGCGGCGTCGGCCCGCACCCGGGTGATCTCCTCCCGGACGTCGGACAGTCGGCCGCTGAGGAGGATCTCATCCGGCGTGCCCAGGTACGCGCCCCAGTAGATCTCGATGCCGGCGGGATCGATCGTCGCGAAGGTCTGCTTACCGTCGAGCATCACGACGACGTCGTCCACGCCGTCGGGCAGCCCGTCGGCCAGGAGCCGCGCTGGGCTGATCTGCACGGCCCTGCCCTGCCGGTTGAGCGGGATGCGGTGCCGCGCCGCCAGCGCCAGCACGCAACTGATCCCTGGGAGCACGCGGACCGAGAACGGTTCGACGGCGGCCTCCGCGATGCGCTCGACGATGGCCAGCGTCGACTCGTACAGGCTGGGGTCGCCCCACACCAGGAAGCCGCCGGTCTCGCCGGCGCCGAGCGCCCCGTCGATGGCGGCGCCCCACTGCTCGAAGCGCTGCTGCCGCCACCGGGTCACAGCGGCGGGATAGTCGGGCGTGCTGCGCCAGGGCCGGGGCGGGTCTGTCAACTCCACCACGCGCACACCGGGAAGATCAGATCCCCGGTGCCGGGCCACCAGATCACGCCGGAACGCGACGGGCTCCTCGTACTCGTCCTCCTTGACCACCACGAACAGGACGTCGAGCTCGCGGATCGCCGCGACCGCTTCGAGCGTGAGCCAGTTCGGGTCGCCCGCGCCGATGCCGATCAGCGCTACCTCGCGGCCCATCAGCCCTCCTGCCGGGACGTGTTGGTCAGCTCGTCCACGCTGGCGATCGCGTTGACCGCGGCCACCGTCAACGCCGAGCCGCCGCGTCGGCCGTGCACCACCAGGTACTCCAGGCCGAGGCTGTTGGCGGCCAACGCCGCCTTCGATTCCGCGGCGCCGACGAAGCCCACCGGGATGCCCACCACGGCGGCGGGCCGGAGCCCGGTTTCTGCCACCACTTCGAGCAGCCGGAAGAGCGCGGTGGGGGCGTTTCCGATGGCGACGACTGCGCCGTCGAGGCGGGGCAGCCACAGGTCGATGGCGGCCATCGTCTTGGTCATGCCCTTGTCAGCAGCCAATTGGGCCAGCGCCGGGTCCTTGATGTGGCAGATCACCTCGTTGTCGCGCGGGAGACGCGAGCGGATGATGCCGGTTGCGACCATCGACGAGTCGCAGAAGATGGGCGCCCCGGCCCGCAGCGCGGCGTTGGCCGCTGCGACGACCCCCGGCGTGAAGTCCACGTCGTCGGCGAGGTTGGTGGCCGCGCTGGCGTGCACCATGCGCACCACGACGCGGCTGATGTCCTCTGGGAAGCGCTCCAGGTTGGTCTCCTCCCGGATGATGCGGAAGCTCTCGCGGTAGATCTCGGAGCCGTCGGTGAGGTAGTCGTAGGTCACGCCGACACCGTAGTGCACCCCCCGGCGGTCCTCGCGAGGGGTGTCTGGTTGGATGGGGACACAACACAAAACCCCCCGTGAGGAGACCAGGAAGCCGGAACGAGCCGGCACGGTCGCGCCACTGTGAACCGCCCAGCCGGGCGGAGAGTCAGGAACTGGATCCCCACCACCCGATCGCCGGGACGCGACATCCCGGCCGAAAGGAATCCCCATGCACATCGCAGAGGGGATGCTGCCACCGCTGCATTGCGCAGCCTGGTTCGCAGCGTCCGCACCGTTCGTGATCCACGGCGCCGTCGCCGTGGTGCGGAGCTCACGCGAGCGCCCAGAGAACAAACTGCTCATCGCCGCCGTCGGTGCCTTCACGTTGGTGCTGAGCGCGCTTAAGCTGCCATCGGTGACCGGTTCGTCGTCGCATCCCACCGGTACCGGGTTGGGGGCCGCGGTGTTCGGCCCGCCCGTGATGGCGCTCATCGGCACGCTGGTGCTGCTCTTCCAGGCGCTGCTGTTGGCGCACGGGGGCCTCACGACACTCGGCGCCAACGTCTTCTCCTTCGCGGTGGCCGGCCCGTGGGCCGCCTACGGCGCCTTCCGCCTCGTCCGGGCCCTGCGCCCGCCGGCATGGCTGCCGGTGTGCTGCGCCATGTTCGTGGCCAACCTCACCACGTACCTGGTCACCTCCGCGCAGTTGGCGCTGGCGTACCCCGACGCTGCGGGCGGCTTCGCTGCAGCCTTCGCCAAGTTCGCCACGGTGTTCGCGCTCACGCAGATCCCCCTCGCCGCGGCAGAGGGAGTGCTGGGCGTCCTGGTTTTCGGGTTTCTGGCGCGCGCCGCGCGCCCCGAACTGGTGCGCCTGGGCCTGCTCAGCGAGGGCGCCCATGTCTAGGGGTAGGTTCCGCACCTGGGAGCTGGTCACCGTCATCGCCATCATCGCCGCGCTGGTGGTGGGCTACCTCCTCGCGGTGGTCCTCGCTCCCGACGGCGCCACTTTCGAGGGAACGGATGCGACGGTGGGGGCGATGCTCCCCGCCGAGCCCTGGGCAGAGCCCCTCTTCTCGCCCGCCAGCTACGGGCCGGAGGTGGAGGCCGGCCTCTTCGCCATCCAGGCGGCTGTCGGGGGAGTCGTTCTCGGCTTCCTGCTGGGCCGCCTGACCCGTCGCGTCTCTCCCGACGCTACGGAGGAGTAGGGCCATGGCGCACTTGGCGACGGTCGACGACGCGGCCTGGGGGTCGCCGTGGCGCGCGCGTCCCGTCGGCATCAGGGTGGCGTTGTCGCTCGCCCTGGTCCTCACGGCACTGGTGACCCCGGCGTGGCCAGGGTCCGCGCTGGTGGCTGCGGTCGCCGTCGCGCTGATGCTGGGTTCCGCACGGATCCGGGCCTCCCTCGTGGCGCTCGTCACGGTGCCGCCGGTGGTCTTCATCGCCGTGGGGGTCCTTCCGCTCGCCGTGCAGGTGGGCGGCGCTGCCGTGCTCTCGTGGGCGCCCGACGGCGGGGCCAGGGCGCTGGATGTGCTGGCACACGGCGTCGCGGGCACGCTCGCCCTGCTGCTGCTGGTCACCACCACGACCATGGTGGACCTGCTCGCCTGGTGTCGCGGGTTGCGCATCCCGGCACCGCTGCTGGAGATCGCCGAGCTGATGTACCGGCTGGTGTTCGTGCTGCTGAGCACCGCCGTCGCTCTTCAGCAGGCGCAGCAGGCCAGACTGTCCGCCGACGCCCCGTTCACCCGCCGGCTGCGCTACGCCGCCGACGCCACCGGCACCGTCCTGCTGCGCACCTGGGACCGCGCCACGCGCCTGCAGCACGGCCTGGCGCTGCGCGGCTACGAGGAGGACCTGCCGACCCTGCGGCCCGCCCCGGGTGCTGCCGGGCTGAGCGTGCTGCGCGACGCCGCGCTCGTCGTCGGCATCTGGCTCGCCGTCTGGGCGGTGGCGTGATGCTGGTTGCCGAGGAGATCACGGTCGCCTACCCGGACCGGCCCGTGCTGTCCGGCGCGTCCATCCAGGTGGGGCGCGGGAAGGTGGCGCTGCTCGGCGCCAACGGGTCCGGGAAGACCACGCTCTTGCACGCGTTGGCCGGGGCCCTGGAACTGCGCTCCGGCAGGGTGCTCCTCGACGATCAGCAGCTGCAGCGGTCGCGCGCCGGGTTGCGCGCCCACCGTCGCCGCGTGCAGCTCGTGCTGCAGGACCCCGACGACCAGTTGTTCTCCGCCGACGTGCGCCAGGACGTGTCGTTCGGGCCGCTGAACCTGGGGCTGTCCGAGACCGACGCCGCAGTGCGGGTGGACGAGACGCTGCGGCAACTGGGCATCGCGCACCTCGCGGCGCGGCCGACGCATCGCCTCAGCTACGGCGAGCGGAAGCGGGTGGCGCTCGCGGGCGCCGTCGCGATGCGTCCCGACTACCTGTTGCTGGACGAACCCACCGCGGGCCTCGACCCCGAGGGTGTCCACGAACTGCTGGCCGCCCTGGACGGCCTGGACGCCGGGATCCTGCTGGCCACGCACCATGTGGCGTTCGCGCTGGCCTGGGCCGACGAGGTCGCCGTGGTGGTGGACGGTAACGTGCGGCAGGGGCCGGTGTCGCTGCTGAACGACGCGGCGCTGCTGACCGCCGCCCGGCTCCACCGTCCGTGGCCGCTCGAGCTCGCGGGTCGCCTCGGGTTGGCGGGCACCCCGAGACACCTCGACGACGTCACCGCACTGCTGGAGGCACGATGATCAACGACCCGCACTGCACCGTCCTCGGCCGCACCCCCGGCCTGCCGGAGGAGGTCTTCGAGCACGATGGGTTGATCACGAAGCGGACGCTGCGCGCAGGCGCCCTGGCGCACCTGCGGCCGATGCCGGGTGAGTTGCTGTGGGATCTGGGGGCCGGCGCTGGTTCGGTGGGCATCGAGTGGTGCCGCGCGGCGGAAGGTTGTCGCTGCGTCGGTGTGGAGCGGGTCGATCAGCGGGCTGACCGGGCGGAGGCCAACGCCAGGCGGTTGGCGCCGGCCGGAAGCTACACACTGGTCCGGGGCGCCGTCGAGGACGCGCTCGCCGAGCTGCCGGACCCCGACGCCGTGTTCATCGGCGGCGGCGCGACACCCGCCCTGGTGGAGCTGGCCATCGGCCGGCTGCCGGAGGGCGGCCGGATCGTCGTGCACGGCGTGACGGTCGAGGCCGAAGAGGTGTGTGTCGCGGCCCATCGACGGTGGGGTGGCGCGCTGGCGAGGGTCGGCGTCGAGCACGCCGAGCCGATCGGTCGCCTGCTGGGCTGGACCCCGGCGCGCACCGTCGTGACGTGGGCGCTGCAGCGATGAGCACGAAGGAACTGCGCAACCGGCCCGTCCTGGCCGTCCACACGGGCGACGGGAAGGGCAAGACCACCGCCGCCGTCGGCATGGCACTGCGCGCCTGGGCCCAGGGCTGGAGCGTGGGCGTCTACCAGTTCGTGAAGTCGGCCAAGTGGCGTACCGGGGAGCAGGCGGCGTTCGCGGCGCTGGCCGGCGACGTCACATGGGAGAAGATGGGCACCGGCTGGAGCTGGTCGCGGGCCCACACCGCCTCTGACCCGGAGACCGGGGCGCGCGAAGGATGGGCACGGATCCGCGAGGGCCTCGCCGAGGAGCGGCACCGCTTCTGGTTGCTGGACGAGTTCACCTACCCCATCGCCTGGGGCTGGGTGGATCTCGACGAGGTGCTCACCGTGCTCCACGAGCGCCCAGGCACGCAGCACGTGGTCATCACCGGTCGACGGTGCCCACAGCCGCTCATCGAGGCTGCGGATCTCGTCACCGAGATGGTGCCCGTGAAGCATCCCTTCACGCAGGGCCAGCGCGGGCAGGCGGGCATCGAATGGTGAGCCGGATCGTGGTGGCCGCACCGTCGTCGGGCAGCGGGAAGACCACCGTCGCGACGGGCCTGATGGCGGCCCTCCGGGCGCGCGGGCTGACGGTGTCGCCGTTCAAGGTGGGCCCGGACTACATCGACCCCGGCTACCATGGCCTCGCCACCGGGCGGCCCGGGCGCAACCTGGATCCGGTGCTGTGCGGCGAGGAGTTGATCGCGCCGCTGTTCAGGCACGGGGCCGAGGGGGCCGATGTCGCCGTGGTGGAGGGCGTGATGGGCCTCTTCGACGGTCGCCTGGGCACGAGGGGGGAGGGGTCGACGGCCCATGTCGCGAGGCTGCTCGACGCCCCCGTCGTGCTGGTGGTCGACGCCCGGCACACCTCGCGCACCGTCGGCGCGGTGGCGTTGGGGATGGCGCGCTTCGACCCCGCAATCCGCGTGGCGGGGGTGATCCTCAACCAGGTGGGCAGTGACCGCCACGCGACGGAGGCCCGGGCCGCCGTCGAGGAGGTGGGCCTGCCGGTGCTCGGCGTGCTGCCGCGCAACCTCGAGATCGAGGCGCCGTCGCGGCACCTCGGCCTGGTGCCGGCGGCGGAGCGCGACGACGCGAAGATCGCCGCCATGGGCGAGGCCGTGGCCGCGCACGTCGACCTCGACGCGGTGCTGGCGGTGGCCAGGACCGCAGCACCCCTGGGCGTGGTGCCGTGGCGCCCGGATCCGGGCTGCGTAGTGGAGGGCACGCCCACCATCGCCGTGGCGGGGGGCCGGGCCTTCACCTTCCGCTATCCCGAGACCGACGAGCTGCTCGCCGCCGCGGGTTGCCGCGTCGTCGAGTTCGACCCCCTCCTCGACGACTCCCTCCCTGCAGGGACCCGCGGGCTCTGGCTGGGCGGCGGTTTTCCCGAGATGTATGCCGCCGAGTTGGCGGCCAATGCCACCCTGATGGGGGAGATCCGCGACTCCGTCCGCTCAGGCCTCCCCACGGTCGCCGAATGTGCCGGGTTGCTGTACCTCTGCCGAAGCCTCGACGGCGTCCCCATGGCAGGTGCGATCGGCGCCGACGCCGCGATGGCGCCCCGGCTCACCCTCGGGTACCGCACCGCCACCACGGAGCGGGCCTCGCTGCTGGGCCGCCCGGGGGAGGAGATCACCGGCCACGAGTTCCACCGCACGCGGCTCCTCAACCGTCCAGCCGCCGGCCCCGCCTGGCTGCTCCCGGACCCCGACGGCGTTGCCACCGCCACGCTGCACGCGTCCTACCTCCACGTCCACTGGGCCGGCCACCCGCAACTCGCGGCCCGCTTCGCCGAGGCAGTGGGCGCATGACGGACCTGTGGCACCACGGCGACAAGGATCTCGCGCCGGGGCTCATCGACTTCGCCGTCAACGTCCGTCAGCCCCGCACCCCGGCGTGGCTGGTGGAGGCCATCATGCGCGACGCCGACTGGGCCGCCTACCCGGACCCGGAACCCGCCAGGCTGGCCATCGCGGAGCACCACGGCGTCGACCCCGCGATGGTGCTCCCGACGGCAGGCTCCGCCGAGGCCTTCACCCTCATCGCCCGCGCCGTCACCGGCTCGTCCCTGATCGTGCATCCGCAGTTCACCGAACCCGAGGCCGCTCTGCTGGCCGCCGGCCGCACACCCCAGCGCCACGTACTGACCCCCGAGAGCGACTTTCAACTCGACCCCGGCGTCGTGCCGCCGGCCGACCTGATCGTGGTGGGCAACCCCACCAACCCGACGGCGGTGCTGCACTCCGCGGCTGACCTGGCCGCGCTGCGCGCCGGGGTGCTGGTGGTGGACGAGGCCTTCCTCGACGCCGTGCCCGGCGAACCCGAGACGCTCATCGCGCCCAGCATGCCCGGGCGGCTGGTGCTGCGGTCGCTCACCAAGACCTGGGCGCTGGCCGGTCTCCGCGCGGGCTACGTCGTCGGAGACCCCGCCCTCATCGAGGCGCTCGAGCGCCAGCAGCCGCCGTGGTCCGTCTCCACCCCGGCCATCCGGGCCACCCTCGCGTGCCTGACGGCGCGCGCCCGGGCGGAGGCGGCCGGGCTCGCGCGGGACGCCGCTGCCCATCGTCGCGACCTCGTCATGCGCCTCACGGACCTCGGCCTGCGTACAGTCCCGGGTGCCGCCCCGTTCGTGCTGGTCGACACCGTGAGCAATTGGATGGGGTCACGGTGCGACACGCCGAGGAAAACACCCCAAACCACCGACGACCCCACCCAATTGCTCACGGAAGGACCACGTCGAGCGCTGGCTCAGCGAGGCTTCGCCGTGCGGCGCGGGGAGACCTTCCCCGGGCTCGGCCCCACCTGGCTGCGGCTCGCGGTGCGCACGCCGGACGTCCACGAACACCTGGTCGAGGCGCTGCGTCAGCTGGGGGTGGGCCGGTGACTCACCCACGCCAGGGCGTCCTCGACGCTCGCCACCTCGTCGGCCGCCGGCAGCTCGGGGCGCCGCAGCATGATCACCTCGGCCCCGTACTCCTCGGCGACGGTCAGCTTGGCCTCAGTGGCCGCGCCTCCCGAGTCCTTGGTCACCACCACACCGACCCCGTACCGGCGGAACAACTCCCGCTCGCCGTCGACCGTGAGCGGCCCGCGGACAGTCAGCACCTCCCAGCCCGCAGGAAGGATCTGGGAGGGAGCCTCCGCCACCCGCGCGACCACGCGATGCCCCGCCAGCGCCGGCACATAGTCGACGGTGTGCTGCCGCCCCACGGTGAGCAGCACCGTCCGCTCGCCCTCGGCAGCCGCAGCCGCGGCCTCGGGGTGCGAATCCACCCAGCGCCACGTCGCTGCGAGGGGGTGCCCGCCCCAGCCGGGCCGCACCACGCGCAGCAGCGGCACCCCTGCCCGGGCGCAGGCGGCCACGGCGTTGGCCGACATGGTGGCGGCGAACGGATGCGTCGCATCCAGCACCGCCTCGACGCGGTGCTCCCGCAGGTACGACACCAAGCCCTCGGCGCCGCCGAAGCCGCCGCGCCGGGTGTCGCCCACTGTCAAGGGGTCCTCCGTCCGCCCGGCCAGGGAGAGCACGGCCCCGCTCCCTAGCGCGGCCGCCAACCGGCGCCCCTCCGCGGTGCCGCCCAGAATCAAGATCACCCCACCATCCAACCCGAAGGAAACCCATGTCGCTGCTCGACACCACGCTCGCCGCCATCCAGCCCGTCTCCGCGGAGGCGTTGGCCGCCGCTGAGGAACGCCAGAACCAGCTGACCAAGCCGCCCGGCAGCCTCGGCCACCTGGAGACGGTGGGCAACCGGCTGGCGGCCATCGCCGGTGTCTGCCCGCCCCCCATCCCGGAGCCCGCCGTGATCGGCCTCTTCGCCGGCGACCACGGTGTCTGCGCGCAGGGTGTCAGCCCCTGGCCGCAGGAGGTCACGGTGCAGATGATGCTCAACATAGGAGCCGGCGGCGCGGCCATCAACGCCCTCGCCCGCCAGGCCGGGGCCACCGTCTGGGTCACCAACGTCGGCGTCGCCAACGACGCGCCCGAGCACCCCGCCATCCGGAACCGCCGCGTGCGCTCCGGCACCGCCGACTTCACGGAGGGGCCCGCCATGACGCTCGACGAGGCCCGCGCCGCCGTCGAGGTGGGCATCGAGACAGCCCTCGAGGCCATCGACGGCGGGGCGAAGTGCCTGCTCACCGGCGAGATGGGCATCGGCAACACCACGCCCTCGAGCGCCCTGATCTCCGTGTTCACCGGCACCGGCGCCGCCACTGTCACCGGCCGCGGTGCAGGCGCCGACGACGAGATGCTGAACCGCAAGGTGGACGTCATCGAGCGCGGCATCGCGCTCCACCGGCCCGACTCCACAGACGCGCTGGGCACCGTCGCCGCCATCGGCGGGCTCGAGCAGGCCGCCATCGCAGGGTTCATCCTGGGCGCCGCCTCGCGCCGGGTGCCGGTCATCCTCGACGGCGTCATCGCGTGCTCCGCGGCGTGCGTCGCGGTCGCCTTCAACGACGACGTGCGCGGCTACCTCGTCTCCGGCCACGCCGGTGCCGAGCCGGGCATCCAGGCCGCCGTCACGCACCTCGGCCTGCGCCCGCTCGTCGACCTAGGCCTCCGCCTCGGCGAAGGCTCCGGCGCAGCCGTCGCCCTGCCCATGGTCCAGGCGGCCGCCCGTATCCTGAGCGAGATGGCGACCTTCGCCAGCGCAGGCGTCTCGGAGGGCTGATGCAGTTCACAGGTGGTGGCACCGCGTTGGTGCTGGGTGGGGCCCGGTCGGGCAAGTCGACGTGGGCCGAGGCCCAGTTCGCGGGAGTCGCCGACGTGGAGTACGTGGCCACCTCCGAACTGCGCGACGGCGACACCGAGTGGGCGCACCGCGTGACCCTCCACCGTGAGCGGAGGCCCGGTACCTGGCGCACCACGGAGACGCTCGACATCCCCTCGGTCCTCGGGGCCGACGACGACGCGCCGGTCCTGGTGGACTGCGTCGCCGTCTGGTTCGACCGCGTCCTCTTCGAGGCCGGAGCCTGGGACGACGCGCCCGGCTGGCGCGACGCCGTCGCGGCCCGGACGCTGTCGCTGGTCGAGGCGGTGCGCGCCACCCGCCGCACCGTGATCCTCGTCAGCAACGAGGTGGGCCTGGGAGTGGTGCCCGCAACCGCCTCCGGGCGCCTCTACCGCGACGAGCTGGGCCGCCTGAACGCCAGCCTCGCCGCAGCCGTTGACGAGGTCTGGTTCTGCGTGGCCGGCATCGCGAAGCGGTGGGCATGAATCCGCTCGGCGCGGCCACCGGGCTGTTCACCATCATCCCCGTGCGCGCGTTCGAGGTGGACCGCAGGCTCGCTGCCCGCGCCATGGCCGCCTTCCCCTGGCTGGGGCTGCTGATCGGCGCCGCCGGGGGAGCGGTCGTGTTCGGCGCCTGGCACCTCGCCGGCCCGTTCCTGGGGGCCATGCTCGGCCTTGCGCTCCTCGCCGGGGTCACCGGCGCGATGCACCTCGACGGGGTGGCTGACACCGCCGACGGCCTCGGCTCCCGCCGCCCACCGGCGGAGGCGCTGGTGATCATGCGCCGCTCCGACATCGGCCCCATGGGGGTGGCCACCCTCGTCCTCGTGCTGCTCATCGACGCCGCCGCCCTCGCCTCCATGCCCACCCCCTTGTTGGGCGGGGTCGCGCTGGCGGCCGCGGCCGCCTCGGGTCGGCTGGGCATCACCGTGGCGAGCGTCTCGAAACTCACGGCCCGGCAGCAGGGTTTCGGGGCGCTCTTCGTCGGTGTCACCCGGTTCAGCACCGCGGCGATCACCCTGGTCGGCGTCGCCGGCGTCGTCCTCGGTGGCGCCTGGTGGGCCGGCGGCTACCAGACGCTGCTCGCCGCAGCCATTGGCCTGACGGCCGCCGCGCTCGTCGGGGCGCTGTGGAGCCGGCACCTCCTGACCCGGCTCGGGGGCTGGACCGGCGACACCTTCGGCTCGCTGATCGAGGTCATCCAGACGGTGTTCCTCGTGGCGTTCGCACTGGCCGCGTGAGGTCGATCGCGTCCACCTCCGTCAGCGGTCCGGCCACGTCCGCCGCGTCGTAGCGCAGCAGGCTGAGCCTGGTCACGGGCAGCGTGATCGACGGCGACTCCCACCCGGCGGCCCGCCCCGCCAACCCGCTCAGCGGCGCAGACACCGCGTACATCCCGATGGTCACGTGCGGCACGTACGGCCGCCGCCGGTCTTCCCGGAGCGCCCGGGCCACGGCCTGCAACTCGGGGGCCTCCGCACGCAGGTACGGCACCATCTGAAACGTGTCCCAGCCGCCGATCCGCACGTCGAACGGCGACAGGCCCAACGCCTCGACGGCGGCCCGGTCCGCGGCGATCCGCTCGGGCGTGTACGGCTCATCCTCCGGGGTGGCGCCCGGTTTCGGGACCGGCCCGCCGTAGCCGACGGTGATGTGCGGCTGGCGGTCATAGCGCGGCAGCAGCACATCGGCCCAGTGGGCGCGGGCGGAGTCGACGGCGGCGCGCACGTCGTCGACATCGGCCAGCACGGCCCAGATCAGGGCGTGGTCCGCGCCGCCGCGCCACTGGGTGAAGTCGCGGTCGTGGCACGCGATGGAATGCAGGGTCACTTCGGCGGTTCGCCGCCCTGCGGCCAGTTGCCCTTGAGGATCTCGGCGCCCTGCACCAGGTCCTCTAGGCCCCTGGCGAGATCCAGGGCCGGGGTGCCCTGCAGGGCCCCGTCGAGGTCGCGGCCCAGTTGGGAGGTGGCCCGGTGCACCTGCGCGATGGCCCGGCGCGTGCGGGCGAACAGGTGCCCCGCATCCCCGGCGACCAGCACGTCGACCTGGGCGGCGGCGGCCTTCAGGGACTCCGCGCAGAGGAAGAAGGTGGCGCGGTGCAGGAGCGCGGCCTGCCCGAGGTACTCCGCCGACGCGCGTGTGACCGCCGCGTACTCCTGCAGCGCGCCTGTCTGCGTGTCCGCCGACGTGCGGTACGCCTGGGCGGCCTCGCCCTGCCAGGTGCCGCAATCCTGCAGCTCCCGGGCGGTGCGGAGGGCCCCGTCGAGGTGGTCCGCCTGCGCCAGCACCTCACCCTGCTGCGTCTCCAGCCGGGTGGGGACGGGGGAATGGGGGTTCAGCCGGCTGTTCACTGCGCTGCGCAGCTCGCCCACCGCCTCCTCGAGATCCGCCCTGGCGGCTCGTTCGCCGTCTGCCACGAGGTAGCCGATGATCGTCTGCATCTCAGGGTGCTGACGGGCGATCTCCGCGACGGCCTCGCGGCTCTGCCTCAGATCCGCGTCCAGCACCCGTTGAGCCGAGCGTTGCAGCCCCCAGGTGGCGTCGCGCACGGCGTCGAAGTCCGCCTTCGGGGCGGTGGCGTTGGCTTCCTGCTGGCGCAGCAGGCTTGCCTGCACCTGCGCCAGCCTCATCACGAGCGTCCGGGTGGTCATGCGTCCAGCCCTCCAGTGCGGCGCAGTTCGGCGACTCCCTCGTCGTCGACGCGGCCGTACTGGGCCGCCGTCACGTGCAGCCGCTCCGCCATCGCCTCGAACTCGTCCACGGCGCCGGTGCGCCATGAATCCAGCTGTTGGCTGAGGGAGTGCTGCGCCTGCTGGGCGTCCTCGAACAGCCCCATCCCGGCCTCAGGGTGCCGCGACAATCCGGCGACCTGCTCGGCGAGCCCTGACCACCGCTCTCCCAGGCCGTGCAACTCCGTGGGGTCTGCCTCGAACCCGTCGAGCGGCTCCGACGCCGGCGCCACCGCCCGCCCGAGAGCTGCGGTCTCGCCGGCCACCATCGCCAACCCCGCCACCTCGCTGGCCTGCTCGACGGGGGGCGCAACCTCCGCGGCCGCCGCGGGTTCGACACCGGGGCCGCCGCCGCTTGCGAGGGGAGCAGGCTCTGCGCCGCCGCTGATGCCGCTGGCGCCGGTGCCGCCGCCCGCTCCGCCGCTCTGACGGGGCAGGGCCGTGGCGTCGCCGGGGACGCCCGCTGCCGCCGGTGCTGAGGCGGGGACCGACAGCGGGCCGGCAGCCGGGTCCGCCAGCCGCCCGCCGGCGCCGAGGCCGCCTGCGGGGGCGGTGGCACCACCGGCCGTGCCGCCGGCGCCGCCCATCATCATGGGAGGCATCATCCCGGGGGAGCCGCCGCCGGCCATGCCGGCCTGGGCCCCGCGGTGGGGGTTGATGCTGGCCTCGAGGAGGTCTGCGGCGGCGAGGAGGTCGTCGTCCTCAGCACGAACGCCGCCCACCTGGGAGCGGGTCACGCGGAACGCGAGCTGATCCCAGAGTTCTTCGTCGCTGCTCATGCTGGGTCCCTTCCCGTCAGCATCCGGCGCAGGCCGGCCATCAGAATCTCGTGCTCGCGCGTGATGGCGGCCAGTTCGCCGGCGGTATCGGCGGGGGGAGCGTAGCGGGCGTAGGCCTGCTGCGCGAGCCTCAGCACACCGTCGTTGATCTCGCGGACGTCCGCCTCGTCCAGCCAGTCCTCGTCGAACTCGACGGTCACCAGGTGGCCCTGTTCGTCAAGCCGCACCCCCAGGGCGCCCTCCTGGACCACGCTCACCGGTTCCGACGCAGCGGGCGGGTGCTCGAGGTGCCGCTGGGCCGCCGCCTGCCAACGCCGGTTGACGTTCTCCAACGCCAACTGGAACGTGGTGAAAGGATCCGGGCCGAAGCGCCAGAGGCCGGAGAAGTCCACGCCGTCGAGATCCGGCTCCGGCAGCTCCTCCGGCTCCGCGATGCGGATCCGCGCGGCGGCCAGCACCGCCGCGAACGCGCTGCCGAGGGTGCGGTGTTCGCCCAGTTTGCGGTGCCAGATGGGGGAGACCGAAACCCTGGTCAGGCGGCCGTCCTCGAACCACAGCCGCACGATCCGCTGGGGGTCTGCGATGGAGTTGGCGGCGTCCTCCTCCGCCACCTCGTCTGAAGGGTCGGCGACGTGGACCGGCGCGAGCGGGTCGAAGTCGTCATCCAGGAGGCCGTCCATGGGCCCAGCTTGCCAAACTTCGAGGTCACTCGGTGATCTGCTCGTGGGCGGGAACTCAAGACCCCCGCCCGGGAAGCCCGGACGGGGGTGTGACGGCGGAGGATACGAGATTCGAACTCGTGAGGGCGTTAACCCAACCCGCTTTCCAAGCGAGCGCCATAGGCCTCTAGGCGAATCCTCCAGGGAGAAACTTACCGGAGTTGCGCGCCCTGCCTCAAATCCGGCCGAAAAGCAGCGACGGCGCGCCCTGGGGGCGCGCCGTCGAAGTGCCTGGGGAAGGGTGGATCAGTTGTAGACGATCACCTTGTCGCCCACGCGGGCGATGTCGAAGAAGCGCTCCATCTGAGCGTAGTCACGCACGTTGACGCACCCACCGGAGCCGCCGCTGTAGCCCACGCGGGCGAAGTTGGCGGAGTAGTGGATGGCGATGCCGCCGTCGAAGAAGAGCGCGAACGGCATGTCCACCTTGTAGATGCTGGAGAAGTGGTCACGCGACTTCCAGCCGATCTTGAAGGCGCCGTTGCGGGTGGGCGTGGCGGTCCTGCCGAAGCGCACGTCGACGATGGTCTGCACCTTGCCGTTGATCACCCAGGCCATCTTGTCCTGGCCCTTCGAGACGCAGAACGCACGGCCGGTCATGCAGCGCTGATCCAGCCGGAATCCGGACTGCACGAGCGGGTGCGTGACGACGGGCACCGGGGCGGTGGGGTACGGCACACCTGCCGGGCGGGGGTTGGTGGCCGGGATGCTCTTCACCCACGGGCTGTACTGGCTGTCGAACTTGACGATGCCGTTGAACACCCAGTCTGTCTTCTGCGTCACCTGGCCGGTGGCCACCGACGCGGTGGTGGCGACGGCGTAGCTGCGGCAGGCGCCGCGGCCGGTGGCTGCGGTGTCGCACTCGGAGCGCCACTTGCGGCCGTCCGTGGCGGTCCACTCGCCGGTGCTACCCAACGGGTTGTTGGCCCACACGGAGCGCGGGGACGGCAGGTAGGTCAGGTTGTTGAACACCCACGCGTTCTGCGTGAACCACTGGCCGTCCTTCTGGAAGACCGTGGAAGCGTAGATGCTGGTGCGGCACCGCACGGTCGTCGAGGAGTACATCTCGCACGAGGTGTACCAGTAGCGCCCGGCCACCAGGTGGTAGCCCGGGGTGACGTAGACGGCCTGCTCGGGTGTCAGCTTCGGCTGTACCGCGGGCGTGGGCGTCGGGGTGGGTGTGGGGGAGGCCGCCAGCGGTGGCAGTTCCCCCGGCGGGGTGGGGTTGATTTCTTCGGCAGTCGCGAACGGCGCGACCAGTGTCATCGCCAAGGCAGCGACTGCGACCCCCAACAGCTTCTTACGCATTTCGAGCTTCCTCCCAGGCAAACATCGTTGCCAATCGTAAACGGCGCCGCGGTCATTTCCTAACCCCGGGCAGCCAGGGCTTTCATCGACTGATACGCAGTGGCGGGCCGGAAGGTTGCAGAGGGACGGGAGTTTTTCCGTCGGGAGCGTCAGAGCACCATCGCCGCGACCCAGCCGGCGGCCAGGAGGGGGAGGTTGAAGTGCAGGAAGGTGGGGATGACGGTGTCGCGGATGTGGTCGTGCTGGCCGTCGGCGTTGAGGCCGGCCGTGGGGCCAAGCGTCGAGTCCGACGCTGGGGAGCCGGCGTCGCCGAGGGCACCCGCGGTGCCGATGATCGAGACGGTCGCCAGCGGGGAGAAGCCCAACGCGAGGCAGAGCGGCACGTAGATGGCGGTGATGATCGGCAGCGTCGAGAACGAGCTGCCGATGCCCATGGTCACGAGCAGGCCGACGAGCAGCATGGCGAACGCGGCCATGCCGCGGTTGTCGCCGAAGAGCTCCGAAGTGCCCTCGACGAGCGGGCCGATCTCGCCCGTGGCCTGCATGACGGCCGCGAATCCCTGCGCCGAGATCATGATGAAGCCGATGAGTGCCATCATCTTCATGCCGCCGGTGAAGACGTGCTCGGCGTCGGTGAACTTCACGGCGCCGGTGACCACGAAGATGCAGAGGCCCACCAGTGCGCCCACGAGTAGTGAGTCCGCGGCGGAGTCGATGATGGTCAGCCAGGTCTGGATGGCGAAGCAGGCGACGATCGCCACCAGCGCGATGAAGACCTTCTTCCTGTCGATCACCTTCGGCGCCTCCACGTCCACGACGGCGGTCGTGTCGTAGCCGCGGGGCCTGCGGTAGGTGACCCCGACGGCCAGGGCCAGGCCGATGACCATGCCCAACGCCGGGATCCACATGGCCTGCATGACCGGCACGTCGCTCACGTCGAGGCCGGACTTGATGATGTTGCCGTAGAGGATGTCGTACAGGAAGATCTTGCCGAAGCCGATGGGCAGGAACATGTAGGTGGTGACCAGGCCGAACGTCAGGACACACGCCAGGGCGCGGCGGTCGAGCCGCAGCCGGTTCATGACCACCAGGAGCGGCGGGATCAGCAGCGGGATGAACGCGATGTGCACGGGGATCAGGTTCTGGCTCATGATCGCCATCGCAAGCACGCCGCCGAGCATGCCCCACTTGGCCCAGGCCACCACCTTCTGTGAGGTGGACATGTCGGCGCTGTCGAGCTTGGCGATGAACCAGTTCGCGAGCAGCTGCGGCAGGCCGGAGTGCGCCACGGCCATGGCGAAGGCGCCCAGCAGTGCGTAGCTCAGCGCGATCTTCGCGCCCCCGGCGAGGCCGTCCTGGAAGGCCACCATCGTCGCTTCGAGGCCCAACCCGGCGGTCAGGCCGCCGACGAGGGCGCCGAGGAACAGCGCCAAGACCACATGGACGCGCAGTACCGACAGGATCAGCATCACGAGGACGGACAGCACGACGGCGTTCATGGGCAGCCTTCGGGGGCTAGGTGACAGGGGCCGGGGAGCATCCTAAGTGCCAGGTGCCTCCGGCGCCGCACCGGGTCAGGCGTCGAGTTCCGCCAGCGCTGTCAGCAGTTGCTGCGACGACGCGAGGTGGCCCACCTTCGTGCCGTGGCCCAGCACCGGCTCGGGATCGAGCGCTTCGAGGGCCGCCGACGTGTGGCCGAGCGCCTTCAGGACCGCCACCGCCACGGGCACGGTGCCGCGGTGGCGACCGTCGGTGATCTTGATGGCGATTCCCGTGCCGTCGGGCAGGCCGAGCGCCAGGGTTCCCTCGGCACCGGCCTTGCAGATGAGGCCGGGGACCTCGCGGTGGTAGACGACCTCGTCGCGCCGGGTGCCCGACGCGAACTCGGGGTGGGCGCGGAACGCGTCTGCCAGCCGCCGCTCGGGGCCGTCCGTCGCGCCGGCGATCTTTCCGAAGGCGCGCGCGAGCCCGGTGAGGCTGGTGGGGAAGGCGGGGGCGCCGCAACCGTCGACGACGGGGTCGCCCACGGGCTCACCGGTCTGGGCGGCCAACTCCTCGCGGATGGCCACCTGCAGGGGGTGGTCCGGGCTCAGGTACGTGTCGGTGGGCCAGCCGGCGCGCACGCAGGTGCGCAGCATCGCCGAGTGTTTCCCAGAGCAGTTGTGCGCGATCGCCTCCGCGCCCCGGCCCTGCGCCAGCCAGGCGTCGAGGGGGACGCGGGAGGGGAAGGCGAGCGTGGTCTGCAGGTGCGCGGGGGAGAGGCCGGCGCCCTCGAGGACGCGGTGGGCGCCGTCGACATGGATCGGCTCGCCGTCGTGGGAGGCTCCGGCGAGCGCGAGCTCGGTGCCCTCGACGTCGAGCCCGTGGCGCAGCATGGCCACCGCCTGGATGGGTTTGACGGCTGAGCGGGCGAGGAACGGGGTGGAGGCGTCCCCCAGCGCGAGGCGCACGCCGTCGGGGCCGGTGACGGCCACCGCGCCGTGGTGGATCGCTTCGAGGTACGGGCCGCGCCACACCTCGGCGAGCGCGGGATCGAGACTGCTGACCATTCCGCCACCCTGCCACCGCCGCCGGAAAGACCCCAAATCCAGATTCGGGGTGCCGGACGGGACCGAATCCAGATCCGGGGCGTCGGGCCGCCGCGCGGGGAAGGCCCCAAATCTAGATCCGGGGTGCCGGACCGGACCGAATCCAGATCCGGGGCGAAATCCGCCGAAGTGAAGCGCCGATCAGGATGGGGTAGAGTGATCCAAGGTTCCTCGCGCGGCGGTAACTCGCCCAACTCCCCCAGGGTCGGAAGGCAGCAAGGGTAAGTGAGCTCTTCCGGGTGCGCGAGGGGCCCTTTTTCTTTGCCCGGTGAATGTCCGGAGGCTGCAATAGGGTGGGAATCGTGGACGACGAGTACATCGAAGAAGACGAGTACGCCCCCATCGCTGATGAGGGTCCCGGCTTCGAGCCCATGGACGGGCCCAGCCTGTTCGACGATGAGCCGGCGCCCGGTGCCATCCCTGAGCAGACGGGCCCCAGCCTCTTCGCGGAGGTGGAGCCGGACGAGGAGCCTGAGCTGCCGGCCGTGACGCACGTGCCGCCGTCGAAGCTCGACCACAGCCCGCGCATCGAGGCCCCCGCGGCACCGCTGGCGCTCTACCGCCGCTACCGTCCGGATTCGTTCGCTGACGTGATCGGCCAGGAGCACGTCACCGTCCCCCTGCAACGCGCCCTGAAGAACAACCGTGTCAACCACGCCTACCTGTTCTCCGGCCCGCGCGGGTGCGGCAAGACCACCTCGGCGCGCATCTTGGCGCGCTGCCTCAACTGTGTGGAAGGCCCTACGGACACCCCGTGCGGGATCTGCCGGTCCTGCGTGGACCTCGCCCGCGGCGGCCCCGGGTCCATCGACGTGATCGAGATCGATGCGGCCTCGCACGGTGGCGTCGACGACGCACGTGACCTGCGCGAGCGCGCCTACTTCGCGCCTGTGGCCAGCCGCTACAAGATCTACATCGTCGACGAGGCCCACATGGTCACGACGGCGGGCTTCAACGCGCTGCTCAAGCTCGTGGAGGAGCCGCCGCCGCACGCCAAGTTCATCTTCGCCACGACGGAGCCGGAGAAGGTCATCGGCACCATCCGCTCCCGCACGCACCACTACCCGTTCCGGCTGGTGCCGCCGAAGGTGCTGAGTGACTACCTGGCCAGCATCTGTGACGCCGAGGGCGTGGCGGTGGACCGCACCGCGCTCCCGCTCGTGGTGCGCGCCGGGGCCGGCTCGGTGCGCGATTCGCTGTCGGTGCTGGACCAGCTGCTCGGCGGGGCCAACGAGGAGGGCGTCAGCTACTCGCAGGCCGCCGCGCTCCTGGGCTACACGCCGGATGCGCTGCTCGACGACATCATGGACGCCTTCGCCGCCGGCGATTCCGCAGGTGTCTTCCACACCATCGACAAGGTCATCGAGGTGGGCCAGGACCCCCGGCGCTTCGCCGAAGACCTGCTGCGCCGGCTCCGTGACCTGGTGATCCTGGCCGCCGTGCCGGAAGCCGCCACCAACGGCCTGCTCGAAGTTGCGGCAGATCAGGCGCAGCGCCTCGCCACGCAGGTGGCGGGGATGGGCTCGGGCGAGCTGACGCGCGCCGCAGAGGTGATCGCCACCGGCCTCACGGAGATGCGCGGCACGACGGCGCCCCGGCTCCACCTGGAGTTGATGTGCGCCCGCGTCCTCCTGCCGGGTTCGGACGCCGACGAGCGCGGCCTGCACGCCCGGATGGACAGGCTCGAGCGCCGCGTCGGCATGATGGGCAGCGGCGAGGCCGCCCCCGTCGAAGACTGGCAGGACACCGGTGCGGCCCGCCCGCGCCAGCCCGAGCGGCCGCGCGCGGCGGAGCACGAGCGCCAGCGTCCGGCGCCCGCAGCCGCCGAGACGGCAGCGGTCGCAGAACAGCAGCGGCCCACGCCCGAGCAGCCCGCCCAGCGTCCCGCTGCAGCCCAACGTCCCGCGGCCGAGCAGCCCGCCGCGGCCGAGCAGCGCCCGGCCCCCGAGCAGCGTCCCGCCGGTGAACAGCGCCCCGCGCCGGCGCAGCGCCCGGCTCCTGAGCAGCGGCCCGCCCCGCAGCCGGAGGCCGCCCCGGAGCCTGCCGTGCAGCAGCGGCGCCCCGCTTCCCAGGGCCAGCTCACCGCCGCCGAGCTGCGGCGGGTCTGGCCCAACGTGCTCGACGAGGTCAAACGCCGCCGTCGGTTCACGTTCATGCTGCTCAGCAACCACGCCCAGGTGGTCGACATCACCGACGGCGCCCTCGTGCTCGGCTTCGATGCGCCCGGCCCCCGGGAGAACTTCGGTTCCGGCGGCAGCTCCGATGTGCTGGCGGACGCCCTCATCGAGGTGATCGGCGTCGAGTTGCGCATCCAGTCGGTGCTGGCCAGCGGCGAGCATGACGCACGTCCGGCGCAGCGGCCCCAGGGCGCACCCGTCGCCCCGGACGAGCCTGATCCCCATCCCGAGCAGCAGCAGCGCGACCGCATGGAGCCGCCCCCGCCGTCGGAGCAGGTGTCAGCGGACGACGCGGTGCTCGATGCGGGCCACAACGCCGAGGAACTGCTCAGCACTGCGTTCGGCGCCGAGGTCATCTCGGTGCGGGATGCCGACGACGACTGATGCCGGCCATCCGGCAGGGCTTCTATGCTTGTAACCGACCCCCACTCAGGAGTGAGAAATGTTTGGCGACTTTGACATCAACGCGCTGATGCAGCAGGCGCAGAAGCTGCAGACAGACCTGCAGGCGGCGCAGGAGGAACTGGGCAACCAGTCGTTCACCGGCACCGCCGGCGGCGGGCTCGTCAGTGTCACCCTGAGCGGCAAGGGCGACATGCAGGAGGTCGAGATCCAGCCCGCCGCGGTGGATCCCGACGACATCGAGACGCTGCAGGCCCTCGTCGTGGCCGCGTTCCGTTCCGCCAGGGCAGAGGTGGACGCCGCCACGGCCGCCACGCTCCCCGAGCTCCCCACCATGCCCGGCATGCCGGGCTTCGGGGGCTGAGTGTACGAAGGCGCAATCCAGGAACTGATCGATGAGCTGAGCCGCCTGCCGGGCATCGGTCCGCGCAGCGCGCAGCGCATCGCGTTCCACCTCCTCGATGCACCTGAGGAGGACGTCTACGCGCTTGCCGACACGCTCCGGAGGGTCAAGCAGCTCGCCCGCTTCTGCGAGGTGTGTTTCAACGTTTCGCAGGAGGAGCGCTGCCGCATCTGCCGCGATCCCCGGCGCGACCGCTCGCAGTTGTGCGTCGTGGAGGAATCCAAGGACGTGGTGGCCATCGAGCGCACCAACGAGTTCCGCGGGCTCTACCACGTGCTGGGCGGATCCATCTCGCCCATCGAGGGCCGCGGCCCGGCAGACCTGCACACCCGCGAACTGTTCCAGCGTCTTGCCGACGGGGAGGTGCAGGAGGTGATCCTGGCCACGGATCCCGACACGCAGGGCGAGGCCACTGCGTCGTACCTGAGCCGCATGCTCAATGATTTCGGTGTCCGCGTGACCAGGCCGGCGTCGGGCCTGCCCGTCGGCGGAGACCTGGAATACGCGGACCAGGCAACGCTGAGCAGGGCGTTCGAGGGTCGCCGCATCCTCATCGAACGGCACGCCCCAGCCGGGTGACGAAGGCTATGGACCTGCCCCACCCGTCGGCTTAGGCTGCTCAGTGAGCCACCGTGCTCACGATGGGAAGGGGCAACGATGACCGGCACCACTCTCAAGGGCGCGCCCATCTGGGTTGAGCTCTACGCGCAGGACCTCCCCAGGGCGCAGGCCTTCTACGGCAGCCTGTTCGGCTGGCGGTTCGACAACTCCGGCGAGGAGTACGGCAACTACCACATGATCGTGCGCGGTGACGAGGTCGTCGGCGGCGCCATGGTGCAGCAGCCCGAGATGGGCATCCCCACCTGGTGCGTCTACCTCAGCTCAGACGACATCCGCGCCATGACGGAGCGGGCCAGGCAGGCGGGCGGCGAGATCCACGTCGAGCCCATGGAGATCCCCGGGCAGGGCACGATGGCGTTCCTCAGCGACTCCACCGGGGCCGCCCTCGGTGCCTGGCAGAGCGACACCGTCGCCATCCAGGCGAAGGACAAGCCGGGCGCCCCCGTCTGGTTCGAACTCATGACCGGCAACTACGACGAGGCGCTGACGTTCTACCGCGACGTCTTCCAGTGGGACGTGCAGCCCGTGGGCGACCAGGGGATGGAGTGGCGGTACGCCACCAACGGCAAGGGCGACGACGCGGTGGCCGGCCTGTGCGACGCCTCGGAGTTCGTCCCCTCCAAGGTGCCCGTGTCCTACTGGCGCGTCTACTTCTCGGTGGCGGACACCGACGAGGCGATCGGCAGGATCCAGGAACTGGGTGGCCGGCTCGTCGACGGGCCGATGGATTCTCCCAACGGGCGGGTGGCCACCGTGGAGGACGACCAGGGCGTCCAGTTCCAGATCGTCGACTGAGCGCGGCCTTCAGCGGAACGTGAGTTCGCGGTTCGTGGAGGAGGCGCGACGGCGGGCCCGTGCCAGGCGCCGGCGCAGGCCGCCGTCGGCCAGGTAGGAGGCGACGGCGCGTTGCAGCAACAGTGGGGGAGCGGCGCCCGTCGCGTCGGCCGCGCCGACGATCTCGGCATGCCACGACGCCGGCGCCACCAGGTAACCGGTGCCCACGCCCCGTCCGATCACCGCCGCGAACGTGCCCAGGTGGGCCACGACGGTGGGGTCCAGGCTCCACAGCGTGGGCAGCGGCGGGCCCAGGTGGCGGCGTTCGGAGTCGAAGTCGTCCTCCACCAGCACCACGCCCTCGTCGCGCGCCCAGGCGATCATGGCCTGCCGGTGGCGGGCGGACAGCGCCCCGCCGTCGGGGTACTGGTGATTGGGTGTGACGATGGCCAGGTCGATGGGGGAGCGGCGGTGGGCGCGGTTCAGTGCCTCCAGGTGCGGACCCGCCGCGCCGACGGGCAGCGCCGCGGTGTCCACGGCCGAATGTTCCAGCAGTCGCCGCAGGCCCGGGAAGCCGGGCGACTCGACGGCGACCCGCGGGCGCCTGCCCGCCCTCCTCGCCGCCACCGCGAGCAGCAACGACAGCCCGGAGCGCGCACCGGACGTCACAGTGATGCGGTCCGCCTCCACCACCACGCCGCGCATGTGGCGCAGGTGTTCGGCCACCGCTTCCGCCAATGCGGGGACCGGCTCGTCCGTCACGGCTCGCCGCCAGGCACTGCGCCAGGCGGCGTCGTCGGGCCAGGCCCCGCCGTCGGAGCCCGTGAGCAATTGGATGGGGTCACGGTTGGTTTCGGGCCGTTTTCCGGCGTGTCGGGGCGATGACCCCATCCACTTGCTCACGGTGGGGGCCGAAACCGAGCGCAGGTCAGGGTTGACGACGGTGCCGGAGCGGTCGCGGGCCACGAGATATTCCTCGGCGACGAGTTGGTCGTAGGCAGCCGCGACGGTGCCGCGCGAGACGCCCAGGGCGACGGCGGCCGCGCGCGTCGACGGCACCGCCTCGCCCGGGAGCAGGGAGCCAAGGGCGACGAAGTCGCGGATGCCGGCCGCCACCTGCACGGGCAGCGGTGCGGCCCCGGGGGAGCGATCCAGCAGGAGCTCCCGGAACGCGTCGATGTGCATGGCCGCAGCCTACCCACTGGCCCATCGTTTCGTTCGCCGCAACGAGCTCCGTCGGTCCAGACCGCTGGGCCGCCGACGCAGGCTCGGCGCGCCCGGACGGTTGGCCCAGTCGTCCACAACTGTTCACTCACCGGTCACCTTGGACGACCGGATTCTGCCCACCTGGTCCGATGGGATTGCTGTGCCCGATCGCCTACCACCCAAGGGGTTTCGAATGAAGCGTTTGCTTCCCATGCTCGGCCACACCCGCGGCAACCGCTCGCCCATCACCTGCGAACTGAAGTGCGGCAACGCCTGTTCGCACCCCGAGCCGAACACCACTGGGAACGAGTCGTTCCGCGACATCGTTTCGGCCGTGTTCTCCCGCCGTGCCGCACTGGGCAGCGCCGCAGGCATCACCGGCGCCCTCGTCGTGTCGCACGTCACCGGCGGTACCGCCGCCGCGGACAACGGCGTCCTTCCGCAGGGTGGCGGGAAGCTCCCCTTCGAGGCCATCGCCCCGGTGCCGCGCTCCGTCGACACCGTCACCGTCCCCCGCGGCTACCGCTGGGACCCTATCATCCGGTGGGGCGACCCGATCTTCGCCGACGCCCCGGATTTCGACATCGAGAACCAGACCGGCGTCGCGCAGGCCCAGCAGTTCGGCTACAACTGCGACTATCTCAACGTCATCTCTGACGGCGGCAACGACCGCTCGGGCTACCTCGTGTGCAACCACGAATACACCAACGAAGGCATCATGTTCTCCGACGCCTTCCGCACCGGAAACGCCAAGGAGGTCGTCGATATCGCCCTGGCCGCCCACGGATTCTCGGTGGTCGACCTGCGGCGCGACAAGCAGGGTCAGCCCTGGACGTACGTGCGAGCCGGCCGTCGCAACCGGCGCATCACCGGCTTCACGACGTTCTCGGTCTCCGGCCCCGCCGCCGGCTCAGACTTGCTGAAGACCGCCGACGACCCCACCGGCACCCTCGTCGAGGGCACCCTCAACAACTGCGCCGGCGGCACGACCCCGTGGGGCACCGTCCTCTCCGGCGAGGAGAACTTCAACCAGTACTTCCGCGGCAACGGCTCGGCCGAGCACGCGCGCTACGGCATCGGCTCGGGCGCCACCAGCCGCGGCTGGGAGACGGTCTACCCCCGCTTCGACCTCCGCAACGAGGAGTACGCGAACGAGGGCAACCGCTTCGGCTGGATCGTCGAGATCGACCCGGAGGATCCCTCCTCCACCCCGGTCAAGCACACCGCTCTGGGCCGCTTCAAGCACGAGGCCGGCACCTGCGTCATCGCGCCGTCGGGCCAGGCCGTCGTCTACTCCGGCGACGACGAGCGCCACGACTACGTCTACAAGTTCGTGTCGTCGCGCACCTTCATCGAGGGCGACAAGCAGCACAACATGCGCCTGCTCGAGGACGGCACGCTCTACGTGGCGCGCTACCACGGCAACTCGCTCGAGGCGGAGATCACCGGCGACGGCGACCTCCCGGCCGACGGCGCCTTCGACGGCTACGGCGAGTGGGTCCCGCTGGTACGCGGCACCGAGTCGCTGGTGCCCGGTATGACCACGGAGCAGGTGCTCGTCTTCACCCGCCTCGCCGCGGACCGCGTCGGCGCCACCAAGATGGACCGGCCCGAGGACCTCGAGACCAACCCGGTTTCCGGCACGGTCTACCTGGCGCTCACCAACAACTCGCGCCGCACCGCCGTCGACGAGGCCAACCCGCTGACCGCGAACCGCGACGGCCACATCGTCGAGATGGTCGAGGACGGCAACGACCACGCTGCCGAGAAGTTCAGCTGGAACATCCTGATGCTCTGCGGGGACCCCCGCACCTCGACCCGCACCTACTTCTCGGGCTACCCGGCCGACAAGGTGTCGCCGATCTCGTGCCCCGACAACATCGCCTTCGACTCCCTGGGTAACCTCTGGATCTCCACTGACGGTCAGCCCGGCACGTTGGGCCTCTGCGATGCCCTGCACAAGGTCACCGTCGACGGCCCGAACCGCGGCCGCGTCGAGCAGTTCCTCGCCGTGCCATCGGCCTCCGAGACCTGCGGCCCCGTCATCCATGACCGCGACGATTCGGTCTTCGTCGCCGTGCAGCATCCGGGTGAGGACGGCAGGTGGGGCGCCCACACCTCGCTGTGGCCGGACCAGCTCTCGGCCGGCGGCCCCGTCCAGGTGGGCGACAAGGTGGCGGCACCCCGCCCCTCCGTCGTCCAGGTGACCCGCACCTCGGGCAACCGTTCCGCCAAGATCAAGTGACACCCACCTGAGGGGGCGGGCCGCTCCGGCGGCCCGCCCCTTTCGCATCCCCACTAGCGTGGGGTCCGTGATCCCAGCTCCGTTCCGCGCACTGGTCGCCGGTCGCCCGGCCGACGTGCTCGGTGCGCGCCCCGTCGACGGCGACACCTGGCTGGCCCGGCTCCCCAAGCTGATCGACGAGCACCTGGCCCGCTGGGACCTCACGCCCGACGGCGACCCGTGGCACGGCGAGAACGCGCTGGTGCTGCCGGTGCTCCACGACGGGCAGCCCGCCGTCGTGAAGGTGGGCTGGCCGCACCACGAGGCCGATCTCGAGCACCTGGCCCTGCGGCTCTGGGCCGGCCACGGCGCCGTCCGGCTCATCGCCGCCAACCCGGCGGCCGACGCGCTGCTGCTGGAACGCCTCGACGCCTCCCGTCCGCTCACCTCAGCCTCCGTCCTGGATTCCTGCGAGACCATCGGAGGACTCTTCCGCAGCCTCGACCGCGAGGGTTCGCCGCAGTTCCCGAGGGTCGCCGACAAGGCCAGACGGTGGCGCGGCCAGCTGGCCGAGGCCGACCGCGCCCTTCCCCGACGCCTCGCGGAGCAGGCACTCAGCACGCTCGACGACCTCCTCGCCGCCCCCCTCCCCGGCCGGCTGGTGCACGAGGACCTCCACGACGCCAACGTGCTCGCGCCCCTGGACCCGGCACGCGGCGACTGGCTCGCGATCGACCCCAAGCCCGTCGTCGGGGAGTGGGCCTATGCCGTGGCCCCGGTGGTGTGGAACCGCGCCGACGTGGCGGCCCGCGCGCACAACCTGCGGGCCCATGTGCGGCTGCGCGCCGACGTCGTGGCCGATGCCACGGGGCTCGACCTCGACCGCGCCTACGCCTGGACCTTCGTCCGGCTCGTGCTCAACGCCGTCTGGGCGGCCGGGTACGCGCCGGCCTCCGACGACTTCCGCGGCCGGATGATCACCCTGGCCAAAGCCTTCGCCGATCCGCCCGACTGACCCCCCGGTTTGTCCGGGGCAGGTTGTAGGTTTCTGGGGTGCCTACTCCAGTGATCTCCGCCCGCGGGCTGACGAAGCGCTACGGCAGTTTCACGGCCGTGGACGGTATCGACTTCGACATCGCGCCCGGTGAGTCGTTCGGGTTCCTCGGGCCCAACGGCGCCGGCAAGTCCACCACCATGCGCATGATCGCGGCCACATCCACCCGCTCCGACGGCGAACTCAGCGTGCTGGGCCTGGACACCAACCGGCACGGCCCGGAGATCCGCGCGCAGTTGGGCATCGTGCCCCAAGGTGACCTCCTCGATGAGGAACTGCGCGTCATCGACAACCTCTACGTCTACGGCCGCTATTTCGGGCTGCCTCGCGCCTACGTCAGGGCACGGGCCGAGGAGCTCCTCGACTTCGCGCAGCTCCGCGAGAAGCGCACCGCAAGGGTCGACGGGCTCTCCGGCGGCATGAAGCGCCGCCTCACCATCGCCCGCGGCCTGATCAACAACCCCAAGGTGATGCTGCTCGACGAGCCCACCACCGGCCTGGACCCGCAGGCCCGCCACGTGCTCTGGGACCGTCTCTTCCGGCTGAAGGAGGAGGGCGTCACGCTGGTGGTGACCACACACTTCATGGACGAGGCGGAGCAGTTGTGTGACCGGCTCGTCGTGATCGACAAGGGCAGGATCGTCGCCGAGGGTTCGCCGCAGCAGCTCATCAGGCAGTACTCCACCCGCGAGGTGCTGGAGGTCCGCTTCGGTTCGGCGCGCAACCAGGCGGCCGCGGGACAGCTCGACGGGATCGGCGAGCGGCAGGAACTCCTCCCGGACAGGGTGCTGATCTACGCCGACAACGGAGAACACGCGCTGCAGTCCGTCGTCGAGCGGGGGCTGGAGCCCGTCACCTCGCTGGTGCGCAGGTCGTCGCTGGAGGACGTGTTCCTCCGCCTCACAGGCAGGAGCCTGATCGAATGAGCCTCACCACGGACAAGCCTGTGATCGACACCCGGCTCACGGCAGACCACCGCGTCGTCGCCCGCATGGGTTGGTGGGCGGTGGTGGAGCAGTGGGTGATGCACATGCGCGCCTACCTGGCCACGCTGCTGCTGACCGGGATCGGGTCACCGTTCATCTACCTCCTGGGCCTCGGCGCCGGGCTGGGGGTCCTCGTCGACGACGGCAAGGGCATCGAGGGCGTGCCGTACCTGACGTTCGTCGCGCCGGCGCTGGTGCTGGCCAGCGCGATGCAGGTGGCCTCGCAGGAGAACACCTTCGGCGTGTTCGGCGGCTTCAAGTGGACCAACCTGTTCAACGCCATGCGGTTGACCCCCATCACGCCTGGCCAGATGGCGGGCGGCTTCCAGGCTGCGGTCATGGTGCGCGTCCTCCCCATGATCGGGTTCTACCTGGTGGCGCTGCTCGTGTTCGGCATCGGCCGGTGGTGGGGCGTGCTGCTGCTGTTGCCCATCGGGCTGCTGCTCGCCGTGGCGGTGGGCTTCAGCGTGATGGCGTGGGTCTCGACGCAGAAGGATGAACGCGGCCAGTTGAGCTTCATCGAGCGGTTCATCATCGTGCCGCTCACCCTGTTCTCCGGCACCTACTTCCCACTGGAGACGCTGCCCGGCTACCTGCAACCCATCGGCTGGGTGTCGCCGCTGTGGCACGCCGCGGAACTGGGCCGAACCGCCCTCTACGGCGCGCCCCTGACGGTGGGCATGGGCCTGATCCACGTCGGCTTCCTGGCCGTCATGGCCGTCGTCGGCGGGCTGCTGTCCGTGCGCCACTTCCGCAGGAGGTTGGATCAGTGAGCACAGATTCCCTCGCCCGGCAGGCGCGGGTGCCGAGGGCGCTGCGCGGCATCTACCGCGGCAACACCCGCTCGGTGGTCGCCCGCGGCATGAAGGTGATCGCCCGCAACAACTACCTTGTCGTGCTGTCGGGGTTCTTCGAGCCGGTGTTCTACCTGCTGTCCATGGGCCTCGGCCTCGGAGCACTGATCGGTGGCGTCGAGTTCTACGGCCGCGAGGTGCCCTACGCGGCCTACATCGCACCGTCGCTGATGGCGGTCTCGGCCATGAACGGCGCGCTGTACGACTCCACCACCAACGTGTTCTTCCGGATGCGCTACGGCAAGTTGTACGAGCAGATGCTCTCGACGTCGCTGGGCCCCATGGACGTGGCGCTCGGCGAGATATTCATGGCGCTGTTCCGCGGGCTGCTCTACGCCAGCGGGTTCATGGTAGTCACCACGCTGCTCGGCCTCAACCTCTCGTGGACGGCGCTGCTGGCCATCCCCGCGGCGCTGGTCGTGGCCTGCGGTTTCGCCTCCGTGGGCCTCGCGGCGACCAGCTACATGACGTCGTTTCAGCACCTGGATCTGGTGTTCTTCGTGATGCTGCCGATGTTCCTGCTCTCGGCCACGTTCTTCCCCATCACGGTCTACCCGGAGGCGGTGCAGTGGGTGATCATGGCCCTGCCGCTGTGGCACGGGGTGGACATGATCCGCCAGTTGACGACGGGCCTGATCCAGCCGTCGATGTGGGCGCACCTCGGCTACTTCGCGGTGATGATCCTCATCGGGGTCATCGTCGCCACCAAGAGGCTCAGGGCCCTTTTCCTCCGCTGACCTCAGGGCCTCCCGGGCAGCAACTGATCGATGCGTTCGACGATGTAGGTGGGGCGGTTGTGTTCCGGCTGCTTCAGCACGTCGTCGACGGTCGACTCACCGGTGAGCACCAGGGCCGAGGGCATGCCGCAGTCGATCGCCATCTGGATGTCCGTCATCAACCGGTCGCCGATCATCAGGCACCGGCTCAGGTCCACGTCGTCGGCCCCCAGCGCCGCCTCCACCATCAACGCCGACGGCTTGCCCAGCGTTACCTGGCACTGCACCCCGGTGCACGCCTCGATGGCGGCGGTGATGGCCGCGCAGTCCGGCTCGCCGCGCCCCCCGGGGAACGGGCAGAACCGGTCCGGGTTGGTCTGGATCAGGAACGCCCGCTTGTGGAACCAGATGGCGTCGAAGGCGATCTGCAGCTTGCGGTAGTCGAAGCCCCGGTCGTAGGACGCCACCACGATGTCGACCTCCGCCGGGTCCTCCGTCAGGCGGAATCCGGCTTCCCGCAGCGCGCGCTGCAGCGGCTCCTCGCCGATCACGAACAGCGCCGCGTCGGGATGGTGGTCGAGCAGCCACCGGGTGGTGGTGACGACGGTGTTGGCGATGTCCTCCAGCGGGGTGGGGAGGCCCAGCCGTTCCAGCTTCGCCTGGTACTGCTGGGGGTCCTTCGTCGGGTTGTTGGACAGGAACTTCACCACCCGTCCCGCCGCCCTCAGCTCCTCGATGAGCCGTTTCGCGCCGGGCAGCAGGTCGTCGCCCAGGTAGATGGTGCCGTCGAGGTCGAAGACGTAGGCGTCGTACCACCCGGTGGGGGAGCTGAGCGTCATGGCGGGGTCCTTCTGATCGGTGTGCCTCCACAGTGCCAGCCCGGCGCTGTCCCACGCACCGGAATCACCCGGCCGTCTGCACGACGATGGGAGAAGCCCGTCCTCACCTCGCAATGACGACCCGGCCACGCTAGCGTCAGGGGCATCGACAAGGTCACGCATCCGAGGCGTGCCAGCATCGCCTGTGTGCACGGCCACCTCGTAGAACCAGAGAAGGAACGAACATGGCATACACCTCCCGAGTACCCGAGGCCGGTGTTCGGCCATGACGAGTGAGACCCTCCGCGCGGCGCTCAGCCGGGCCACCGACACGGTGGGCGCGGCCGTCGAGCGCGGGGCGCTCGCCGAGAGTGGTCGGCTCGTCGCCGCCCACCTCGGGGCCGGGCCGTTCCTCATCGTGGCCGACGAGAACACGTGGGCCGTGGCGGGGGAAGGGCTGACCGCCTCCCTGCGTGGGGCCGGGTGCGAGGTGGCTGAGCCGCTGGTCTTCCCCGGCCAACCGGCGCTGTACGCGTCCTACGACAACTGCCGGGAGATCCAGCGTGCGTTGACGTCCCGGGATGCGGCCACCGGTTCCCCGGGAACGCCGGGGACGCACCTGCCCATCGCGCTCGGCTCGGGCACGATCAACGACCTGGTCAAGCTGGCGGCGTTCGAACTCGGCCGCGACTACGCCGTCGTCGGCACCGCCGCCTCCATGGACGGCTACACCGGCGCAGGAGCCCCCATGACGGAGAACGGCGTCAAAGCCACCCGAAACTGCAAGGCCCCAGTCGTGGTCATCATGGACCTCGACGTGGTGGCCGCCGCGCCGCCCGCCATGACCGCCTCGGGCTACGGCGACCTCGTCGCCAAGATCCCCGGGGGCGCCGACTGGATCCTGGCGCACCACACCGGGGTGGAGCCCATCGACCGGGCCGTGTGGGACATGGTCCAGTCGGGCGTGGCGACGGCGTTGTCGCGCCCGGCGGAGTTGGCGGCCGGCAACGTCGAGGCCTTCTCCGGCCTGGTCGAGGGGCTCTGCCTCTCCGGCCTGGCCATGCAGGCCTACGACGGCACCCGCCCCGCCTCCGGCGCCGAGCACTACTTCGCCCACCTGTGGGAGATCGAGGGGCTGGGCGCCCACCTCAATCCGCCACTGTCGCACGGCTTCAAGGTGGCCGTCGGCTCCCTGGCCATGTGCGCCTTCTACGAGGCCCTGCTGGCCCGCGACCTCACCGCGATCGACCTGCCCGCAGCGGCCGCCGGCCGCGCCCCGTGGAGCGAGATCGAGGCTGACATCCGCAGCCGCTTCAGCGGTGCGCTGGCGGACCACGCCGCCCGCGAGACCCGTGCCAAGTACGCGGCCGGCGACGAACTCGTCGCACGCCTACAGCCCCTGCTCGACCGATGGCCCGCCGTCGTGGACGAGTTGCGCGCCCAACTGGTCACCACCGCGGAACTCAGCACCATGCTGCGTGAGGCGGGTGCCCCGTTCCGGCCTGAGGACATCGGCGTGACGCGCGACGACGTGCGCACCATGTTCCCCAAGGCCATGTTCTACCGCTCCCGCTACACCGCCCTGGACGTGGCCTGGGAACTCGGCATCTTCGACGACCTGGTCGCCGACGTCTTCGATTCCATCTGGAGTAAGTGAGCGCTGGCGGTCCTCTCCGCCTCCTCCCCGGAGGCCCCGCCGCCGTATTCGCGCTGGCCGACGAGGAGACCCGCAGCCTGGTCGCCTGAGCTTTCGACGATAGGGGACGCGCGTATGGTGGAAGAAAGGCACCTGTGAAAGCGAGTTTGCGCCCATGACCGCACCGGCATACACGAAATCCGCAGACGACGTGGCCGCAGAGATCACGGTCGATCCACGCAACGGCCTCACCTCGCAGGAGGCCGCCGAACGCCTCGAACAGTTCGGGCCCAACGAGCTGCGCGGTGCCGAAGCCGAACCCGCCTGGCGCCGCTTCCTGCGCCAGTTCGCAGACCCGCTCATCTACCTGTTGCTGGTGGCGATCGTCATCTCCCTCTTCGCCTGGTTCGCCGAGGGAGCCTCGGGGTTGCCCGTCGACGCGCTCGTCATCGCGATCATCGTGGTGGCCAACGCGGTGCTCGGCTTCGTTCAGGAGAACAAGGCCGAGAACGCCGTCGCGGCACTGTCGGACATGACGGCCACGCACTCCACCGTGCTGCGCGACGGCAAACTCACCGATGTCCCGTCGTCGGTCATCGTCCCCGGGGACATCCTGGTGCTCTCGGAGGGAGACGCGGTGGGCGCCGACGGCAGGCTGCTCACGTCGTCGTCACTGAAGGTGCAGGAGGCCTCGCTCACCGGCGAGTCCGAACCCGTGGAGAAGGACCCCGGCACGTTGTCGGGCGAGGCGGCGCTGGGGGACCGGGTCAACATGGTCTTCAAGGGCACCGCTGTTTCGCGGGGCGTCGGCCGCGCCGTCGTCACCGGCACCGGCATGGACACCGAGATGGGCCGCATCGCCACGCTGCTCGACGAGACGCAGCGCGACCCGTCGCCGCTGCAGCAGGAGATCGCGAAGATCTCGAAGATGTTGGGGCTGCTGGTCGTCGTGATCGCCATCGTCGTGATGGGGGCCGTCGCGCTCGTCAACGGCGTGCGCAGCCTCGACGAGGCCGTCGACATCCTGCTGATGGGGGTGTCCCTCGCCGTCGCCGCCGTGCCGGAGGGCCTGCCCGCCATCCTGTCCCTGGTGCTGGCCATCGGCGTCCAGGTGATGGCGCGGCGCAACGCGGTGATGAAGGACCTCCACTCCGTCGAGACGCTCGGTTCCGTGTCGGTCATCTGTTCCGACAAGACCGGCACCCTCACGCGCAACGAGATGACGCTGCGCGAGATCGTCACCGCCTCGGGCAGGGTCAGGCTCGGCGGCACCGGCTACGCCCCGGAGGGAGGGGTCGAGATCGACGGTGGGGACGAGGCCGCCGCTGAGGCCCGCCGGCTCCTGGCCTCCGGCGTGCTGGCCAACAACGCCCAACTGACCCAGGACGACGACGGCACCTGGAGCATCCAGGGAGATCCCACAGAGGCTGCGTTCGTCGTGGCCCAGCACAAACTCGAGGGTGTCACCGAGCGCGTCGGCTGGTACGAGCGCGACGCGGAGGCCCCGTTCGATTCCGAGCGCAAACTCATGTCCGTGCTCGGGCACCGCGAGGACCAACAACGGCTGTTCGCAAAGGGCGCGCCCGACGTGCTGTTGGAGCGCTGCGTCGAGGAACAGGTGGGCCGCACCCAGCGGCCGCTCACGGACGAGCGTCGCGAGGAACTCGGCCAGGCCGTCGTCGGTCTGTCCGAGCAGGGCTACCGGACGCTCGGTGTCGCCTGGCGGGAGGCGGGCGAGGCGGACCCCGAGGGCTTCGACGAGACCGCCGAGCACGACCTGGTGTGGGTGGGCGTCGTCGGCATCATCGACCCTCCGCGCGACGAGGCCGCCCAGGCCATCGCCGAGGCGCACCGCGCCGGCATCAAGACCGTCATGATCACCGGCGACCATCCCGTCACCGCCTCCCGGATCGCCCAGGACCTGGGCATCACCGACAACGGTTCAGGCGCGCCCAGGGCCGTCACCGGCCGCGACCTCGAGGGCCTCTCCGACGACGAACTCACTGAGTTGGTGCGCCGCACGTCGGTCTATGCCCGGGTGTCGCCGGAGCACAAGCTACGCATCGTGGACGCGTTGCAGGCGGACCGCCAGATCGTGTCGATGACCGGCGACGGCGTCAACGACGCCCCGGCGCTGAAATCTGCCGACATCGGCATTGCGATGGGGATCACCGGCACCGAGGTGACCAAGGAGGCCGGGGAGATGATCCTCGGCGACGACAACTACGCCACGATCGTGGCCGCGGTCCGTCAGGGCCGGGTCATCTTCGACAACATCAAGAAGTTCATCCGCTACCTGCTCAGCTCCAACATGGGCGAGGTCGCCACGGTGTTCCTCGGCGTGGTGCTGGGCTCGTTCATCGGCCTGGCGGATCCCGCCAACCCCGGGGCCACCGTCGTGCCCCTGCTGGCCACCCAGATCCTCTGGATCAACCTGGTCACCGATTCCGGGCCGGCGCTGGCCATGGGCGTGGACCCGGAGATCGACGACGTGATGAGCCGCAAACCGCGCGCCTACGACGACCGGATCATCGACGGCCACATGTGGGCGCGCATCATCGGCACCGGCCTGGTGATGGGCCTCATCAGCCTGGTCATCTACGACCTGAGCCTGCCCGGTGGCTTCCTCGGCGGGCTCGAGCACCTCGTCGGGACTGAGCAGCAGTTGGATGTCGCGCGCACCACGGTGTTCACCGCACTGGTGATGATGCAGCTGTTCAACGCGCTGAACTCCCGCTCCGACATGGGCAGCGCCTTCAGCCACCTGTTCACCAACACGTGGCTGTGGGTGTCGCTGCTCGGGGCCGCGCTGGCGCAGGTCGCCGTCGTGCAGGTGCCGTTCCTGCAGCACGCGTTCGGCACCACGTCGCTCGACCTGGCCCACTGGGCGGTGGCCGTGGGCGCAGGCGTCGCTGTCCTGGTCTACGAGGAGATCGTCAAGGTCATCAGGCGCGCGGCAGCGAGGTGATCAGCGCCTCCATCGTGTCCATCACCGCGAGGGTCTCGTCCCACGACATCCACTCGGATTCGACGCGGCCCTCGGCCACCATGGTGGCGAAATGGGCGGCCTCGTAGGCCAGCCCCTCGTGCTCGAGCAGCGTGGGCTGCTCGCTCAGCTGGGTCTCGCCGTCGACGGTGCGCAGGGTGAACTGCTGCGGGCCGTAGAAGAAGGTGGGCACGTCGACGGTGGCCTTCGTGCCCGCAATGAAGGCGCGGGTGGGCGTGAGCGCCTTGCATGTGGTGTTGATGAGCGCGTTCGCGTTCGGGCTAGCCTCGAAGCCGTCGAAGACGGCGGAGATCTGCCGGTCGACGCCGGTGAAGGCCCGCGTGCCGAGTGACAGCGCACGGCCCGGGGAGCCGAGCGCGAAGTGCATGAAGGAGACGGGGTAGACGCCGAGATCGAGCATCGCGCCGCCGGCTTTGGAAGGGTCGAACAGCCGCGACTCCGGGTCGTCGGCGAACCACTGGCCGTGGTCGGCGAAGACGGTCTCGATCTCGCCGAGCGCGCCGTCGGCCAACAGCTGGCGGATGACATCCATGTGGGGGATGAACCGCGTCCACATGGCTTCCATCACGGCGACGCCGGCGTCGCGGGCTGCGTCGATGAGCTCGCGGGCCTGGGCTGCGGTCTCGGTGAAGGCCTTCTCCACCAGCACGTGCTTGCCTGCCTCGATGGCCAGCTTCGCGTTGGCCAGGTGCTCGCTGTGGGGCGTGGCGACGTAGACGATGTCGACATCAGGGTCTGCTACCAGGGCCTCGTAGGTGTCGTGCGCGCAGGGCGCCTGGAACCGGGCCGCGAACTCGTCGGCCCTGCTCTGGGTTCTGGAGCCGACGGCGGTCAGCCGCTGCTGCGTGTGCGTGTGCGCGGCGTCGAAGAACCGTTCGGCGATCCAGCCGGTGCCCAGCACCCCCCAGCGCAGCGGGGGAGCGGTCATTGGGTCCGGGACACGGGAAGTGGGCAGCGTGATCATGGGCCCCATTATGGCTGGGAGGTGAGGGCCCCGTCGCAGATGGTGGCGACGACCTCCATGGCACGCAGGGCAGCGGCAGTGGCAACAGGCGACCCATGGTCCGCCAGCGGATCCGTGCGGAGGAGCACCACGTCGCCCGGACCGCCGACGCTGATGCGCCGGCCGTCGACGGACGCGGCAAGGGCCTCGCGCGCGGTCAGCGACTCCTCCGGCTGCACCGCCGGCCGGTCGTCGCCGCTTCGGTGCACCGCCGAGGCGATGCCGAGCCACGGATCCGGCGGCGACACCGGCGCGTCGGAACCCAAGGCGAGAGTGGCGCCCGCATCGAGCAGCGACTTCACCAGGAACGTCCGGTCCGCGCGGTCGCCCCACCAGCGCTCGGTCATGGCGCGGTCGTCGACGAGGTGGTGCGGCTGCATGCTGGCCGTCAACCCCAGTCGCGAGAACCGCGGCACGTCCTCACGGCGCAGCAACTGCGCGTGCTCGATGGAGCCGGCCGCGCCGGTGGCCTCGAAGGCGTCGAGGGCCGCCTGGTTCGCGCGGTCGCCGATGGCGTGCACGGCCAGGGCCAGGCCGGCGGCGCGGGCCCGTCCGAGGAGCCCCTCCAACTCGTCGCCCGCCACGTTGACCACCCCGCAGGCGTGGGGGTCGTCGGCGGCCAGGCCCAGGTACGGCTCGCAGCACCACGCAGTACGCGTGCCCAGCGACCCGTCGGTGATGATCTTCAACGGCCCCATCGTGATCAATCCGTCGCCACCAGGCAGCGTGTCGCCGGTCCGCCAGCCGGCTGCGAGGACCTCGTCCAGTTGCGGAGGATAGACGCCGGCGCGCACGCGCAGCCGGCGGATCCCGGCGGCCACGCGGCGGGGCCAGTGGCGGAAGGCGTCGGCGAACTCCAGGTCCACGATGCCCACCAGCCCGCGCGACGCCAGGTACCCGACGGCGGCGCCCTCCTCCTCAACGGTTGCGGCCTGCTCCGGCATCGCCGTCAGCCGGGCCAGCGTGGCGAACCATTCGTTCTCCTTCATGGGGTCCGGGCGGGCTGCGACCCCCAGGCGCTCCAGTGCAGCCGAGTTCAGCCAGCCGTTGTGCGCGTCGCCGGAGATCAGGACCACGGGCTGGGATCCGGACACCGCGTCCAGTTCCGCGACGGTGCCCACGCGTTCCCACGCCGCGGACCGGTAGCCGAACCCAACCGCGATGCGGCCGTCGTCGCGACGCATCTCCAGGGCCTGCGCCACCCTGGCGCAGACCTCCTCCGGGCCCGCGGTGCCGGCGAGGCCGATCCACGTGGTGGAGCGGGCCCACTGGCCGAAGTGCACGTGCTTGTCCCACAGCCCGGGGATCAGCCAGCAGCCCGAGGCGTCGACGACCTCCTCGCCCCGGACGGGCAGATCCGGCCCCACCTCGATGACCACGCCGTCGCGGATCCGCACGTCGACGGCCCGCTCGCCCTCCCCGTCGAGACCGACTACCAGGCCACCACTCACCAGCACAGAACCGCTCACCCATGCACCGTCTCACTCAAGATAATGCGTTGTCAACGGCGGTTCAGAGGGCCTCGCGAACCGTCCTCGGATCAGGGTTGACCAGCACCTCGCCGTCGACCACGACGGTGGGGACGGTCTCATCACCGTTGTTGACGCTGCGGACGAATGCCGCCGCGTCCGGGTCCTGCCAGATGTTGATCCACGTCACCTTCTTCGCATCGCTCCCGAGGCCGCCCCGGAGTCTCTGGCAGAAGATGCAGCCTGGCCGCCAGTAGGCCACGACGCGGCGCTGCTCGGCGGGCAGCGCCATGACGTCGGCGTGCCGCTTGGTGCGGCCGCCGGAGAACGGGCTCATCCACCAGGCGAGGAGAATCACGCACACCGCCAGCAGCGCGCTGACGGCGGTCACCTTCCAGCCCTCGATGGAGAAGGCGAACGCCAGACCGGCGATGAGGACGATGAGCCACGTGAACCGCTGCATGGCCCCAGGTTAGGCGAGGTCGCGCCCGGCCGAGGCGGCGGCTCTGTTAGGGTCGCCCTCAGCGCCGATGACGGCACGGTGATGGGGGCAATGATGAGTTCTTGGTTCAAGCTCCTTCTCGCGGCAGTGCTGGTGGTCGTGCCGGCACTCCTCGGGCCAGCCGGGCCTGCGCATGCAGAGGTCGATGTTTACACCACCGAGGGCATCCACGTGGTCAACGGGCGGGAATGGCGCACCGCTTGCGAACCGTATTCCCGGACCACCCGGTGCCGCACGGAGATCAAGGCCACCGTGATCACCTACGCGCACCTCGACGACGGTGCGAAGCGCACGTTCACGCGCACTACAGGCTGGGCCTTCAACAACCTCACCTACCTCCCCGCATCACGGAAGCTCTGGGGCTCCAACCCGCTCGCCAACCCGGGCAACTGGACGGCCCCGGACGGCCGCGAGTGGTGGACCGAGTGCGACAACGAGCGAACCGGGCGCCGTGGGTGCCGCTCCTACGCCATGGCAACCGTCGTCACCCAGACCGCGGGGGAGCGTGCCGCCGGCGTCTACGGCTGGCAGGACCAGTGGGTCTTCAACAACATCGTCCGCTTCACCGACGACCGCACGGTGGCTGAGGTGCCGATCGGGATCCCCACCGTCACCGCGTCGCCCGAGCCGACCCAGCCCGTGGACGAGGTCACCTTCGCTGACCGCTCCCTGACCAACTGCGTCCGGGCGCAGACGGGGCACGACCGGATCCTGCGCTCGGAGGTGGAGGGGCTGATCACCCTGAAATGCGCCACGGCCAACGGATATACCGTCCAGGACCTCGGAGGCATCGAGGTGGCCAGGGATCTCGCGGAACTCGACATCCAGGGACGGCGCTACACCGCCGGGGCCCTCTCGTTGGATCCCCTGACCTCGCTGTCGAAGTTGACGAGCCTCAATCTGTACCAGGTCCCGCTGGCCGACCTGTCCGACCTGAACGCGCTCCGCGGGCTCGAGCATCTACTCATCGGCGGCCCCGACGCCCCGGTGACCGGCTTGAAGGCCTCCGACGTGACCGACCTCGATCGCCTTGAGACGTTCATGGCCATGAACGCGGGCCTGACCGGCGCCTCGTTCGTCACGGAGCTGCCGCTGCTGGTGGCAATCAACCTGGACGACAACGAGATCACCGACGTCTCCCCGTTCGCGGCTCTGGAGAACCTGACGTTCCTGTCCCTGAAGAACAACCCGGTCACCGACTGGTCGCCGCTGGACCAGAAGGTGGCAGACGGGCTCGAGATCGTCCGCTGATCCCCCGCACGACGATCGCCGGCACCGCCCGAACGGGGCGATGCCGGCGATCGTTGCTCAGCGGGCAGGTCGGTGCAGGTTCATCACCACATCGAGCTGGGCGCGCGCCCGACGGCGACCTCCAGGTGACGCAGTTCGTCGACCAGTTCGCGCGGGAGACGCCAGCCGAAGCTGTCGAACCAGCGTCCGATGCGCGGGACCTCGTCGTGCCATTCCTGCGGGCGGTAGCTGATCACGGCCTCCAGGTCCTCGTCGGAGATGTCGAGTCCGTCGACGTCGAGCGACTCCTTCGTGGGGACGAAGCCGGTGGGGGTCTCCACGGCGTCGGCCTTGCCGTCGACGCGCTCGGCGATCCACTTCAGCACGCGGGAGTTCTCGCCGAACCCGGGCCACATGAAGCGGCCGTCCCCGTCGCGGCGGAACCAGTTGACGTAGAACACCTTCGGCAGCTTGGCCTCGTCGGCCTTCTTGCCGATGTTGATCCAGTGCTGCACGTAATCGGCCACGTGGTAGCCGATGAACGGCAGCATCGCCATGGGGTCGCGGCGCAGCACGCCGACCGCACCCTTCGCCGCAGCGGTGGTCTCCGAGGAACAGGTGGCGCCCATGAAGACGCCGTGCTTCCAGTTGCGCGACTGCGTCACCAGCGGGATGGTGTTCTCCCGACGGCCGCCGAAGACGATCGCGTCGATCGGCACACCCTGCGGGTTGTGGTAGTCGTCCGCCAGGATGGGGCACTGCTCAATAGGCGTGCAGAAGCGGCTGTTGGGGTGCGCCGCCTTCTCGTCCTTGCGGCCACCCTCCGGACCGGTCGAGCCGCTCCAGGGGCGACCCTTCCAGTCAGTGATGTTCTCGGGCTTGTCCTTGGTCATGCCCTCCCACCACACGTCGCCGTCGGCGGTGAGGCCGACGTTGGTGAAGATCGAGTTGCCCTTGGCGATGGTGCGCATCGCGTTGGGGTTGGTCTCGTAGCTGGTGCCGGGAGCCACGCCGAAGAAGCCGGTCTCCGGGTTGGTGGCGTACAGCCGGCCGTCCTCACCGAAGCGGAGCCAGGCGATGTCGTCGCCCAGGGTCTCGACCTTCCAGCCGGGGACCGTCGGTTCGAGCATGGCCAGGTTGGTCTTGCCACAGGCCGACGGGAACGCGGCCGCGATGTGGTACTTGCGTCCCTCGGGGGAGATGAGCCGCAGGATCAGCATGTGCTCGGCCATCCAGCCCTCGTCGCGCGCCATGACGGAGGCGATGCGCAGCGAGTAGCACTTCTTGCCCAGCAGCGAGTTGCCGCCGTAGCCGGAGCCGTAGGACCAGATCATCCGCTCGTCGGGGAAGTGGATGATGTACTTGGTCTCCGAGCAGGGCCATGGCACGTCCTGCTCGCCCTCCTCGAGGGGCAGGCCAACCGAGTGAAGGCAGGGGACGAAGTCGGCCTGGGTGTCCGTCATCGCCTTGAGCGGCTCGGCGCCCATCCGGGTCATGATCCGCATCGACAACGCCACGTAGGCGGAGTCGGAGACCTCAACGCCGAACTTCGGGTCATCGGCCTCGATGTGGCCCATGCAGAACGGGATGACGTACAGGGTGCGCCCGCGCATGCAGCCGTCGTAGAGGCCCTTCATCACGCGCTTCATCTCGGCCGGGGCCATCCAGTTGTTGGTGGGACCGGCGTTGCGCTCGTCCTCGGAGCAGATGAACGTCTGGTCCTCAACGCGGGCCACGTCGTCCGGGTCCGTGCGAGCGTAGATCGAGTTGGGTAGCTTCTCGTCGTTGAGGCGGATGACAGTGCCCGCCTCTTCGAGGACGCGGACCAGATGGTCGTACTCCGCGTCGGAACCATCGCAGTAATGGATGGCGTCGGGCTGGCACAGCTCGACAACTTCATCGAGCCATGCCACCAGCTTCGGGTGGGTGGGTGCCTCGCCCGTGGCGGGGAGGTCGGCTCGTGTTTTCCGGTGAACTTGGGTGGCGGTTGTCATGGGACCCCTTCGTTGCGGTGGAATCACGCATCTCCGTTGAGCGCTTCCATTTCCACCATAGCCAGACATTTTCATTCATTGCTACTTGATGGGACTTTGTCTCACGCTGCTACAGTGCTGGGGTGCGAACGGCAGTTATCCTGACGGGCGTGCTCGCGTGTGCAGCTGCACTGGGCGGGTGTTCCCCCGAACCGGCCGCGCCGTCCCCCACGGCGCCGGCGGTTGACATGACCACGCCCGGCGCCACTGAACCACCGCCCACGGCGGAGACGGAGATCGTGGCGTCGGAGTCAGCTTCGCCCAGTGAATCCGCGTCGGCCAGCGAGTCCGCCCCGCCTCCCACCGCAGAGTCGACGACCAGCCTGTCCCCGGTCGAACAGCCCCCGCAGGAGGGCGGCCCCTGGACGAAGCTGGACCTGACGCTGCGCTCGGGCGCCGACATCATCAAGGCCACCGAACTGCCGGAGTCGCTGCGCGCGTTCCTCACCAGCCGCGTCGGCGTCGAGGACGAGACCGGTTGCGTCACCGAGGAGGTCATCCTCCACGGCATTCACTCCGACGGCTTCGCCTATGGCACTGAGGAGTCGAACTGCGCGGGCGGCGAAGTGGTGTGGGGCATCACCGACAACCAGTGGCACTACATCGTTCAGTTCGGCGACCCCGTGCCCTGCGCGGACCTCGCCTACAACGGCATCCCCGCAGGCGCCCCGGGCCTGCGTTGTCTGGGCGACGACGGTTCGGCCCGGGACTTCTGATGAGGGCCACCTGGTTCGCGGCCCCGGCCGCGGCGCTGCTGCTGTTGCCCGCGTGCGCCCCGGATTCCATGGTGTCGTCGGCCGTGTCGGCCAGGCAGTTGGCTCCGTCGTTCGGTGTCCCCAAGGACGCCGCCGATGAAGAGCTCCCGGAGGAGGTCGTTGCCGCGGAGAAGCAGGCCGAGGCCGCCGCCGAGGTGGACGAGGTCATGTCGAGGGCGGCTGCGCGCTCCAGCGAGCTCACCTCGATGCAGTCGGCTGGGGCGGGTCCGGACTTCCAACCCACCAACGGGTGGGAGGACCGCCACATCCACAATGTCGCCTACTCGCAGCTCCACCTGCTTGAGGAGGCGTCACCGGCGTTCCGCGACTACGCGGAGAACGCGATGACGTCCGCCGGTACGGACGGCTGCACCGTGCTGGGCCTCAGCGTGATGAGCAAGCACCAGGACGGCTTCATCCTCGGCACGATCAGCACGGACTGTGGTGGTGGCCAGGCGATCTGGGGAGAGGACGGCGAGACGCGCCAGTGGCATCTCCTGACGGTGCTCCAGGCGACGCCGGACTGCGCGGAGCTCACCGGGTTGGAACTGCCCACCGGAGTGGGCCTCGTCTGCAACGACGATCAGGGCAAGCTCGCAGTCTACTGAGCCGCTCCGCGGGCCGCGGCGGACCACCAGCCCCGGGAACCATAAAAGCCTGAACCCAGAGGGTTCAGGCTAGTCCGATGTCCTGAGACATCACATGGTCGGGGTGACAGGATTTGAACCTGCGGCCTCGTCGTCCCGAACGACGCGCGCTACCAAGCTGCGCCACACCCCGATGGCTTTTTGAGCCAAGGGAAAGATTAGCGCACGGCGGCCTCAGGTGCGAATTCACGGTTCCGGATGGGGCCGTGGGCGATGGTCCGCTCCGGCCCGGGAACCAGGGTGAGCAGCGTCACCTCAGGGCGGCATGCGAACCGGTACGGCGCGAACGGGGAGGTGCCCAAACCCGCAGACACGTGGAGGTGCGCGGTGCGTCCCCCGGAGGTGTGGGTGGACAGGCCCTTGACGCGTGCCGTGTCGAGGTCGCAGTTGGTGATCAGCGCCCCATGGCCCGGCACACAGACCTGACCGCCGTGGGTATGGCCCCCGAAGATCAGATCCACGCCGTCCGCAGTCATGGCGTTCAGCAACCGCAGGTACGGCGCGTGGGTCACGCCGATGTTGAGCGCTGCGCCCGGCTCCGGCGGCCCGCCGACGGCGGCGTAGTCGTCGCGGCCGAGGTGGGCGTCGTCGGTGCCCCGGAAGGCCAGCCGATGCCCGGCCACCTCGAGCACGGTGCGGCCCTGGGTGAGGTTCGCCCAACCCAGTCCCTCGAGATGCGCGGCGAGCTCCGCCGTGGGGAGTTGGCGCGGCTCCGGCTGCTTGTGACCGTTGGACGACCCGCGTGTGAGGTACCTCAGCGGGTTGCGGAACTGCGGCGCGAAGTAGTCGTTGGACCCGAACACGAACACTCCGGGTATGCCACGCAGGGGCTCCAGCGACGCCATCAGGGCCGGGATGGCCTTGGCCTGAGAGATGTGGTCGCCGGTGCTGACCACGAGGTCCGGCTCCAGCCCTGCCAGGGCGGCGATGAATTCCTGCTTCCCGCGCTGGGATTCCATGAGATGGAAGTCTGACACGTGTAGCACGCGGAGCTCTGCGGAACTCTGCGGCAGCACGTCGAGTTGCACCCGGCGCACGGTGTACAGGCTGCGTTCGACGAGGCCCCAGCCGAAGCAGGCGGCGCCCAGGGCGGCCAGGCCGCCGAGGGTCTTGGTGGCGGCGCGCATCAGTCGCCGTCGTCCCCGCCCTGGCCCGGAGGGCCACCCGGCTGCTGGCCGGGAGGTGCTGCCGGAGGAGCGGCGGGCGGCGCGGGGGCAGCGGGGGCCGTCGCTGGGGGCTCAGGGACCACTGGCTTCGGCGCAGGCTTCGGCGCGGGCTCCGGACCGGCTGAGACCCGCAGCGTGATGCTGGAGAACTTCACGGCCTGGTCCGAGGGGGTGATGCCGAGGAAGGCGCCCTTGCGGCGGCTCGAGTACTCCCGCTGTGTGCGGGTTGTGAACCCGGCCGCCTCGATGGTCTCCTTGGCCTCGTTGTACCCCATCCCCTTGACGTCCGGCACCGGCACCAGTTCGCCCTCGAGGATGGTCTTGCTGGGCTCGGTGAACTTCGTCTTGGGCTTGTCGGCGAGCGCCGAGGTCATGGCAGCCTTCCAGATCTGGCCCGCGTCGCCGCCGCCGGATCCCTCCAGATACGTGCCGCTGGCGGGCATGGTGCCCTTGACGGTCTGGGTGTGGGTCTTCCACCAGGTGTTGGCGGTATCGACGCCGATCATGGCGACGCCCGCCATCTCGGGGGTGTAACCGGCGTACCAGACGGCTTTGTTCTCGTTGGTGGTACCGGTCTTGCCGGCCTCGTCGCGGCCGTCGCGCAGCGCCGCCCGCCGACCGGTGCCGTTCATGGCCACGCCCTGGAGCAGGTAGTTGACGCCGTCGGCCACCTCAGGCCGGATGACCTGCTCACAGTTGGCCGGCGGCACCTCGAGCTTCTTGCCGTCCTTCGTCGTGACGGACTGCAGGATGATCGGGGTGCAGTGGATGCCGCGGTTGGCGAACGTGGCGTAGGCCTCGGCCATGGACAGCGGCGTGATGTAGGCGGTGCCCAGCGTGAACGACGGGTACGAGGCCTGGGAGTTCATGGGATCGCCGTTGGCGAGCTTCACGCCCACCTTCTCGGCCATCGTGGTGGTGTTACAGATCCCCACCGCCTGGATGAGCTGCATGAAGTACGTGTTGACCGACGACTCGGCTGCCTTGCGCATGTCGATGGTGCCGTAGCCCCTGTCGTAGTTGCTGACCGGACGGTCCGCACGGGTCTTGAACGGACCCTCACAGTTGGTGAAGGTCTCGCCGTCGATCTCGAGTTCCTTGGGGGCGTCGTACTTCTGGTCCGGAGTCATGCCCAGGTCCAGCGCGGCCGCCATGGTGAAGGCCTTGAATGTGGAGCCCGCCTGGAAGCCTTCGATGCCGCCCATGGAGCCTTCGACGTTGATGTTCTTGAACGTCTCGCCCACGGCCTCGTCCGGTCCCATCTTGGGGCGCGACTGGGCCATCGCCACGATCAGGCCGGTGCTGGGCTGCACTAGCACGGAGGAGCCCCACACTGGGTCGAGCGGCGCGATCAGGGAGGCGACAGCCGCCTCAGCGGCGAGCTGGGCCTCGGCGTCGATCAGCGTGTGGATGGTGAGCCCACCGCGGTTGAGCATGTTGCGGCGCTCTTCCTCCGTCTCGCCCATGCTCGGCATCGTCATCAGCGTGCGCTGCACGTAGTCACACAGGAAAGGGAACTGGGAGGCGACGCAGCCGTTGGGGAGGCGCTTGATCTTCGACGGATCGAACGTCGTCTCCTTGGCGGCGGCGGCCTCCGCCTTGGTGACGAGCTTGAGCTCGGCCATGCGGTTCAGCACGGTGTCGCGCCGGTTGATGGCGCGCTGCGTGTACTTGGTGGGGTTGGTCTGCACGGGGTTCTGGACCAGGCCGGCCAACATCGCCGACTGCGCCAGGTCCAGGTCCTTGGCTGAGACCTGGAAGTAGTGCTGGGCCGCGGCCTCCACGCCGTAGGCGCCGTCGCCGTAGTAGGCGATGTTGAGGTAGCGCTCGAGGATCTCGTCCTTGGTGAGCTTCTCCTCGACGGCCATGGCGTAGCGCATCTCGACGATCTTGCGCTCGAGGGACACCTCGGTGGCCTTGCGGACACCTTCCTGGTCGTTGTTCATCGACGCGGTCTCGACGCGCACGAGCTTCACGTACTGCTGGGTCAGCGTCGACGCGCCCTGGGTGTCGCCGGTCAGCGTCTTCACGGCCGCACGGCCGAAGCCCTGGAAGTCGATAGCGCCGTGCTCGTAGAAGCGGTGGTCCTCGATGGCGATCTGCGCCTGCTGCATGAACAGCGAGATGTCCTCGAGCGGCACGTAGATGCGGTTCTCGTCGAAGAACGTGGCCAACACCTTGCCGTCGCCCATCAGGACGCGCGATCGCTCGGACTGCGGCGGGGTCTCGAACTCGGCCGGCAACTGCTCCAGCGATTCGGCAGCCATCTTCACGCCGTTGCCGGCGAGAGCGGTCATCGGCACGGCCAGCCCTGCGAGCAGGAGGCCCGACAGGAGTGATACCGCGAAGAACATCAGGAGGGAATAGCCCTTCTGGCCCAGGGAGGCAGACTTCATACGGCGCATTCTACGTGAGAGGGTCCAAAACCCCTTTGTCAGACGTTTCAATGGCCGCTGGCATGGGCGGTAACCCGAACCCCCCTGTTGCAAACGCCATGACATGCGCTACGGTCGATGCATAGGACGAAACTGCGCAAGGGAGGGCAGCTGATGTCGCTCGCCGAGGTTAGTGAATGGACGCTCCAGGCCAAATGCCGGGACATGGCGGACGCACTCTTTCCAGAAGGTAAAGATCAGAAACGGGCTCGTTCAGTCTGCGTCGGATGCCCGGTCCGATCTGAGTGTCTCGCGGAGGCGCTCGACAACCGGATTGAATGGGGTGTCTGGGGGGGAATGACCGAACGTGAGCGTCGAGCACTGCTGAGACAGCGACCCGACATCGACTCGTGGTTCGACGTGCTCGTCAACTACACCAACGGCACGGGCTTCACGGTCGTGCCGGTGGACCACCTCTGAAGCACTAGAGAGAGGCGGCGGGTGGATCACTCCACCCGCCGCTTCCACACCCATCAGTCAGTCCCGCAGGAAACGCGCGGGCACGTCTGCCACCCGGCCCCGGTCCCACGGAAGTGCCCATCCGGCCAGGTCCAGAACCCAGTCAACGAGGTGCCCGGTGAGGCCCCAGATGAACTGGTCGCCCACCACGAACGACGGGCCCATGAACCCGCTGGGGTGGCGTCCCATCACGCGTGTCTCCGGGGCCGCCAGTTCCGAAACCCGGTAGTGGTGCACCTCAGCCACCTCGCGTGGGTCCACGACGCTGAGCTCGTCCCCACCCGGCCACGCGCCCACCACGGTGGTGACGTCGTAGCGCGATGCCGGCACCCACAGCGCCGGCAATTGTCCTAACACCGTGACCTGCGTGGGGTCGAGTCCGATCTCCTCGCGCGCCTCCCTGAGCGCGGTGTCCGCACGGTCGACGTCCGTGTCGTCGACGGCGCCCCCCGGCAGCGCGATCTGCCCGGCGTGCCGGCGCATGGTGGTGGCCCGGGTGATGAAGGTCAGCGACGGGTCGCCGTCGTCCGTGAACAGGGCCAGAACGGCTGCTGAGCGTTCGCCGCGCGGCGTGCGGTCGATCCCGATGTGGCGGGCCTCCTGGGGTTGCGCCAGCGCGCCGCGGAGGCGGCCGAAGACGCGCTCGATGCTCATGAGACCCCCAGGTACCGGGCGGCCAGGTCCTGCAACTGTTGGGTGGATTCGATGGGCCCGGCGTGGACCCCGGCGATCTTCCCGTCGGCGTCGATGAAGTATGTCGACGGGATGCCAGGGATCTTGAGAGGCACCTGCAGCGTCTTGTCCTGGTCCGTCACGTGGGGGTAGAACCAGCCGACGAGGCCGGCGAACTCGATGGCCCAATCGGGGAGGGGGTCGTTGTAGTCGACTCCGAGGAAGGCGACGCCGTCGAGTTCGGCAAGGCCCTCACGAAGGAAGGGCGCCTCCTCGCGGCAGGGGCCGCACCACTGGGCCCACACGTTGATGATGGTGGGCGTGCGCTCCAGGCCGGCCAGGTTGACGGTCTTGTCGCTGCCCAGGCAGGTCAGTTGGGTGTGGGGGAGCCCGCCGTCGACCTGCCCGGCGGCCGGATCCGTGTCCGGGCAGTCAGGCAGCCCGTACTCGACGCGCAGCGCCGCGAGATCCGGCGGCGGCGTGGCGGGCGCGGTGGGGGTGGTGCTCTGGCCGGGCGTGCACGCGGCGAGCAACAGAGCCGCGCCGAGCGCGGCGATGGCAGACCTGATCCTCATCGTGCTGCGAGATTACCCCACGGCGGCAGGGCCTCAGCCCGTCGCCGCCAACGGTGCGACGTCAGTTCCTCGGCTCGCGGATGAGCTTGGCGGCCTTGGCCGGATCCTGTTCGCCGATGTCGCGGCTGGGGCACCATTCGGCGACGGGGCAGGCTCCGCAGGCCGGGCGCCGGGCGTGGCAACACCGTCGACCGTGCCAGATGACGCGGTGACAGAGCATCACCCATTCCTCCGGAGGGAACAGGGCCCCGACCGAGCGCTCCACAACGTCCGGCTTGGTGTTGTCCACCCAGCCGAAGCGGTTGGCCAGGCGGATGAGGTGGGTGTCGGGGGTGACACCGGGCACGGCGAACGCGTTGCCCAGCACCACATTGGCGGTCTTGCGCCCCACTCCCGGCAGCGAGACGAGTTCCTCGAGTGTGCCCGGCACCTCGCCGTCGAATTCATCGACGATGCGCCGGCTCAGCCCGATGATGGCGGTGGTCTTGTTCCGGTAGAACCCGACAGGTCCGATGATGACCTCAACCTCTTCCCTGTCCGCCTCCGCGAGCGCCGTGGCGTCGGGGAAGCGTCGGAAGAGGTCTGCGGTCACCGCGTTGACCCGGCGGTCCGTCGACTGCGCCGACAACACCGTGGCGACGAGCAGCTCGAACGGGGTGCGGAAATCCAGCTCGCACCGAGCGTCGGGGTAGGCCTCGGCGAGCGTCTCGTTGATGATCGCCGGCTGGTCCACCTCAGACCTCGACGACGAGTTCGACCTCCACGGCCGAATCCAGCGGGAGCACCGCCACGCCCACCGCGCTGCGCACGTGGACGCCGGACTCGCCGAAGATGTCACCGAGCAGGTTCGAGGCGCCGTTGGCGACGGCGGGCTGCGCCGTGAAGCCGGGCTCGCTGGCCACGAAGACCACCACCTTCAGCACGCGGCGGATGTTGTCGACACCACCGGCGAGATCTGCGGCGGCCGCCACGGCGTTGAGCGCCGCGGTGCGGGCTGCCGCCGCGGCGTCGTCGGGCGACACCGCGCCCCCCGCCTTGCCTACGGCGACGAGTTCACCGGCGACGAACGGCAGTTGGCCGGAGGTCCAGATCTGGTTGCCCACCAGGGTGGCCGGTACGTAGGCAGCGACGGGAGCGGCTACCGGCGGCAGTTCGATGCCGAGTGCGGTCAGGCGCTCGGAGGCGGGCATCAGGCCTCCTGGATGGGCCGCTTGAAGTAACCGACCAGCGTGTCCGGGTTGGGGCCGGGGGCGAGCTGGATCAGTTCCCAGCCATCCGAGCCGAAGTTGTTGAGCAGCTGCTGAGCGACGTGCGACAGGACGGGCGCGACGAAGTATTCCCACTTGATCATGGGAGACAAGGTACTACGGACGGCCGAACGACTTCTCGAGGTCTGCGTCGCGGAATTGGGGGAGGTCCTCGGAGCGGATCACGACGTCGGTGTCCTTCGTGCGGGAGGCGACGGCGTCGACCACCGCGTCGAGCGTCATCCGGGCCTCGGAGATGGTGGCCTCCGGCATTTTCACGTCCCGGAACTTGCCGCGGCCCAGCGTGAACAGGACGGCGGCCACGAGCAGTGAGAACAGGACGCTGACCAGGAAACCCAGCGTGATCGCGGGGAACGGCCCCATGGAGGTGAGTGCGTTGAGAAGCAGGCCGACACCCAGGGCGATCAGGATGACCAGCATCCAGATGGCGTGCAGGGCGAAGACGGCGGCACCGGCGAAGAACCCGGCGCCCACGCCTGCGGCTTTGGCGGCGGGCTTGATCTCGGCGGAGGCGAGCTCGGACGTCTTCGAGACGAACTCGGAGAGCGAGTCCTTGATGTCGACCAACGGGTGGCGGGGCTCAGCGGGCATTGGATGCTCCTTTCGCAGCTCACAGCCTAGTACCGCATAGATCACAGTGGGATGGCCAGGCCGCTATCGGGTAATTCGACGGGGCTGGTCAGTTCCTCGTGGCTGACCCAGGCGCGCCAGCACAGCAGTTGGTAGGGCAGCCGCAGGTTCTCGCCGGGGCGTACCGCCCCGTCGAACAGGTCGACGACCTGGCCGATGAGGGTGTCGAGCTGGCTCTGGTCGAGGTTGCCGGCCAGCGGCTGCCTGCGCACCATGGCGATGAGGTCGTCGCGGCTGACGGCCTGCCAGATCCGGAACGCGCGGCGCTCCACCTCTGGGAAGTACTTGGAGCGGCCCAGGACGTCGAGGCTCTGGTGGCCGTAGTCGCCCTTCATGGCCATGGGGTCGTAGCGGCGCAGCAGCGCCGCGAGGCGCCGCACCCAGGGCACCGAGTCGTCGCGCACGAGGTAGGAGGCGCTGACGCACCCGCCACTGCGCAGCACGCGGGCCAGTTGGGGGAGGGCTTGGTCAAGGTTGTAGCGGTGCAGGCTCTGGTGCGCGAAGACCACTTCGAACTGCAGCGGATCCGTTGGCACCGCCTCCGGCCGCGCCAGCAGCGGCGTGACCCGCGTGAGCTCGGCAAGCCGCACGTGGACGGCGGGGCTGTCGGTCAGCGCGAACAGGGTGTGCCCGGCGGCCGAGAGCCGGCGCGTGAGATGCGTGTCGCCGGCCAGGACCAGCCCGCGCACGTCCTGCCACACGGAGAGCCAGGTGAGGGCCTCGTCGGGCAGGGTGATGCTCATGCCGTCCTTCCGCGTAGCTGATGTGGTGGGGCCAGCCTAGCTGGCGGGTTGTGCGTCACGACGGAGGACGCCGCGCCGGGGAAGGTTATCCACAACGGGGCACATCCGTCGAAATTCGGGCCGCCCGTTGACCACAGTGGTGGGCATGGAACCCTACGTTCTGCTCTGCTCCCGGGACCCGGCCGTCATCGAGGCGGTGGAGGTCTCGGCGGCCGCTTTCGAGGTCCCGCTGCGCGTGGCCCACCACCCTGACGAGGTGCGGTTGGCCTGGCCGGAGGCGGCCCTGCGGCTGGTGTCCACAGAGGTCGCCACGCGCTGGACGGGCGTCGCGCCCGGGCAGGCCCACCTCGTCGGCGACTCGCCGCGGGAGTTGGCGCGCTGCTCCGCCGCGCTCGCGTTGCCGGTGCTGCCGCTGCCTGACCACGGTGGTCACCTGGCGGAGGCCATCTCGACGGCGGTGCGCGCGGACGCGGTGCGGGCCACGGTCGTGGCGCTGGTGGGCGCCTCCGGCGGTCTGGGCGTGAGCACGCTGGCGGCCTCGCTGGCGCTGGTGGCGGCGGCACAGCGGATGCGCGCGGCGTGCGTGGACCTGGCGCAGGCGGGCGGCGGGCTGGACCTCATCGTCGGAGCGGAGACCGTCGACGGCGTGCGGTGGCCAGACCTGAGTCACGCGCGGGGCGAATTGGGAGATCTCATCGGCGGGTTGCCCATGGCCGAGGGGGCAGCGTTCCTGGCGCAGGGCCGGGAGTCGCCCTCCGCGCCACCGGCGGCGGCGGTGGCGGCCGCCGTCGGCTCGCTGGCCCGCTCCGCAGACCTCGTGGTCATCGATGCCGGCCGTGAGGCGCCGCAGGTGGAGCCGGACCGGACGCTGCTCGTCGTCGGCGCGGACGTGAGGTCCGTCGCCTCAGCGCGGATGCTGGTCGAGGGCCGGTCCGTGCAGCCCGCTGCGGTGGTGGTCCGGCGTGGGCCCGGCCGGTCCATCCCCGCGGAGGTCGTCTCGCGCGCGCTGGGCCTTCCGTGCCTGGCGGCCATCCCACACGACAAGGCGGTGGTCCGGTTGGTTGAGCTGGGGGTGTCGCCTGTCAGCACGGCTGCGCGCCGGTACCGCAGAGCGGTTGCGGCCCTGCTGGCGGAGGTGCGCGGTGGCTGAGGTGCAACTCGATGTGCTCCAGACCCGCCTGGCCGGGCTGGGCCGCACCCACACCCCGGTGGACGTGGCGACCGCGCTGCGCGGGATGGGCGTCATCGTGACCGATGCGGTGGTGCACGACGTGCTCGCCCAGCTGCGGCGCAACAGCGTCGGGGCCGGCCCGCTCGACGACCTGCTGGCCGAGCCCGGGGTCTCTGATGTGGTGGTCAACGGCCCCCGCGAGGTGTTCGTGGACCGCGGCCGGGGGTTGGAGCGCGCTGAGGTGCGCTTCGTGGACGACGAACAGGTGCGCAGGCTCGCCATCCGGTTGGCGGCCGCCGCCGGGCGACGACTCGATGACTCGTCGCCCTTCGTCGACGGGCGGCTGCCGGGCGGGGTGCGGCTGCATGCGGTGCTCGCGCCGGTGGCGGCTCCGGGCACCTGCCTGTCGCTGCGGGTGCCGGCCCGCCGGAGCTTCTCGGTGGCAGACCTCGTGGCCGCCGGTTCGTTGCCGCCGGAGGGCGAGCGCCTGCTGCAGGCCGTGGTGGCGGCACGGTTGCCCTTCCTGATCTCCGGTGGCACCGGCACAGGGAAAACCACGCTGCTCTCCGCCCTGCTGGCGTTGGTGCCCGGTGAGGAGCGCCTGGTCGTGGTGGAGGATGCGCGGGAACTGGTGCCGGATCATCCGCACTGTGTGCGACTCGAGGGCAGGCCGGCGAACGCCGAGGGGACAGGTGCCCTCACGCTCACCACGCTTGTGCGGCAGGCGCTGCGGATGCGCCCGGACCGCGTCGTGCTGGGCGAGGTGCGCGGTGCCGAACTGACGGACCTGCTGACCGCGTTGAACACCGGGCATGAAGGGGGCTGCGGCACGGTGCACGCCAACTCGGTGCAGGACGTGCCCGCCCGGTTGGAAGCCCTCGCGGCACTGGGTGGGCTGGGGCGCGAGGCGTGTCACGCCCAGGTGGCCGCGGCGCTACGGCTGGTGATCCATCTCCGGCGGAGCCGCTCAGGTGCCCGGGCGGTGGATCAGATCGGGCTGTTCAGGCGGGGCGCCGACGGCCGGGTCGAGATCGCGCCGGCGGCGTCCTTCGCCGGGGGACGGGTGCGCTACGAGGGGGAGGCCGGCGCCGAACTGACCAGGCTGGTGGGATGGTGACCGGCGCTGCGCTGGTGGCCGCCCTCTCCGCGGCGGCGCTGATCGGGCCGGCCCCCGGGTTGCGTCGCCTGGCGCCGCGCCGCCGTCGCCTAACCACGCGGGTGTCGCCGTGGGTGGTGCTCGGGGTGCTCGCCGTGGTCGGGGCGGCGGGGGCGCTGGGGTTCCGGGCGGTCGGCTGGATGGCGGTGGGCGCCATCGCGTTCGGCACCAGCGGCTGGCTGGTGGCGAGCGCGCGGCGTCGACGCAGCGCCTCCCGGCGGGCCGGCGAGTGCGCCGCGGCCGCCCGCGTGTTGAGTTCCCTGCTGCGCTCCGGCCAGATCCCCACCGTGGCGCTTGCCGAGGCGGCTCGGGACTCGCCTGTCCTCGCCCCTGCTGCCGCGGCCGCCGCGTTGGGCTCGGATGTCGGGGCGGAGTTGGAGCGGGTTGCCTCCGTCCCCGGTCAGGGCGGGATGCGGTCCGTCGCCTCCGCGTGGCGGGTGAGCGAGAGGAGTGGGGCCCCGGTGGCGGACGTCCTGTCGTCGGTGTCAGAGAATCTGCGGCGCCAACGGCAACTGCAGGCCGTGATCGAGGCCGAGCTGGCTGCAGCGCGCGCGAGTGGCCACATCATGGCCGCGCTGCCCTTCCTGGCCGTCGGCCTGGGCTTCGCAGCCGGCGCAGACCCACTGGAATTCCTGTTCGGCGGCGTCATCGGTCAGGTGCTGGTGCTCACGGCGGTGACCTTGACGGCCGCCGGGGTGTTGTGGATCGACAAGCTCGCGCAGGGAAGGAGGGAGGTCAGATGAACCAGTTACTCATGGCCGCCCTGGCTGCGTTCCTGGCGGTGCTGGTGGCGATGCCCGCGCCGGCTGCGGCGCTGGAGCGGCTCCGGGCACGGCCCGAACGGAGGGTCCCTGCGTGGCTGGAGGGCAGGGAGGGGGCCCTGCCGCTGCGTCAACGGGCGCTCCTGGGCCTGCCCATGGGCGCTCTCCTGATGCTGGCCCTCGACGGGATGCTCGCAATGGCGGGTGGCTTGGTGGTCGGTCTGGGGTCGGTGGTGTTGCTGGGGTACCGCGCGCCACGGCCGGACACGGGGGAACTGGCGGCGGAGCTCCCGGACGCCCTGGGGTTCCTCCGCGTCTGCCTGGAAGCGGGCCAACCCATGTCGGCCGCAGTGGAGGCGGTCGCGGACGTGTCACCACCCGCCACGCAGAAGCTGTTGCGGGAGGTGGCGGCGCAGCTGGCGCTCGGCCGGGCAGGGCCTGAGGCGTGGGCACGGCTGCGGCAGCACCCGGTCTGGGGGCAGCCGGCGGCGGACATCGCCCGGGCCGAGCGATCCGGGGCGTCCCTCTCCGGCGTGCTCAGGGTGCACGCCGAGGACGCCCGGCAGGACTTCCGTGATCGGTCGCTCAAGGCTGCCCGGACGGTGGGGGTCCGGTCGGTCGTGCCCCTGATGGCGTGCTTCCTGCCCGCCTTCATGCTGGTCGGAGTGGTTCCCATCATCGCCGGGCTGATCCAGAACTTCTTCTCGGGTTGAATCGACACGGCGGTCGATTCAGAAATTGTGGGTGGCGGCTGGCACAGTTGAGGGGTGACGTTTTCCTGGGTGCTGGGCCGCGACGAGGTGACCGCTGTTTCGCAGCGCGACGCCTCCTCTGGCGTGCCCACGGCGTGGCCCAGTTGGCTGCCGGTCAAGGCCGCAGAACAGATCGCCGCAGCGGGCATCGACGCACCCTGGCGGCACCAGGTGGAATTCGCGGACGCCCTGTTCCACGGCGAGCACAGCATCGTGTGCACGCCCACCGGCTCCGGCAAGTCGCTCGGCTACCTCATGCCCATCATCACCGGCGCCGTGCACGGCAAGGTGGGCGCCAGCGTGGATTCGATGCGTGCCCGGCTCACCGGCCCTCGGCACACCGCGCTGTACATCTCGCCCACCAAAGCGCTGGCGCACGACCAGGCCCGGGCGGCGGCGGCACTCGGGCCCCAGACCTGGCGCATCACCCCGCTCGACGGTGACTCGGACGAGGCCGAGCGGCGCTTCGCCAGAGACCACGCCAGCTTCATCCTGACCAATCCGGACATGCTGCACTTCTCCATGCTGCCCAACCACCAGCGGTGGTCGAGGTTCCTGGGCTCGCTGCGCTACATCGTCGTCGACGAGGCCCATCGCTATCAGGGCATCTTCGGGGCGCACGTGGCGCAAGTGCTGCGCAGGTTGCGGCGGATCGCGGCGCAGTACGGGGCAGACCCCGTCGTCGCGCTGTCGTCGGCCACGGCGCCCAACGCCGGGGAGTTCGCGGAGACCCTCATCGGGTCCGGCCCGGTGAAGGTGGTCGACGAGGACTCGTCGCCGTCGGGCCGGCGCACGGTGGCGCTGTGGCGGCCGGAGAAGTCGCTGCGCGACGACACCGCCCGCCTGTTGGCGGGGCTGACGGACGAGGGCAGGCAGGTGATCGCGTTCGTGCCCTCCCGCCAGGGTGCCGAACTGGTCTCCCTGGCTGCGCAGGAGGTGGCGCGCGAGCCCACCAGGGTCGCCTCCTACCGCGGCGGCTACCTTGCCTACGACCGGCGCGAACTCGAGGCAGCCCTGCACAGCGGCGAGCTGCGGGGGTTGGCCTCCACCAATGCGCTGGAACTCGGCGTCGACGTCGCCGGGATGGATGCGGTGCTGGTGTCCGGCTATCCGGGCAAACTCGCGTCTTTCTGGCAGCAGGCGGGCCGCGCGGGGCGCCGCGGCCAGGACGCCCTCGTGGTGCTCCTCGCCCGGGAGAACCCGCTGGACGTCTACCTCCTCGAGCATCCGGAACTGATCTTCGACGCGCCCGTCGAGCGGGCGGTGCTGCACCCCGAGAACCCCCGGGTGCTCGGGCCCCACCTCGCCGCAGCCGCCCAGGAACTGCCGCTGTCAGCAGACGACGAGCGGTGGTTCGGCCCCACCACCTCCATGGTGGCTGACGCGCTGGCGCAGCAGGGGGTGCTGCGCAACCGCGCCGGCCGCTACTTCTGGACGAGGCCGGACCGGGCTGTGGACTTCATCGACCTGCGCGCCATCGGGGAGCGCCCCGTCGACATCATCGAGCGCGACACGGGCCGGGTGGTCGGCGTGGTGGACATGGCGGCCGCAGACCGCACCGTCCACCCCGGGGCGGTGTACCTCCACCAAGGCGAAACGTTCCTCGTCGATGAACTGGACCGCGAGGAGCACCAGGCGTTCGTCGTCCAGGGCAGGCCGAGGTACTACACGCAACCGCAGTCGTCGTTCGACATCGAGATCCTCCGCGAGATGGACCGCAAGCGGCTGGGCGTCACTGAGGTCTGCCGCGGTGACGTGCTGCTGGATTCCCAGGTGCTCGCCTACCTCCGGCGCGACGAGGTGACCCATGAGGTGTGGGACACCACCGCCCTGGAGATGCCGCGGCACCGGATGACCACGCAGGCGGTGTGGTGGACGGTCCCGGCGCACCTCGCCGGCCGCCTGGGCTGGGCTGAACTCCAGATGGGCGCAGCCGCCCACGCCATGGAGCACACCGCCATCGGGCTCCTGCCGGCGTTCGCACCGTGCGACCGGTGGGACATCGGTGGCGTCAGCACCGCCCTGCACCCGGACACCGGCCTCTGCACGATCTTCGTGCACGACGGAATGACGGGTGGCTCCGGCTTCGCGTACCGGGGCTACGAGGTCATCGGGGAGTGGCTGGCAGCCACCTTCGAGCGCCTCACCCGGTGCGGCTGCGCCGAGGGCTGCCCTGCCTGCGTGGTGTCGCCCAAGTGTGGCAACGCCAACCAGGTGCTGAACAAGCCGGATGCGGCCGAGCTGCTCGGGCTGCTGCTCGACGCGGAGTCTAGGGCGATCACCCGTTGTCCACAGCCCGCGGTGTTGTCCGCCTGACTAATCCACACACGCGGGTTCACGCGGTGATTCAGGGTGCCCTTTTCCGATCAATGGGGGTGAGACCGGCCGAAAGGCGGCCGACCTCGGGAAAGGAACCTCCATGTCCAACCTCGTGCTCCACCCCCAGCGCAGGGCACAGCTGCGCCGCCTCACTGAGCGGGGCCTCACCACCGTCGAGTACGCCATCGGCCTGCTCGCCGCCGCCACCGTCGCCATCCTCTTGGTCCGGGTCTTCTCCGACAACGCGTTCTTCCAGGTGCTCTTCGACTGGGTCACCGGCGTCTTCGGCAAGGTGCTGCAGGGCGACTTCAACATCTCCGATCTGCTCAAGGTCGGAGGGTGATCCGAGGAGGGAGGACCCGGCGGGGTGAACAGGGGATGGTCGCCGTCGAGCTCTGCGTCGGGTTGCTGCTCGCCGTGGTCCTCACCGTTGGCCTGGTCGGGGCCTCCCTCCTCGGAGTGGCCCAGGCAACGGCCGCCGAGGCCAGCGCCCAGCTGGCCCGGCAGGCCGCCCGGGGTGACGACGAAGCCTTCGCCGAAGCCAGGGCCCGGGCGCCGAAAGGCGCACGCATAGAGGTGGTCAGGGAGCACCTCGGGGTCCAGGCCAGCGTGACGCTGCCGGTGCCCGTTCTGAGGCTGGGCGTCGTCGACGTCTCGGCCCGGGCCTGGGCCGCCTACGAACCGGGGATCGGGCCGTGAGCCGCCACACCGAGCGCGGTTCGGCAGGGGTGCTGCTGACGATGGGGATGAGCCTGGCGCTCCTGGCGTCGTTCACCGTGGCTGGGGTCCTGATCGCGTGGTTCTCGGCGGCCAGGCACGCCGAACAGGCGGCCGAGCTCGCCGCCCTCGCAGCGGTGTCGGCGTCGGTCCAGGGCGCTGACCCCTGCTCCGCGGCGGGCGAGGCCGCGGTCCGCAACGGGGTCTCGGTCGCGGAGTGCGCCGTGCGGGGCGGCGGCCGGCACGTCGTCGTCGAGATCGCGGTCCGTGCCCCCTTGGAGCCGGCCCTGCCCGGTGCGCCACGGACCTTTCTGCGCAGCGCCACCGCGGGAACGTGACCGCCTCCAGCACCGCCTCCGGCGTGCCAATAGGCTGACGGCATGACTTATGTTGCAGCGGAAGACCGTTATGACTCCATGCCGTACCGGCGGCTCGGCACCTCCGGCCTGAAACTGCCCGCGATCTCGCTGGGCCTGTGGCACAACTTCGGAGACGACAAGCCGCTCCAGACGCAGCGCGACATCCTGAGGCGCGCCTTCGACCGCGGCGTGACGCACTTCGACCTCGCGAACAACTACGGCCCGCCCTACGGCTCCTCGGAGACGAACTTCGGCCGCCACTTCGCCGAGGACTTCAAGCGGTACCGCGGTGAACTGGTCATCTCCTCGAAGGCCGGCTGGGACATGTGGCCCGGCCCCTACGGCTTCGGCGGCTCGCGCAAGTACCTCGTCGCGTCCTGCGACGACTCGCTGGTGCGCATGGGTCTCGATTACGTCGACATCTTCTACCACCACCGCCCTGACCCGGACACCCCCGTCGAGGAGACGATGCAGGCCCTGGACTTCATCGTCCGCTCCGGCCGCGCCCTGTACGCCGGGATCTCTTCCTACTCGGCGGAGTTGACGGCCAAGGCCCAGCAGATCGCGCGCGAGCTCGGCACGCCGCTGGTCATCCATCAGCCGTCGTACTCCATCCTCAACCGCTGGGTTGAGGACGGCGAGCCCAGCCTCCTGCAGTCCGCGGCCGCCAACGGCATGGGCGTCATCGCCTTCTCGCCGCTGGCGCAGGGGATGCTCACCGACCGTTACCTCGACGGCATCCCGGCTGATTCCCGCGCGGCCGCGGGGAAGTCGCTCGACGAGGGGCTGCTGAACGAGAAGAACCTCGAACACCTCCGCGCGCTGAATGGGATCGCCGAGGGCCGCGGGCAGTCGTTGGCCCAGATGGCCATCGCCTGGGTGCTCCGCGACCAGGGCGAAGCGTCCGTCACCTCCGCGCTGCTGGGCGCTTCGTCGGTGCGCCAGCTCGACGCGAATCTCGACGCCCTCACCAACCTGGCCTTCACCGAGGACGAGCTCTCGGCGATCGACGAGCACTCCGGAGTGGGAGGCATCAACCTCTGGCAGGGAGCCACCGACTCCGTGTGACGGAACAAGGCAGCGCTCGTCTTCGCCCAGTGCAGAAGCGCCCGCGGCAGGGATCCGTCCCCGTCGCGGGCGCTCCAGTTCAGGCCTACGGCACCTGCGGGATGTCCACCGGCTGGTTGAACTCGGAGTACTCCGTGATGACCGTCGCCTCCATGATCGTCATTTCCTGCTTCACCAGGCGCAGTTGGTCATCGAGCCACCAGGTGGTGGGGATCCCTTCCGTCCCGGGCGCCGCGGAGGGCACCAGCGCCCCCAGATCCAGCACCACTGTGAACTTCCGCTCGCCCTTGTCCACGAGTTCGATGGATTCGACGAGGCCACGGAGGGTCTCGGCATCGAGGGTGGGCTTGGTCCCCTCAGCCGTGTCGGGGATCTGCTGCTCCTGCCAGGCCCCGCCGTCGGTCCGCGTATAGGCGGTGGTGCCCTCGGTGACCGACTCCACCTTCTTCCCGGCGGCCTCGAGCACCGTGTAGGTGCGGGGATTGGTCGGGTCCGTGCTGTCGACGTACGTGACGGTTTCGGAGCCTGGGACCGACGTCGAGGTGGTCATCTTCATCGTCGTGATCGACTCCTGCACCGGGCGGTACAGGTCGAGGAAGGCCTCCGTGTCCACGGGGCCTTCGTCCCAGGGGAGCTCGCCGGACGCCTCTTCGGGGGGCGACTCCTCCTCGCTCGGCTCGGCAGCGGGCGAATCCTCCTGCGTCGGCGTCGCCTCGGCGGAGGTCTCGACCGCAGCGCTCTTCGAGCCGCCTGCTCCGGTCTCCTGGGCCGTTGCGGTGGAGCTGGCCGGGGCCTGCGTCTGGGGGGTCTCCGCGGTTCCGCTGCAGGCGCTGACCCCCAATGCTGCCGCCGCGATGGCGGCGATCACTACGTTCCTTTTCAGTGCCATGCGCCCATGGTCGCAACCGGGAGGGTCAGGCCGACAGGCCTCGTCGATGGCGATTCGTCCGACGCCGCCCTGCCTAAGATGTCGCCATGGCCATCGACACCGCCGCGCTCCGCGACCAGCTCACCGCCGCCCGCTACACCTCAGATGCGGTGGTCGACCGGATCGGTGAGGATGGCCAGGCGGGGCTGGGGCGCAACTGCACCGTGCCGGCCGACGTGGCGCTCCGCGCCGCCGCAGACCCGCAGGCCGCGCTGATCAGGCTCTTCATCCTCCAACAGGCGGTGCCGCGCGAGGCGGTGGCCGTTGCGGTCGATGTGGACGCCCTGCTGGAGGAGGGTTTCGTGCGGGCGGACGGGGATTCGGTCCGCGCCGTCGTGGACATCCGCCCCTACGGCTCGCCCGACGACGGAGCGTCCGGATGGGTGGTGGCGGACCCCACCCCGGGCCTCGACCACGGGATGTCGCCCATCCGCCCTGACTACGTGCTGGGAGTGTCGCCCGCGTCCACCACGCTCGCACAGCTGACCATGCGCACGCCTGTGGACACCGCGTTGGACCTCGGCACCGGCTGTGGGGTGCAGTCGCTGCATCTCAGCCGGCACGCCGGCCGGGTGGTCGCCACGGACGTCAACGAGCGCGCCCTTGAACTGGCGAGGGTGACCGCCGGGCTGGGCGGTGTCGAGGTGGACTACCGCAACGGATCCCTCTACGAGCCGGTGGCGGGGGAGCGGTTCGACCTCATCGTGTCGAACCCGCCCTTCGTCATGAGTCCGCCCACCGACGAGGCCGACACCCTCACCTACCGGGAGGCGAACTTCGAGGGCGACTCCCTCGTCGAGACCCTGATCCGCGGTGCCGCGGACCACCTCACCCCCGGGGGGTCGCTGCAACTGCTGACCAACTGGGCCGTGACGGACCAGCCGTGGGAGGAGCGGCTCGGCGCCTGGATCCCGGACTCCTGTGACGCCTGGATCATCGAGCGGGAGCGCCTGGACGTGTTCTCCTACATCGAGATGTGGCTCACCGACGCCGGGCTGGCGGGTACGGACCGGTGGAGGGCGGCCTACGACGAGTGGCTGGCCTACTTCGAGCGCCTGGGCGTGCGCAGCATCGGGATGGGATGGGTGCTCGTCACCAGGGCGGAGCGGGCCGAGCCCCACTGCCGTTTTGAGAGCTGGCCGCACGCTGTCGCCCAGCCGGTGGGAGACGTCTTCGCCCGGCATCTTGCCGCCGTGGATGCGTTCCAGCTACCGACCGCGGAGCTGTTGGGCGCCCGGCCCCGGCTCGTCGACGTCGAGCAGGAGACCATCGGCCGGCCCGGCGCGGAGGATCCGGAGCACGTGGTGTTCCGCCAGCGGGTGGGGCTCCTGCGTGCCATCAAGGCCGACACCGCCCTGGCCGCCGCCCTCGGCGCGCTCGACGGCGAGTTGACCGTTGGCCAGGTGGTGGCCGCCGTCGCGCAGGTCCTCGACCTCGACGCTGCGGAGCTGGCCGCCGCGCTGCTTCCAGAGATCCGTCAGGCCCTCCTCGACCAGATGCTGATCCTCGCCGGCGACGGTTCCCACGCGATATAGGTTGCATCGCTGACTAGATAGATATACGATCTAGTCATGGTACCTGCAACTCCCTGGCCGTCGAGTTGGCTCAAGGGCTTCCTCGAAGTGGCCGTTCTTGCGATCATCGCCGAGGGCGAGACCTATGGCTACGAGATCACCAGCCGCCTGAACGACGCCGGCTTCGGCACCGTCAAGGGCGGCACCCTCTATCCCATCCTCGGCCGCCTCGAAGAGGCCGGGTTCGTCGACACCGACTGGCGCGCCGGTGATTCCGGCCCCGGCCGCAAGTACTACCGGCTCACCGCCGACGGCGCGGCGGACCTCCGCAACCGCGCGGACACCTGGCGTGCCTTCTCCCATAACCTCTCCGCCCTCCTGAAGGAGCACTCATGAACGCCACCGACTACATCGACGACCTCGCTCTCGAACTGCGCCTCCTCGACGTGCCCGGCGACCGGATCGGGGAGGTCCTGGCCGAAGTGGAGTCCCACGTCGCCGAGACGGGGGAGGATCCCGTCGAGGCCTTCGGCCCCGTCAAGGCGTATGCGGCCGAACGGGCGAGCGCCACCGGGGTCGCCGTCGCGGATCAATCCGCTCCCTTCCTGATGCGCCTCTTCCGGGGACAGGTCCTGTTCGCCCTCGCCGGTTTCGGGTACACCGCGGTGGCCGGCTGGTTCCTCGTCAGCGGCGTCCTGGCGCTCTTCTCCGACGGGACGGAGCTGCCGTTCGGCATGCCCGTCTGGGCGTCGCTGACGCTGGGCGTGGTCCTGCTGGCGGCCTGGGGTGGCTGGTTCCTGCGACTCTCCAAAAAGGAGCGCATCATCGACCCGCGCACCGGTGCCGAAGTGCAGTGGGACGCCAAGGGCCGACGTCGCCGCGGCTAGGGGTTCGAGTGCCCGAAGCGGGCAAGCTTGACAGCTCAGGCTATTGTTCCTCACGAGTTTCCCCGTTGTTAAAGGACAGATCTGCATGTCAAGCAAGCGTCTCGTGATTGTCGAGTCGCCGACCAAGGCGACCAAGATCGCCGGTTACCTCGGCGGCGACTACATCGTGGAGTCGAGCCGTGGTCACGTGCGCGATCTCCCCACGAAGGCCGCCGAGGTGCCCGCCAAGTACAAGGGCGAGGCCTGGGCGCGCACCGGGGTCAACGTCGACGACGACTTCCACGCCATCTACGTCGTCTCGCCGGACAAGAAGGCGACCATCCGGGACCTGAAGGCCAAGCTCAAGGACGTCGACGAACTCTTCCTGGCAACGGATGGTGATCGCGAGGGCGAGGCCATCGCGTGGCACCTCATGGAGGAGCTCAAGCCCAAGGTGCCGGTCAAGCGGATGGTGTTCCACGAGATCACCAAGTCCGCCATCGAGGAGGCCGTCCGCAACCCCCGCGAGATCGATGTCGACCTCGTGGACGCGCAGGAAACCCGCCGCATCCTCGACCGCCTGTACGGCTACGAGGTGTCGCCGGTGCTGTGGAAGAAGGTCATGCCGAAGCTGTCGGCCGGACGCGTGCAGTCGGTCGCCACCCGCCTCATCGTCAACCGCGAACGCGAGCGCATCGCGTTCGTCCCCGCGTCCTACTGGGACCTCGACCTCACGCTCGACGGCGGCCCGGACACGGACCCCCGCAACTTCCCCGCCCGCCTCGTCGAGGTGGGTGGCGCGAAGGTGGCGCAGGGCCGCGACTTCAACGCCGACGGCGAACTCACCGCCGGCAACGCGCTGGTGCTCGACGAGGCCTCGGCCAAGGCGCTGGCTGGGGCGCTGTCCGACGGTGACCTCCGCGTCGCCTCCGTCGAGGCCAAGCCCTACACCCGCCGCCCCTACGAGCCCTTCCGCACCACCACGCTGCAGCAGGAGGCCGGCCGCAAGCTGGGCTTCTCGTCGCAGCGCGCTATGTCGGTGGCGCAGGAACTCTACGAAAAGGGCTTCATCACCTACATGCGAACCGATTCGGTGTCGCTCTCGGGTGAGGCCATCACCGCCGCCCGCAAGGCGGTGCGCGCGCTGTTCGGCGAGCGGTTCCTCCCCGACAAGCCCCGCGTCTACGCCTCGAAGGTCAAGAATGCGCAGGAGGCGCACGAGGCGATCCGTCCCGCCGGTGATTCGTTCCGCCACCCGGACGACACCGGTCTCTCGGGCGACGCCTACCGCCTCTACCAGTTGGTCTGGCGGCGCACCCTGGCCTCGCAGATGGCCGACGCACGCGGCGAGTCCGTCTCGATCAGGATCGACGCCACCATCGGCGCCACCACGGTCGCCGACGCCGAGACCACCTCGGCCGGCATCGTCGCCTCGGGCCGCACCATCACCTTCCCCGGCTTCCTCAAGGCCTACGTGCAGGGCGTCGACGATGAGTCGACTTCCGACGACGCGCAGTCGCGCCTCCCGGTGCTCACCGAGGGGCAGGAGCTGGCCGTCGCCAAGGCCGAGCCCGCGGGCCACGAGACCCGCCCCCCGTCGCGCTACACCGAGCCGTCGCTGGTGGCCAAGCTGGAGGAACTGGAGATCGGCCGCCCGTCGACCTACGCCTCCATCATCCGCACCATCACCGCGCGTGACTACGTCTTCAAGAAGGGCTCGGCCCTGGTGCCGACGTGGTTGGCGTTCGCCGTCACCCGGCTGCTCGAGGAACACTTCACCGAACTGGTGGACTACGCCTTCACCGCCGAGCTGGAGGACCAGCTCGACGAGATCGCCTCCGGCAAGGCGCAGCGACTCCAGGTGCTCACGGATTTCTACCGCGGCGCCGAAGGCGACACCCATCACGGCCTCGAATCCCTCGTGAGCGAGCTCGGCGACATCGACGCCCGCGCCCTGTCCACCTTCCCGCTGAAGGATTCCGGCATCGACGTACGGGTCGGCCGCTACGGCACCTACGTGGAGGCCTCTGACGGCCGCCGCGCCAACGTGCCGGAGGAGCTGGCGCCGGACGAGCTCACCGTCGCCGTCGCCGAGGAGCTGCTCACCCAGCCACTCGACGAGGAGCGCGAGCTCGGCGTCGACGAGGCGTCCGGCCTCATGATCGTGGCGAAGAACGGCCGCTTCGGCCCGTACGTCACCGAGGTGCTGCCCGAGGACGCCCCGAAGTCCAAGAAGCCGCGCACCGGCTCGCTGTTCAAGTCGATGTCGCTGGACTCGCTCGACCTGCCCACCGCCCTCAAGCTCCTCAGCCTGCCCCGCACCGTCGGCAAGGACGAGGAGGGCAACGAGATCACCGCCCAGAACGGACGCTACGGCCCGTACCTGAAGCGCGGCACGGATTCGCGGTCGCTGACCACCGAGGACCAGATCTTCGAGATCACGCTCGAGGAGGCGCTGGCCATCTATGCCCAGCCGAAGACGCGCGGACGCGCCGCCGCGGCCGCCCCGCTGGCGGAGCTCGGCGCAGACCCGGTCTCCGGCAAGCCTGTGGTGCTGAAGTCCGGCCGGTTCGGGCCCTACGTCACCGACGGCGAGACCAACGCCACCCTGCGCCGTGACGACGCGCCCGAGGCCATCACCCCGGAACGCGCCTTCGAACTGATCGCTGAGAAGCGGGCCAAGGGCCCGTCGACCCGTCCTGCGCGCAAGACGACCACGCGCAAGACGACCACCCGCAAGGCAGCCCCCAAGAAGTAGTTAGGCTGACAGCCATGGCGAAGAAGGGCACGCCCAAGGGCGCGATCCGGTTCGAGGTCCCGTTCACCTCGGAACCACCACAATTCACCTCCACCGCGGTCGGGTTGGAGCGCCTCGTGCGCAGGCCCTCGGCGAGTTTCGTTATGGACAGCACCATCATCGACGCGCCGGACGGTCGCCTGCTGAGGGCCGGCGTCGTCGTCGCCCACCGCGTGGTGGCCGGGGCCGGCCAGTGGTACCTCGCCGCCCCCGCGTGGGAACCGCACCTGCCCAGCGAGCAGGCGGAGCCCGTGTCCGGCAGCGGCGACCTCCCGGAACGGTTCGCCCGCCTCGTGAAGCCGTTCGTGCGCGGCGCGACGCTCGGGCCCATCGCGGCCATGACGTGCGAGCGCGACGAGTGGTTCCTCCGCGACGCGGACAACGCGACCGCCGCCATCGTCCGCGACGACAAGGTCCAGGTGCGCCGCGACGGTGTGCTCAGCTCCGAATACCGCGAGGTCACGTTCACGCCCAGCGAGGCCCTGACCGGTCAGCAGCGCGAGTTCCTGCTCAGCGCCGCCCAGGCCGGGGGGTCCACGCTGGTGACGGACTTCCCCCACCTCCAGCAGCGGCTGGGCGCCCCCGCCACCGGCCTCACCGGGTTCCCCAAGCCCCGCGAACTGTGGCGCGACGCGTCCCTCGAGGAGTTCGTCGCCGCGCTCTTCGCCGGGCACCTGGGCCACATCGTGCGGGCAGACCTCGACAGACGCACCGGCGACCCCGACGAGGTGGGCGCGCTGAACCACCGGTTGTGGGAGTTCGGACGTGACCTCCGGGGCCTCGCGACCGTGCTCGAACCCGCTTGGCGGGAGAGCGTCGAGAGCGGGCTCACCGGCCTGCCCTTCGCCTCGGCCAGGGACATCGAGCAGCCCACGTTGCACGCGATCGACGCGCTGGTCACCGGGGCCCGGGCGCCCAGGCTGGGCGACCTGTCGCATCAGCCGGCCGCGAAACTGCTGTTCGAGCGTGCCGAGCAGGCCACGTTCATCCTGGCCGACCGTTGCCGCAGCCTCACGCCCGCGTCGCCGGACGAGGCCTGGCAGGCGGCCCTGCGGGCGGCCGAGCAGCTGGAGGTGGCCGCCAACGTGCTGGCCCCGATGATGCCCAAGATGATGGGCAAGATGCTGCGTTCGCTCGACGAGGTGCTTGACGAACTGCGGAGGGCGTCCAAGGGCCTCCGCAGCGGAACCCCCGAACTCGACGGGCTGTCGCCGTCTCAGGCCTACCAGTTGGGCCTCGACTACGAGCGGACCCGGGGCGGGGCGGCGCTGCGTCGACGCGACTTCATCCAGCGCTGGCCCGAGCGGGTGGCCGAGGCGCGGAAGCTGCTGGCGAAGGCCAAGAAGAAGCAGGCGAAGCAGTTGAAGAAGCCCACCTCATGAGCGGACTGTTCATCGTGTTCGAGGGCGGCGACCGGGTGGGCAAGTCCACGCAGGTTCGGCGCCTGCAGTCGTGGTTGATGACCCGGGGCCTGCCGCACGTCGTGACGCGCGAACCGGGGGGCACCGAACTCGGCGCCACCCTGCGCCGACTGGTGCTGGACCCCGCATCCGGCGACGTCGACCACCGCGCTGAGGCGCTGATCTACGCGGCCGACAAGGCCCAGCACGTGCACGAGGTGATCCGCCCGGCGCTGGAGCGCGGCGAGGTGGTGGTCTGCGACCGCTACGTGGACTCGATGATCGCGTACCAGGGTGCGGGCCGGGACCTCGCGCTGGGCGAGGTCGCCGATATCGCCTGGTGGGCCGTGGGCGGTCTACGGCCGGACCTCACGATCCTCCTCGACGCCGATCCCGACGACGCGGTGTCGATCAAGCAGGACAAGGACCGCCTCGAGAGCGCGGGCCTGGAGTTCCATCGCAGGGTGCGCCGGCACCTCCTCGCGCTGGCCGCCGAGCGGCCCGAGGAGTACTTCGTGATGAAGGCGTTGGAGGGCAGGGACCTCATGGCCGCCAAGATCGCGGGCCGCGTCGAGTCGCTCCTCGCCGGCTGAGACCTTTCCCGGCCGCGCATGCGGCTGACAGCGAGATATTCCGCGTTCCGCGTGCAGCGAAACCGGGGGATTCGATGTTAACAAGCGCCGATGTAGCTGCTTGACTCTCCGCATGTTCGACTCCGCCGCCGAGAGCGCACCGACGTCTCCCACGCCTGTCGTCCTGATGCGCATCACCAGCGCCATGTGTCTGGGCTAGCCGCTCCCGCACGCCCACACCACCCCAGACACAACAAAGGCACCTCATGCTCAACTTCGTCCTGCTCGCCCTCGTCGGCCTGGCCGCCCAACTCGTCGACGGCTCCCTCGGTATGGCCTACGGGGTCACGTCGACCACGCTCCTGCTGGCCATCGGCACCAACCCGGCCATGGCCTCGGCCACCGTCCACCTCGCCGAGATCGGCACCACCCTCGCCTCAGGCATCTCGCACCACCGCTTCGGCAACGTCGACTGGCAGGTGGTGCTGCGCATCGGTGTCCCGGGCGCCATCGGCGCGTTCGCGGGTGCGACGTTCCTCTCCCGGCTCTCGACGGAGGCCGCAGCGCCGCTGATGGCCATCATCCTGCTGGTGCTCGGCGCCTACGTCCTGGTGCGCTTCACGTTCTTCGGGATCTCCACCCGCAAGCTCGGCCAGCGGCTGCCGACGAAGTTCCTCGCGCCGCTGGGCCTGTTCGCAGGGTTCGTCGACGCGACCGGCGGCGGTGGCTGGGGTCCCGTCGGGACCCCGGCGCTGCTGGCGTCGGGGCACATGGAGCCGCGCAAGGTGATCGGCACCATCGACGCCTCGGAGTTCCTGATCGCGATCGCCGCCTCGGTCGGATTCTTCCTCGGCCTGGGCGGCGGCGCGATCGTGCCGTGGATGGCGGGGGCGCTGCTCCTCGGAGGGCTGATCGCCGCGCCGATCGCCGCCTGGCTCGTCCGGCACCTGCCGCCCCGCGTGCTGGGCGCGGCGGCCGGCGCGACCATCGTGCTGGTCAACGCCCGCTCGCTCGTCCGAAGCTTCGGTGTGCCGGAGGGCCTACATTTGCCGGCCTACCTCCTGGTGTTCGCGTTGGGTGCGGCCGCCGTCGGCTGGTCGTTGCGGGCGCACCTGCGGGCCCGGCGCGTCGAGCAGTCCCGCGTGGCCGATGAGGTCGCTGAGGGTGATGCTGTCACCGCCTGATGGCAGGATGAACCCCATGGGTGATGTGTTCTCTGAGCTGATCGGGCAGGAGCGGGCGGTGGCCACGCTGCGCCGCGCCGTCGACGGGCACCGGCACGCCATGACGCACGCCTGGCTGTTCGTCGGTCCTCCCGGGTCCGGTCGGTCCAACGCGGCAAAGGCCTTCGCCGCCGCCCTGCAGTGCCCGCGGGGTGGCTGCGGTGAGTGTCAGGAGTGCCGCACCACGCTCTCGGGCGCCCACCCGGATGTCACGCTGTTGCGCACGGAGCAGTTGTCCATCGGTGTCGACGAGGTGCGGGCGCTCGTGGGCCGCGCCAACATGGCTCCGGTCAAGCGGCGCCACCAGATCGTCGTGGTGGAGGACGCAGACAGGGTCACCGAGCGCGGCGCGGATGCGTTGCTCAAGGGCCTGGAGGAACCGGCTCCCCGCACGGTGTTCCTGCTGTGCGCGCCCAACCCGGACGACGTGATCGTGACCATCCGCTCCCGCTGCCGCACCATCAAGCTGGCCACCCCCAGCGACGAGGCGGTCACCCGGCTCCTGGTGGAGCGCGACGGCATTTCGCCGGCGCTCGCCGCCCACGCCGCCCGCGCGGCCCAGGGCCACGTCGGCCGGGCGCGCATGCTGGCGCGCTCAGAGACCGCCCGCATCCGTCGTCATGAGATCCTCACGCTGCCCGGCAAGCTCACCTCCGTCTCGGCCTGCCTGACGGCCGCGGAGAACCTCGTGGCCGCCGCGAAGGAGGAGGCTGAGCAGACCACCACGGAACTCGACGCCAAGGAGATGGCGGCGCTGCAGGAGGCCCTCGGCATCGGGGGGCGGGGGAGCGCCAAGCCGCGCAACGCCCAGGCCGCCATCCGGGAACTGGAGGACCAGCAGAAGATGCGGGGCAAGCGTCTGCAGCGCGACTCGTTCGACCGGGTGTTGACGGAACTGACCGGCTACTACCGCGACGTGCTGGCCGCCCAGACCGCGCCGGGGGTGCCGCTGGTCAACGCGGACCTGGCAGACGAGATCGAGCCCGTCGCACGTCGCTCCACGCCCGAACAGACGGTGCATGCCTTGGACGCCATCCTGCAGGCGCGCACCGCGCTGGAGGGCAACGTCGCCCCGCTGCTCGCGCTGGAGTCGCTCCTGATCAGCTTGTCGCTCGCGCGCCGGAGTTGAGCCGGACGGGCGTGTCACCCCGGGCAGGGGCTCCAGTCGGTGCCAAGATGAAAAGCAAGACTGCCCAGGGATAGGAACAGCCGATGTCCAACAATGATTGGGTCCAGGAAGGCACGCCGCACGACAGTGCGGAGTGGACGGAAGAGGCCGACGACTACGGTGTGCCCGTCGAGCCCACCGAGTGGGACGACTATTCGTCGGAGCAGGCCATGCCGGCGCCCAATCCTCCCGCGCAGCCGGAGACACCAGAGCAGCCGGTGCTTCCGGAAACGCCGCAGGACGGGGCGAGCGACGAGTCGGTCGCGGAGCGCTCCAGCCTGCCCACCGCCCCGGATCCGGACGACGCGGTAGCCGGTGAGGACCAGCCTGTGTCCACCGTCGAACTGGGGGAGACGCCCGAGGAGATCACCGGCGCCGCCGCCCAGGACGACGACGTGCCGGGCACCGCCACGGTGTTCGAGGACGACCGCCCGGTCGACACCGCCGACGAAGACCTCACGCGTGAGGTGTCGGAGTGGATCGACGATGAGCGCCTCGGCGACACCGGCGCCACCATCGTCGACGACAACGAACTGCCCGAGGCGCAGACCGGCACCGAGACCCACGACGACGAGTACCTGGACGACGAGCGCCCCGGCGACACCGGCGCCACCAGGGTCGACGACGACGAGCCCACCACCGTCCGTGGCCCGGAGGAGTCGAGCTTCGGCCGCCCCTCGGGCGACGCTGACGCCACGACGTCGCTGGCCGCCGTCGCGGCTGCCACGGGCGGCGCCGCGGGTGCGAGCGCCGGTGGCCTCGCCGCGCCCGGGATGGCGGGCCTGTACCGCACGGACGCCGACGAGACCCAGGTGCTCGACACGACAGCGGAGCGCCGCAGCCTCGCGGACGAGGCCGCGGAGGAAGAAGCCCGCGCCGCAGCACTGCGCGCCGAGAAGGAGGAGCGCGACCGCCGCCTCGGCATGGTGCAGACCTCCCAGGCGAACGCGGAGCGCGAAATGCGTCCCCGCCGCAGGGGCGTCGGCGGCTTCGGCAGCTTCGGCCTGTTCGTGCTGCGCCTCATCACGGCCGGCGTCCTCGGCATCCTGGCGTACCAGGTGCTGTACAGCATCGACGACACCGCGGACTTTCTCGCCGGCCAGCCCCTGATTCCCGAGCCCCGTCTGGTGGCCTGGATCGTCGGGTTCACCCTCGCGGCGATGGCCGTGATGCTCGTGATCGGGCTGGGCGTGCGGGTCGTGGGCGTCCTCCTGACGGCGCTCGCCGTCGCCACCCTCGTACTGGTCCGGTGGGGCAGCTTCAGCCCGTTCGTCGAGGGCATGGAAGGGTTCCTCGGCGACAAGGACCTGCTGCTAGCGGGCATCGGCGTGCTGTTCCTGTCGCTCGGCGGCGGCCGGTTCGGCATCGACGGCGCCATCCACCGCAGCCGTGAGGATGCACGCGAGGCGCGCAGGAGCTGACGCACTGACCGCCTGACACTGTCAGCGTCCCCGCGAGGTCCTCCTCGCGGGGACGCCCCCGTTCCGGCGGATTGAGCCGTTGGTTAGGCTATGCGCATGACACGGGTGATGGCGGTGGCGTTCGAGCGCCACGGCCAACTGCATTACCTGGACCCAGGAGAGCGCGACTACACGGTCGGCGACTGGGTCCGGTACCCCACTGCCGACGGTGTGGAGGTGGCCCAGTGCGTGTGGGCACCTGAAGACGTGGAGTTCGCCGACGGTGACCTCCCGCGCTGCGCAGGCCCGGCGTCGAAAGCGGACATGGAGCGCGACGAGCGCAACCGACTGCTCCGCGCCAACGCGAACACGGTGGCCCGTGAGTTGATCGCCAAGCGGCGGCTGCCGATGAAGGTGGTCGGCATCGACTTCCTCGACCGTTCGGCCGAGTATGACCGCGTCGTCGCGATCTACTACACCGCCCCGCACCGGGTGGATTTCCGCCAACTGCTGGGCGACCTCGCCCGGGCGCTGGACGCCCGGATAGATCTGCGGCAGATCGGCTCACGCGACGCCGCCAGGGTGTTGGGCGGCATCGGCCAGTGCGGCCGCGACCTCTGCTGCGCCACCTTCCTGGAGGACTTCGAGCCGGTCTCGATGCGGCTGGCGAAGCTGCAGGGGCTGCCGGCGAACCCGCTGCAGATCTCCGGCGCGTGCGGGCGGCTGCTGTGCTGTTTGAAGTATGAGCATCCGCTGTACGTGGATTTCCTGCGGAAGGCCCCGTCGATCGGCGACCAGGTGACCACGGACGACGGAGCAGGCGGCGTCGTGGTGGGACACGACGTGCCGTCCAACGCCGTGACGGTGCGTCGGCCCACGGGCGAGGTCGTGCGCTGTCCGCTGGAGTCGGTATGTTCGACGGCGCGGGCGCGTAGGGAACGCGTGGCGGGAAAGGTTGTTGATGAGTAGGTCGGTCAAGGTCGCCCAGATGATCCTGGCGATGATCGCGCTGGCCCTCGTCGGTGCCCTGTTCCTCGGCGGCATGGTCGGCGGCCGCAGCCGCGACACGCCCGCCTCACCCACCAGGCCAGGCACCGTGACGCCGTCGCCGGTGCCCTCCGGTTCCCGGATGCCGGGAGTTCCGGAGAAGGCCATCTCCGAGCAGCCCACGATGCCCCCGGTGGACAACGCGAACGCGGATCGGCAACTCGACTACCAGGCCGAGGGCCAGCCCAGCGTCGACTTCCTGGACGGGCTGGGCGGCTACGGCGAGTACGCCACCCAGACGGTCGAGTGGGAGGAATGCGGCGAGGGCGGCCGCGCCCAGTGCGCCACCGTGCTGGCCCCCCTCGACTGGGAGGACCCCGAAGGCGACGCGATCGAACTCGCGATGACGAGGGTGCCCGGCGGGGACTCCTCGCGTGGCCCGCTGTTCGTCAACCCGGGCGGGCCGGGGTTCGGTGGCCAGGACATGGCGATCGGGCTGGCCGGCCGCTGGCAGAACTTCGACACCTACGGCTGGGATCCGCGCGGCACCGGCGGGTCGACGCACGTGGTGTGCGGCACGTTCAAGGAGACCGAGCAGATGGTGCTGCTCGACGGCAGCCCCGATGACACCGCGGAGGACAAGGCGCTGCGCCAGGGCTCCATCGACTTCGCGCAGCAGTGCCGCGACGGTTCCGGGAAGTTGCTCGACCACCTCACCACCATCGACGTGGTGCGCGACCTCGACCTGCTCCGCCACCTCTCCGGCGCGCCCAAGCTGAACTACCTGGGCGTGTCCTACGGCACCTACGTGGGAGCCATGTACGCCCAGTTGTTCCCGGACACCACCGGTCGGCTGGTGCTCGACGCCGCCGTCGAGATCACGGATCGCGAACCCACGCCCCAGGTGGCCGGGTTCGAACTTGCCCTGAACAACTTCATCGACTGGTGCGCCGGCTCAGACCTCTGTGATCTGGGCGACGACGCCGGCGCCATCCGGGCCGACATCGAGAGCATGTTGACCCGTCTGGACCAGAGGCCCCTGGAGGTCAACGGGAGGCAGTTGACGCAGACGCTGGCGGCGCTGGGCATCGCGGTGCTGCTGTACGAGGACGACCAGGCCTACCGCTCCCTGGCGCAGTACATCGGAGAGGCCATCGCCGGCGATGGCGAGTCGCTGCTCATGTTGGCGGACCTGTACAACGGCCGCGCGCCGGACAGCTACGGCACCCCGCTGTACGCCTTCCCCGCGATGGGCTGCGTCGACGGGGTGGATGAGGGCGCCGCCGCAGTGCTCCCCGCGTGGAAGGAGACCTTCTCCGTCGCGCCGGTGATGGCGCCGAACATGGGCACGTCGTACGCCTGCGAGTTCTGGACGGCGGGCTCGGCTCCGCAACTGGAGATCACCGGCCCGGGCGCGCCCCCCATTCTCGTGGTGGGCACGACGGGCGACTCGGCCACGCCGTATGAACAGGCCGTGTCCATGGCCGAGCAACTGGAGTCGGGCGCGCTGCTCACGCTCGAGGGTGCCGGTCACGGTGCGGTCACCGGCGACAACACCTGCATCCGCGATGCGGTCAACGAGTTCCTGTACGACGGGGTGGTCCCGGACGAGGGGACGCGCTGCTCCTAGCCGGTTGGCACAAGGTGCCCGTGGTTCTGTATAGTTCCGTCTTGCTGCCGCCCTAGCTCAGTCGGTAGAGCGACGCTCTCGTAAAGCGTAGGTCACGGGTTCGATTCCCGTGGGCGGCTCCAACCAGGCCCCCGGTCCCCGACCGGGGGCCTGAGCCTTTGTGGCGCGACGCGTCGGTGGGGGTGAGCGAAGTCCCATGGCCGACCCAGGAGGATCGGGCCACCGGTCGCCTTGTAGTCTGGTGTCTGCGTTTCGGGAACGAGCCCGAGACGTCCGGTAGAGGAGGAAACTCGTGTTCGACTGCGCCATCATCGGGGCTGGCCTTGCAGGGCTGGTGGCCGCACAGCATCTTGTGGATCGAGGGCTGAGTGTCACCGTGCTCGAGGCTCGCAACCGCGTCGGCGGGCGCGTGGAGAACAAGACCCTCCCCGATGGGAGCTACGTCGAACTGGGTGGCCAGTGGATCGGCCCCGGATTCGACTCGCTCCTCGAGATCATCGACGACCTCGGCCTCGAGGTCATCGGGCTGCCCGCCGAGGGCAATCTCATCATCCGTCTCCGCGGGCAGGCGCTGGCCGTGCCGTCGTCGGAGGACGAACCGGCCCTCACTCCGTTCGAGGTCTCAGACCTGGGGCAGGGCCTGCTGCGCCTGCGCCGCCTCGCCGAGCGTTTCCGTTCCGACAACGCCTGGCGCAAGGCCAACGACGCCTGGCTGAACCAGGCCCTCCGTCGCTGGATCACCACCAACCTGCGCACGCAGGGAGCGCAGCGTCGCTTCTCGGAGGTCTACTCCGCCGCGTTCGGCCCCATGCCGAAGGACTGCACGCTGCTGGAGGGCCTCATCCAGGTCAACTCCGGCCCGGACCTCGAAACCATGCTCGCCAGCAACGGTGGCCTCCACCAGCGTCGCGTCCAGGGCGGCATGGCGACGGTGGCTGAGGCCCTCGCCGCCAGGCTCGGTGACGTCGTCCGGCTGGGCGCCGAAGTGGTGAAGGTGGAGCACGGCCCCCTCTCCGCCACCCTCCACCTCGCCGACGGTGAGGTCATCGAGGCCAAGCAGGTCATCTCCACCCTGCCTCCCCGTCTCGCGATGTCGCTCGAGCATGAGCCGCCGCTGCCGGCGTGGCGCGGCGAAGCGGCCGACAAGGTCGCTCCGGGCAACGTGATCAAGGCCTTCCTGATCTACGACACCCCCTTCTGGCGCGAACGCGGCCTCAGCGGGCAGTCCTCCGCCGATGAGGGCGCCGTCCGCGTCACCTTCGACACGACGGCCGTGGGCGCCTCCAAGGGGCATCTCATGGGCTTCTTCGAGGGCGCAGACGCGGATTCGCTGTCGCGTCGTTCCATCACCCTGCGTGAGCGCGCCTTCACGGAGTCCGTGGTGCGCAGCTTTGGGCAGGAGGCGGCAGAGCCGCTCACCTACATCGAGCGCGACTGGGCCACAGAGAAGTTCACCGGCGGTTGCCACGGTGCCCACTTCTCGCCCGGCGTCTGGACCACCAACGGGCCGGTGCTGGCAGAACCCGACGGCGTGCTGCACTGGGCGGGCGCGGAGTACTCCACCCGCTTCAACGGCTACATGGAGGGTGCGGTGCGCAGCGGCCGCGAGGTCGCCGCTGTGGTGGCACGCAACCTGGCCTGACTGTCCCCGCCACCGGGAATACTGGTGCGCATGGCATCCACGCTCGGCAGAAGCCGCCTTGTCGCCCAGGGGCTGATCACCCGTCCCTACCCGTCCCCGGTTGATGCCCTCACCGCGTTCGGCGCCATGCAGGGCCAGGACCTGCCGGGCGTGCTGGCGTCGGCGGCGCTGCGCACCCCGTCGAACTCGGTCGACGACGTGCTAACAGCCCTCAACGAGGCCCGGATCGTGCGGGGTTACCCCATGCGCGGCACGGTGTTCCTGATGCCCGCGGCGGACGCGGCCTGGATCACTCAACTGTGCTCGTGGCCCTCCATCCGGGCGGCGGACAGGCGCAAGCAGCAGCTCGAACTGGACCAGCAGCAGCTGGGCCGTGCGCGCGACCTCGCCGTCGGGTTGCTGGGGGAGCCCTTCTCCCGGGCGGAGTTGTTCGAGCTCTGGGATGAGCACGGCCTGCGCACCAAAGGGGGGCGCGGGTACCACCTGTTGTTCCACCTCATCGCCGAGGGGACAGTCGTCTACGGGCCGTGGAACGGCACGGAGCAGGACGTGGTGTTGGCCGACGCCTGGCTGCCGCGGGGCACAGATCTGGAGGGCCGCTTCAACGGCGACCACGACGCGGCCACCGCAGAATTCCTGCGCCGCTACCTCACCACCCACGGGCCGGCCACGGTGCGCGACTTCGCGTGGTGGACCAAGTTGACGCTGGCCCAGATCCGGCGGGGCCTGGCGCTCATCGTCGGCGAGTTCGAGACCGACGGGGCGGAGGAGCCCAGCTACTGGCGTCCTGGGCTCCTGGAGGAGTCGCGGGAACTGGGCCGGGCCACGTCAGCGCCGCTGCTGCTGCCCGGTTTCGATGAGTTCGTCCTCGGCTACCAGGACCGCCTGTTCGCCATGACCGCCGACCACCACCAGCGGCTGGTCCCCGGCAACAACGGGGTGTTCAGGCGTTCGGTGGTGATCGGCGGCACGGTGGTGGGCGTGTGGACGAGGAGCGGTCGTCCGGGGAAGCGGCAGTTCGAGATCGATGCGTTCACCGACATCACGCCGGCGACGGCCTCCAGGCTCGAGAAGCAGTTCGCCGCGTTCCCCTTCGTGACCGGCTAGACGGCGGCCGCGCCGCTCTCGCCGGTGCGGATGCGGACCACCTCGTCGACCATGGTGGACCACACCTTTCCGTCGCCGACGGAGCCGGTGCGGGCGGATTCGGTGATCACCCCGATCACCGCCTCGGCCTCGGCGTCCTCGACGAGCACCTCGATCTTCACCTTGGTGATGAAGTCGATCGTGTACTCCGCGCCGCGGTAGAACTCTTTGTGCCCACGCTGCCGGGCGTAGCCCGAGCATTCGGTGACGGTCATCCCGGCGACGCCGTGGTGCGCCAGGGCGATCTGGACGGCGGTGAGCATGGTGGGCTGGACGATGGCGGTGACGAGCCTCATGAACGGGCATCCTCTCGGACAGGAACGATCAGCGTCTGCTTGACGCCGTAGGTGGAGTAGCCGACGTGGCTGAGGTCGTAGCCGGTCTCCGCGTGCACGGCGGTGTCGATGCCGTGGGTCTCGGCGGACTCCGGGACGCGCAGCCCCATCACCCGGTCCAGGACCTTGGCGATGGCGTACGTCACGGCGAAGGAGTAGACCAGCACCACGGTGGCGCCCAGCGTCTGCCGCCACAGTTGGTCGACCCCTCCGCCGTAGAGCAGGCCGGCCGTTTCGGCCGGGGAGGCCGGGTCTGCCAGCAGACCGATGGCCAGGGTGCCCACGAGGCCGCCGACGAGGTGGACGCCCACCACATCGAGCGAGTCGTCGTAGCCCAGGCGGTTCTTCAGGCTGATGGCGTAGGCGCAGGCCACGCCGGCCAGCAGGCCGATGATGAGCGCGCCCAGCGGGCTGACCGAATCCGCGGCCGGCGTGATGCCGACCAGCCCGGCCACGATGCCCGACGCGGCGCCGAGCGAGGTGGCGTGGCCGTCGCGGAGCCGCTCCACCAGGAGCCAGCCCAGCATCGCCGCCGCAGCGCCCGCCAGGGTGTTGACCCAGGCGACGCCGGCCAGCGTGCCGGCGCTCAGCGCCGAGCCTGCGTTGAACCCGAACCAGCCGAACCACAGCAGCCCCGCGCCCAGCATCACCAGGGTGAGGTTGTGTGGGCGCATCGGCACGCTGCCGAAGCCCAGTCGCGGCCCCAGCACGAGGGCCAGCGCCAGCGCGGCCGCGCCGGCGTTGATGTGGATGGCGGTGCCGCCGGCGAAGTCCATGGCCTGGATGGAGTTGGCGATGAACCCACCCTCGGCGCTGACGCTCTCGTCGAAGCTGAAGACCCAGTGCGCTGCGGGGAAGTAGACCAGCAGCGCCCACACAGCCGAGAACACGAGCCAGGCGGAGAACTTCATCCGGTCGGCCACCGCGCCCGAGATCAGTGCCACCGCGATGATCGCGAACGCGCCCTGGAAGCCGGCGAAGACGGCCGTCGGGATGGTGCCGACGACAGCATCAGGCGACATCAGCCCGTTCAGGAAGGCGTACTCGAACGGGTTGCCGAGCAGGCCGCCGCCGATGTCGTTGCCGAACGACATCGAGAAGCCGACGACGATCCACAGGACCCCGACGACCCCCATGGTGGCGATCGACATCATGAGCATGTTGAGGACGGACTTGGCTCTGACCATGCCGCCGTAGAAGAACGCCAGGGCAGGCGTCATGAGGAGCACCAGCGCTGCGCTGATGAGGACCCAGGCTGTGTCGCCGGTATCAATTTCGAGGAGTTCCATGTCAACGAATCCTCGTGGCGGCACATTTCGGCTGTGGGCACCGCAGGGTAACGAACGCGTTAGCGATCCGGGCCCAGGGTTTCAACCTGGGGTCGCGGCTATTGCGACCGCGTTAACGCCGTCGCAACAGGGCGCACCTGAGGTGCCCGCGCCCTCCGATCGTTCGCGGATTCATCCGTGCCAGTGGGGTGCCAACGAAAGCTAGATGCGGAGTATCCATCCCTCTGTCAAGACGTCCGATGCTACGCTCGAGCCGACCGCTCGATCGGGTGGTCCTGAGTCCGCGGCCGTGGGGGGCGCAACATGAAGAGACTTGTCCTACTGGCAGTTGCACTGGCTACAGGCATGAGTGCTACGGCGCCACTTTCAGCGCAGGCGCTCACCGAATGCCGTGGATCTATCCGTGAGAACATCGCGGGCGACGTCGTTGTTCCGCGAGGCGCTGAATGCGCCATTGCGGGCAGGGTTGATGGGAATATCCACGTCATGGACAGCGGATCGCTCCTGTTAGATGGAGGGTTTGTCACAGGTGACGTGACTTCCGAGCGTGCCAAAAGGATGGAATTTCGCAGCGTTCGTATCGGCGGGGACGTCGTAGATACCGAGAACCGAATGATGTTCACTCTTTATGACTCCACCGTCGAGGGTGGGGTGAGCGTCACTGGCAGCCGTGGACAGTTTCTGATCGTCGGGGCTTCGCTGATAACGGGGTCCGTCGCTGTTGCAGACAGTGTGGCCCAAGAAACTGGCGTCCCAGGGAATGTAATTGGCGGCAACTTAGTTTGTGAACGTAACGCGCCGGCGCCGGAAGCGGCTGAGATGAATATCGTATCGGGAAAGGCGATAGGACAATGCGCCTCCCTCGCAACGCCTCCATCTGTCGGCGACGGGCCCACTGACGTCTATGTGATCGAGGGGTTCCACGCGATCAACGGTCGGATGTGGCGAACCGCGTGTCAGCCGTACTCGAACACGCAGCGATGCCGAACTGAAATCCAGGCAACGGTCGTGGAGTATGAGAATGGTCAGTTCCGACAAGTGAACGGTTGGGCCTTCAACAACCTCACCTACAGGGCCACCGACCGGGCGATCTGGACCAGCAATCCGCTTGGTGGCTATGGAGTATTCCAAGGCGCCGCCACCTGGTACGGCACCGATGGGCGTAAGTGGCGTACTGAGTGCGATACCCCCGCTACAGGTCGCGGGGGATGCAGGACGTATGTCACTGCGTCAGTTGTTGAACGGCGTGACGGTGGCTACGTGTGGGTCAGCAAAGAGCTCCTGAATAACATGGTCCGTTTCAAGTAGCTGGCTCAAACTGCTCACCCAGGGCCAGCATCTGAGATCCTGCTGCGTCCGGTGCGGGGAGCTCAGCGCGGCCAGTTGGGACCAATTCTTCGCGCTCTCGTCATTCCATCAGCGGCGCTCGAGGTGATCGAGCCGCACGTGGCCGAAGTCGCCGTCGGCGAGCTCCGCCCAGCTCCCGTCGAAGGAGAACGCGGAGTAGGAGGAGGTGGGGAAGTGGCACTGGGCGTCGTCGGCGGCCGCCCGGTTGCTGGCATAGGCCAGCTCGGCCACGAGGCTGGGGATGGTGGGGGCGTGGCCGACCACCAGGAGCGCCTGCACGTCGTCGTCGGTCTCGGAGATCCGTTGGATGATCGTCTCGGTGCCCTGGTGGTAGAGGGCGTCCTGGAACTCGGCCGGGACGTCCAGGCCGAGTGCCGCGAAGGTCTGACGGGTGCGCTCCGCGGCCGAGACCAGCGCGTGGTCGACGCCGAGGGCACGCAGTTCGACGCCCGCCTCCTGCGCCTGTTGGATGCCGCGCGGGGTCAGGCGCCTGGCCTTGTCGCCGTGGACGTTGGTGGGCTCGGTGTGGGCGTGCCGCATCAGGACCAGTCGTCTCATCCGGCCACTCTACGCCCGGAAGAACGAGGGAGATTCCTGCCACATCGGCCCTGAACGGCGCGATGTGGCAGAAACCTCCCGGCGGAGGTCAGCGCTTGACGGCGACGATCAGGTCGCGCTTGATGGCGGAGTCGACGCGGTGCGCGAAGCGCTCCCAGGCGCCACCGGCCTGCACCGTGAGGCCGTTGGAGGTGAGCAGGTGCGCGAGGTCCTCCCGGGAGAGGCCGAAGGTGTTCCAGGACAGCCCCAGCGCGCCGCCGTGCATCAACTGCCCGGCCCACACCGGGATGGCCTCCTTCAGGAGCCCGGCGGGGGAGCGGTCGCGCTTGCCGGACACGCCGCGGACGTCTGTGGTCGAGCCGTGCGCGATGCCGTAGGGGGCGTCGGCCACGATCGCGTCGAAGCGCTTCTTGCCGAACAGGGCGGCCGAATCCCTGGTGTCGCCGGTGAAGGCCGTGAGAATACTCTTGCCCTCGGGGGTGGTGATCTCCGCGTCGAAGCGCTTGCCCACGTTCTTGCCCTCGCGCCGCACCGGGGTGGTGTCGGCGACGTGCTTGATCCGGCTGCGGCGAAGATACGTCTTGTAGAAGGACGCCATCATCTCGAAGGCCTTGGCGTCGCCCTCCACGCCGAACGCGTCGTGACCCAGCAGCAGGGCCATGGAGAGGGTGGTGCCGCGCCCCGCCAGGGGGTCGAGGACCTGCCGGGGCCCCGTCGGTTCGCGGGTGATCGCGGCCAGCGTCACGCTCAGCAGCAGCTGGGTGAACTGCTCGTTGGTCTTGCCCTGGTACTTCGGGATGGTGACGAGGTCGTCGTCGAACAGGAACGGCCGGGGCATCGCCACGGGACGGAGGAGACCCTCGGGCGTGGCGTCCTCGAAGAGGGCGAACGCCGCCGACTGCCGTGCGACGGTGGCCAACTGCCCCTCGTTCAGCTCAGGCGCCTGGAACGCCAGGTAGCCGACGCCCGCGATGTCCTGCTCTTCGATCTCCGTGGCGAACGGCGCGGTGATCTCGAGCTCCGCGGCGGTCAGCGGCCCGGATTCGCCGGCGTAGACACGGTTGGCAGACGGGGTGCGCAGCATCAGATAACGGGGCATCTGGTCAGTTTCCCACAAACCCCAGGCGTTATCCTTGCCAGCTATGGCTGCAGGAATGGTGGACACATGGTGGGCGAGGGCTGCGGCGGTCTTCGCGGGCGGCGCGCTCGGCACGGGGCTGCGTCTGGGCCTCCCCAACCTCATCGGGCATGAGGTGATCGCCCTGGCCGCCATCAACCTGCTCGGTTGTTTCGCGCTGGGCCTCATCTCGGGCCTCTACCGCCGCAAGGTCACCCTGGTGCGGCTGTTCCTCGCCGTCGGCGGGGTGGCGTCGTTCACGTCCTGGTCCACGCTGGCCGTGCAGTCGCTGTCCGTGGGTGGCGTGCTCACCGCGGTGCTGGAGACGGCCTTCGGCGTGTTCGCGGCGGGGACGGGCCACCTCGCCGGGTGGCGGAGCACGGTGCGGGAGCACAGGTGATCTGGTTCATCTGCCTGGCCGGAGGCTTCGGTGCTGTGGCCCGGGGCGGCGTCGACGTCATCGTGGCCCGGCGCTGGGCAGCCTGGAAGGCGACGCTGGGGGTAAACCTCGTCGGGTCCTTCATCCTGGGCGCCGCGTCCGTGCACCTCTCGGGAAGTTGGCTGGCGGTGGTGGGCACCGGGTTCTGCGGTGCCTTCACGACGTTCTCGTCAGCCTGCTGGCAGGCCGCCCGCGAGTTCGGCCGCAGGCGGCCCGAGATCGCCGTCGGTTACTCGCTGGTCACCATCGCAGGCTGTCTCTTGGCCGCCTGGACGGGGACGCTGACCGGCTGACTAGGCCAGGTTGACGTGGTGGTGCTCGTAGGGCGTGCCCTTGGCGCGCTCGAACGACGCGTGCACCTCGGCTTCGGCCTCTGCGCGGCTGGTCCAGGTGGCGCCTTCGACCGACTTGCCGGGCTCCAGGTCCTTGTACACCGAGAAGAAGTGCTCGATCTCGAGCAGCATGTGCTCCGGCACTGAAGCGAGGTCCGTGATGTTGGCGCGGCGGGTGTCCGCCGTGGCCACGCACAGCACCTTGTCGTCGCCGCCCATCTCATCCGTCATGCGGAACATCGCCACGGCGTAGCACTCGATGAGGCAACCGGGGAAGGTGGGATCAGCACCGATGACCATGGCGTCGAGCGGGTCCCCGTCGAGGCCCAGCGTGCCCTCCACGAAACCGTAGTCATAGGGGTACTGCGTCGAGGTGAACAGCACGCGGTCCAGACGCAGCCGGCCGGTGTTGTGGTCCATCTCGTACTTGTTCTTGGTGCCCTTGGGGATCTCCACCGTGACGTCGAACAGGACCCGACGGCCGGGATCGATCGGCCTCAGACCAACAGGCGCGTCTTCGCTCACTTGGGCACTCCTATGATTGGTGTCGACGACCCGCGCATCGTTGCGGGTCCCCTGCAGGATACCCCTTTGGAGGTCGGTGTGCGGAGCCGTGGACGCGTCGCGGAGTGGGTGATCACCTGGCTCGTGGTTGGTGTACTGCTCGCCGGCGGCTTCCTGGTCTCCGTGTTCCACAGGGAAGCGTTGGCCGTCACCGGCCTCACCCGCGACGGGGCCCCGGCCACGGTCAGCCCCACCCTCTTCGCCCCATCCAGCACCCCGGAGGCGACGCCTGCTGAGTCCCCGACGCCTCCCCCGGCCGGCACCGGGTTGGTGGCGGCGGTCGAACTGCCCGCGCCCGGCGTGCTGCCGGACCGCGCTGCGCTCGAGGCGAAGATCGCCGCGCTGGACACCTCGAAGCTGGTCCCGGCCGAGGGCGGTGAGCCCGTGGTCATCGGCTACGAGGTGATCGACGTCGCCAGCGGTGAAGTGGTGGCGGCGGCGCAGGAGAAGACCCCGCTGATCCCCGCGTCGAACACCAAGACGCTCACCGCGCTGGCCGTGATGAACGCGTTCGAGGGGTCTGAGACCTTCGCGACGCGGGTCGTCCAGCCGGCCCCCGGTCAGCTGGTGCTGGTCGGCGGGGGCGACCCCATGCTGCGCAGCATCGCCAACGCGGAGGGCGCCTACCCCCAGCTGCCCACCACCGAGGAACTGGCCAAGCGCACCGTCGCGGCCCTGCGCGCCGCCGGGGTGACGTCGGTCACGCTCGGCTACGACGAATCGCACTTCGCCGGCCCGGGCTGGAACGAGACCTGGCCCGAGAGCTACCGCGACCAGGTGACGGGCATCTCGGCGCTGTGGATCGACGAGGGGCGCGGCCCCAGGGGCGGCCCGCGCAGCCTCACCCCGGCCCTGACAGCGGCCACCACGTTCGCCGCTCAGCTGAGCGCCCTCGGGGTCGCCGTGACCGGCGCCCCGGCCGCAGCGCCCGGCTCGGGCGACGCGGAGGAGATCGCCCGCATCGAATCCCTGCCGGTGCACATCCTCGTGGAGCAGTTCATGCAGCGCTCCAACAACTCCTTCACCGAGGTGATGGGTCACCAGTTGGCGGTCCGGACCGGGCACCCGGCCACGTTCGCCGGCTCGGTGGCAGCCATCCAGGAGCAACTCTCCCAACTGGGGATCTGGGACGAGGGCACCGTCCTCCACGACGCCTCAGGGCTCTCGCGGGGCAACCGCTTCACCCCGAACATGCTCGCGGCGGCCCTCGCCACGCTCGCGTCGGAGCCCCAGCTCTCCGTCACCCTCGACGGGCTGCCCACCGCCGGGGTCACCGGCACCCTCGCCGAGAGGTTCGCCGACCCCGTCTCGCGCCCGGCCCGCGGTATCGCCCGGGCCAAGACCGGCTCCCTGTCGCTGGTGGCCACTCTCGGCGGCACCACTCTCACCGCGGACGACCGGCTCCTGGCCTTCGCCTTCTTCATCAACGGCACGCCGGACGGGTTCGCCGCGCGGGTCTGGACGGACCAGGCCACCGGCACCCTGGCGTCGTGCGGCTGCTGATGGAACACGCCCCCAGCATCAACTGGCGCCTGGCCCACAGGGTCGCGGCGCTGCGTCCCGACGACCTGCCGGACCTGACCTCCCGGGAACTCACCCGCCTCGTGGCGGACCTCCGCGTGACCGCTCGTCGCGCGGGGGAGATCGCGGCGAAGCACCTGGGTCTCCAAGCGGTGGGCGCCACCCGCGTCCGCGTCGTCGACTGGGACGGTTGGGGGAGGGCGGTGCGTGGCATGGCGGACGGTGCCGTCGCCGAACTGGGCCTGGGTCCGGCAGACACCGGGACCGCCGCACTGGGCTCCGCCGCGCGCAACGGCCTGCTGATCGGCGTGGGGATGCGGGCGGTCAGCCGCCGGCTGCTGGGGCAGTACGACGCCTTCACCGGCTCGGACACCCTCTACCTGGTGGCCCCCACGATCGTCGCCCACGAACGCTCGCACCGCTTCACCCCCGCCCACTTCCGGATGTGGGTGGCGCTCCATGAGCAGACCCACGCACTGCAGTTCCGGCTGGCGCCGTGGCTACGCGACCACGTGGCCGAGCGGATGCGACTGGTGGTCCACGACGAGGTGCCGCTCGGGGAGGGCCTGCTCCGATGGGCCAGAACTCGGGACGTTTCCGCCCTCCTGACCTCGGCAGACGCGGCCACCGCGATGGCGGAGCTCACCGCGACGATGACGTTCCTCGAGGGTCACGCGGACTACACCTCGGACTACGCCGGGCGCCGCCATGCGCCCACGATCCCCGGCATGCGCCGGGCCTTCGCGCGGCCGGAGCGGGCGGGGCTGCTCGCACGGCTGTCGAAGTCCCTGGACAAGAACGCCCAGTACCGCGACGGGCTGGAGTTCTGTCTGCGCGTGCAGCGGCTGAAGAACCGCGCCGCCCTGAAGCGGGCCTTCGAGCGGCCCGACAACCTGCCCACCGCGGAGGAAATCTCCGATCCGGCGCTCTGGCTGAAGCGGGTCCATGGCTAGGCGCGAGCTCGGCCAGGCCGCGCTGCGCGTCGCGCGCGCCGTCCACGCCGTGCTGCCGGAGGCTGCGGTCGTCGGGTGCTCCGGTGGGGCGGACTCGCTGGCCTTGGCGCTCGGTGCCCATTGGGCGGCGCGGCAGCGGGGCAGCAGCGTCAGGGCAGTGGTCGTGGACCACGGTCTCCAGGCGGGGTCCTCCGAGGTCGCGGCCAGGGTGGCTTCGCTGCTCGACGATCGGGGGATCGCGGCAGAGGCGGTGCGCGTCAACGTGGACGGTTCCGCCGGTGGGCTGGAGGCCGCAGCACGGGAGGCCCGGCTCGCGGCGCTCACCGCCCCCGGCCTGCCGGTGCTGCTGGGCCACACGCTCGACGACCAGGCCGAGACGGTGCTGCTGGGCCTCCTGCGCGGCTCGGGTACGCGGTCGCTCTCGGGGATGGCGGCCTCCGCCTCTTTCGCCGCAGTCCCGTCCGCCCTGGGGGGCGACGCCCGGGTCGTGACCCTCCTGCGGCCGCTGCTCGGGCTCCGGCGCGCGGACACGGAAGCCGCCTGTCGCGACTGGGGAGTGACGCCCTGGGAGGACCCCATGAACGACGACCCGAGGTTCGCCAGGGTCGCCTTCCGGCAGCACCTCACGGAGTTGGGACGGGCCGTCGGCCGCGACCTCGCGCCGTCCTTGGCGCGCACTGCGCAGCTCGCCCGCGCGGATGCCGACCTGCTCGACGAACTTGCGGCCCGGGCGGTGCCGGTCGACGGCGACCTCACCGTCGACGACCTCGACCCCTTGCCAAACGCGCTGCGCTGGCGGGTACTGCACCGCTGGCTGGCCCGGGTGTCGCCCACGGTGGAATTCCAGCACGTGCTAGCCGTCGACGCGCTCGTCACGGACTGGCGCGGTCAGGGGGCCCTCGCCGTCCCGGGTGGCCAGGTGCTGAGGGTCGGCCACCTGCTCACCGTGCGATAGGCTCGTCCTCGTGGATGCTGCAGACGTTTCAGGCGACCTCGAGAAGGTCCTCTTCACCAACGACGAGATCCAGGCCCGCGTGGCTGAGATCGCCGCCCAGATCGACGCCGACTACGTGGGTCGCAACCTGCTGTTGGTGGGGGTGCTGAACGGCGCGGTGATGGTCATGAGTGATCTGCAGCGCGCGATGCGCAGCCACGTGGAGATGGACTGGATGGCCGTGTCCAGCTACGGCGCAGGCACACAGTCCTCCGGTGTGGTGCGCATCCTGAAGGACCTCAACGCCGACCTCGAGGGCCGCGACGTCATCGTGGTGGAGGACATCATCGACACCGGCCTGACCCTCAGCTACCTGATGAGCAACCTGGCCACCCGTAACCCCGCGAGCCTCGAGATCATGACGATGTTCCGCAAGCCCGACGCCGCCCAGATGGACGTCGACGTCAAGTACGTGGGCTTCGAGATCCCCAATGAATTCGTCGTCGGCTACGGCCTCGACTACGCCGGCCGCTACCGCAACCTGCGTGACGTCGGCACGCTCGCGCCCCACATCTACGCCTGAGCCGGCACCCCGTCCGCTCTCAGCGGAGCCGGAGGTCTTGCGGCCGCTGGTAATGTGACCGTGCGCCCGCGTCAACTCAGGGCGCGTCCTTAACGCCGCCAGAGAGCTGACCCTAAGTTGCAGAGATTTTTCAAGAGCCCGTTCGCCTGGATTCTCATCAGCATCGTGTTCCTCATGCTGGGGATGCAGATGATCAGTTCAGTCACCGGCTACCAGACGGTCCCCACCTCGGAGACCCTGGAACTGCTCGCCGGCGACAGGAAGCTGACCGAAGTCATCCTGGTGGACGGCGAACAGCAGATCCAGGTCACAGACCACACCGGTAAGAAGACGCAGTCCCAGTGGGTGGGCAACCAGGTCGACGACGTGGTGCCGCTGCTCGAGAAGCGTGCCGAGGACGGCACCATCGACAAGTGGACCGGCCGCAACCCCACGCCCGGCCTGCTGCAGATGTTCCTCTACACGGGCCTGCCGTTCCTCATCATCATCCTGGTCTTCTTCTGGCTGATGCGCTCCATGTCCGGCGGCGGCGCAGGCGGACCGCTGTCCTTCGGCAAGTCGAAGGCGAAGCTGGTGTCCAAGGACACGCCCAAGACCACGTTCGGCGATGTCGCCGGCGCTGACGAGGCCGTCGAGGAACTGGAAGAGATCAAGGAGTTCCTGGCGGAGCCCGCGAAGTTCCAGAAGCTGGGCGCCAAGATCCCCAAGGGCGTGCTGCTCTACGGCCCGCCCGGCACCGGCAAGACCCTCCTCGCGCGAGCGGTCGCGGGGGAGGCGAACGTGCCCTTCTTCTCCATCTCCGGCTCTGATTTCGTCGAGATGTTCGTCGGCGTGGGCGCCTCCCGCGTGCGTGACCTGTTCAACCAGGCCAAGGAGAACGCCCCTGCCATCATCTTCATCGACGAGATCGACGCCGTCGGCCGGCACCGCGGTGCCGGCATGGGCGGCGGCCACGACGAGCGCGAGCAGACGCTCAACCAGCTGCTGGTCGAGATGGACGGCTTCGACGTGCGCGGCGGCGTGATCCTCATCGCCGCCACCAACCGCCCTGACGTCCTCGACCCGGCGCTCCTGCGCCCCGGCCGTTTCGACCGCCAGATCGGCGTCGATGCCCCGGACGCGGACGGACGCGCCAAGATCCTCCAGGTGCACGCCAAGGGCAAGCCGCTGGCCAGCGACGTGGACCTCGTGTCCATCGCCCGCCGCACCCCCGGCTTCTCCGGCGCGGACCTGGCCAACGTGCTCAACGAGGCGGCGCTGCTGGCTGCCCGCATGAATGAGGAGATGATCCGCCAGCCCATGCTGGACGAGGCCATCGACCGCGTGATCGCAGGCCCCCAGAAGCGCACCCGCCTCATGGACGACCGCGAACGCCTCATCACGGCCTACCACGAGGGCGGCCACGCCCTGGTCGCCGCGGCCATGCCGGGCAACGACCCGGTGCAGAAGGTCACCATCCTTCCCCGCGGCCGCGCGCTGGGCTACACGATGGTCATGCCGGACGAGGACAAGTACTCCCGCACCCGCGGCGAACTGCTCGACCAGATGGCCTACATGATGGGTGGCCGCGCCGCGGAGGAACTCATCTTCCACGACCCGACGACGGGCGCCGCCAACGACATCGAGAAGGCCACCAAGGTGGCCCGCGCGATGGTGATGCAGTACGGCATGAGCGAGCGCGTCGGCTCCGTCAAGCTGGGCGGCGGCGACTCGGAGCCGTTCATGGGCATGCGCGGCACGGATTCCAGCCAGGAGTTCTCGCAGCACATGGCCGCGATCGTCGACGAGGAGGTGGCCAAGCTGATCCACACCGCGCACCAGGAGGCGTTCGACGTGCTCGTGGAGAACCGAGCGGTCCTCGACGAACTCGTGCGTCAACTGTTCGCCAAGGAGACGCTGAACCGCAAGGAGGTCGACGAGGTGTTCAAGGGCCTCGCCAGGCGCGACAAGCGTCCCGCCTGGACTGGCTCCGATCTCCGCGTCCCGTCCACCGAACCCCCGGTCGAGGTGCCCCCCGCACCGGAACCGCTCCCCGAACAGCCCACGAAGCTGCCGCTGCCCGAGACAGGTCCCTCCCCGTGGGGGCCCCCCACCGCACCCCCGAGCCACTGATGGCCGTGGACCAGCCGCGCGCCGCGGCCGCCATCCGGGAACTGCTCATCGCCCTCGGCGAGGATCCCGACAGGGAGGGGCTGCTGGAGACCCCTGACCGGGTCGCCCGCGCCTGGGGGGAGCTGAGCGCCGGATACCGCGCTGACGTGACCGAGATCCTCGGCACCACGTTCGACATCTCCCACGACGAGATGATCCTGGTGAAGGACATCGAGCTCGTGAGCCTCTGTGAACACCACCTCCTGCCGTTCACCGGCGTGGCGCACGTGGGCTACATCCCGTCGACCGACGGCCGGGTGACGGGCCTGTCCAAGATCGCCCGCCTCGTCGAGATGTACGGCCGTCGCCTCCAGGTGCAGGAACGCCTCACGTCGCAGATCGCCGAGGCCCTCGTCGAGCACCTCGGTGTGCGGGGCGTCATCGTCGTGATCGAGGCCGAGCACACCTGTATGACCATGCGGGGCGTGCGCAAGCCGGGCTCGCGCACGGTGACTTCGGCGGTGCGCGGCCTGTTGCGCGACCCTGCCACCAGGGCGGAGGCCATGAGCCTGATCATCGGGCGGTGACCTGATGACACTCGTGATGGGCATCCTCAACGTGACGCCCGATTCGTTCTCCGACGGCGGCGCCTACCTGGACGCGGATGTCGCCATCACCCACGCCCGGGCCATGCTGGCCGCCGGGGCGTCCATGATCGACGTCGGCGGCGAGTCCACGCGCCCGGGCTCGGCCCGGGTGGGTCTGCGGGAAGAACTGGGCAGGGTGGTGCCGATCGTGGCCGCGCTCGCAGCGGACGGCATCACCGTCTCCGTCGACACCATGCGCGCCAAGGTGGCCTCGGCCGCCATCGACGCCGGTGCCCGCATCATCAACGACGTCTCCGGTGGCTTGGCGGACCCGGACATGCTCGGGGTGGTGGCCCAGTCGTCGGCGGATTTCGTGCTCATGCACTGGCGCGACCATTCCGCCCGGTTCCAGTCCACCGCGCAGTACGGCGACGTGGTCGCCGATGTGCTGGGCGAACTGCTCGGGCAGCGCGACAAGGCCCTCGAGGCGGGCATCCCCGAAGGCCGGATCATCCTGGATCCTGGCCTGGGATTCTCGAAGACGTGGGACCACAACTGGACGCTGCTGCGCCACCTCGACCGGTTCCAGGGACTGGGGCACCGGGTGCTGGTAGGCGCCTCCCGCAAAGCCTTCCTCGGTGAACTGCTCGGCGGCCGCGAACCGTTGGGCCGCGACGGCGCGACGGCGGCCGTGTCGTTCTGGTCCGCGCTCCACGGGGTGTGGGCGGTGCGCACCCATGACGTCGGTGGGCAGGCCGACGCCATCGCCGTCGCCCGTCGACTGGACCGCGAAGCTCCCCTCGGGAAAGAGGTCCGGTAAGGTGCCAGTGGAAGCTAAGGGGGACCCCGTCATCGACCGAATCACGCTCACCGGGCTCACGGCCACCGGCTTTCACGGTGTCTTCCCGCAGGAACGCCGCGAGGGTCAACCCTTCGTCGTCGACGTCGAACTGGAGTTGACCGTTGACACCGTCAGCGACCAACTGGCCAACACCGTGAACTACGCCGAGATCGCCGCAGATATCGAAGCCGTCGTCACCGGCGAACCGCGAAATCTCATTGAGACCGTCGCAGGCGAGATTGCGGACAGGTGCCTCAGCCATGGGAGAGTGGACCGGGTCACGGTTACGGTGCACAAGCCCAAGGCCCCCATCAACCAGACCTTCACGGACGTATCCGTCACGATCAGCAGGAGCAGACATGTCTAACGGCCCCTTCGAAATCGATGTCGACACCCTCGGCAACCTGCGCCCCATCTCCAAGGTGGTGCTCAGCCTGGGTTCGAACCTCGGTGACTCGGCCGCAATCCTCCAGGAAGCAGTTGATTTCCTCGCGGAGACGCCTGACCTGATCCTCGTCGATGTGTCACCCGTCTACCAGAGCGAACTGGTGGGGGAAGGCCCGGACCAGAGCGATTTCCTCAACATGGTGGTGGTGGCCGAGTCCACCCTCGAGCCGCTCACCATCCTGGACCGCTGCCTGGCGATCGAGGAGAACTTCGGCCGCAGCCGCGAGGTCCGCAACGGCCCCCGCACGCTCGACATCGACATCATCATGGTGGGCAAGCGCATCTCCGAGGGAGACATCGAGCTGCCCCACCCCCGCGCCCACGAGCGCGCCTTCGTCCTCGTTCCGTGGCACGACGTGGACCCGAACGGCGAGATCGCAGGTCACGGCCCCATCGCTGAGCTGCTGGACGACATCGATGTCAGCGTGCTCACGCCACGCCGCGACATCACGATCCAAGCCAACACTGGCTTTTGAGCAGCAGGGAACCCAGGCCGAAGCTGGGGTTGACCACACCTCGCCAGGCCGTCGTGTCTGTCCTGTCCGGGGCGGTGATCTTCGCCCTGGTCATCCTCGGGTTCGAGGCCGCCGGCCATTTCCCACCTGTGGTGCCCTGGTCCGTGCCCATCATGCTGGTCGGCCTGGCCCTGGCCGTGGCCATCTACAGCGGGGCCCTGCCCAAGCGGATCGAGGAGAAGCGCCTCGCGCCGCAGGAGGGCCTGGCCGCCCTCGCCGTCGGCAAGTCGATGATCATGACCGGTGCGTTGTTCGCCGGTGGGCACATCGTCTACGTGATGCGCTACCTCTCCCAGCTGGACGCGGCATTGCCGTCGGCCCGCGTGATCCAGGGCAGCGCCACCATCGCCGCCGCCCTCCTCCTGGCCGGCGCCGGCGCGCTGTTGGAGCGGGCGTGCGTCATCCACGACGACGACGATGACGAGGACAAGCCCGACGGCTCCTCGCCCTCGCCGGCCTGAAATAGCAGCCCGCGGCGCGACGCACTGGGAACACCGCAACATGCCCGTTTCAATACACGGGTGTTTGTTCGAGCGTACCTACAATGGGCGCCATGGTTGGTCGTCGCGCAGCTCACAAGTCCTCAGAGCGCACTATTGCACTCACAATTCTCGCCGTCGGCACCGCTGTCTCGCTCGCCTCGATGGCGGGCAACGTCTGGCTCGTGCGTGCGGGGGTCATCGTCGCTGTCCTCATGGCGGTCGCTGCGGTCTACGTGGTGTGGCGTCAGCTCAGCTTCGAGCGGGTGCTGCACTCAGAGGAACTCAAGCATGAGGTGGATCTGCGCTCGCAACAGGCGGACCGGCACCACGCCGAATCCGTCGCGATGATCGAGCGGTACAACGCCCGTGCAGACAACCTCAAGGCGGTCATCGCGAAGCTGCGTGGCCAGCTGGGAGCCGCCAAGTCGGAGCTCAGCTCCATGCGCGGCAACAGCGTCTGGCTGCGTGCCGAGGTGGCGGAGCGGCAGGCCCGCATCGTCGCCCTGGAGAAGCGCATCGCGGATCTGGAGGCGGAGCGCGCCGAGCGTCAGGCCGAGAACACCGCCAACATCGTCGAACTCCCCAGCCGCGCGCTGCACCCCAGCATCGACGACATCTGGGGCGAGGACGAGCACCCCACCATGGTGGACATCGCCAAGCTCAACCTCGACGTACTGCCGGACCTGCGCAGGCACGCCTGAGAGGCGCAGCCCCGCCCTACTTGTCCAGATCCCCGATGGAGTAGCCCAATGAGGCTATGACGTCGGGGATCTGTGCTGTGGTGGCGCCCTCGAGGGCCTTTCCCAGCGCCGAGACGTTGGCGAACGACGGTGTGCGCAGCGCCACCCGCCAGGGCGTCTGCCCGCCCCGCGAGTTCATCAGGCACGAGGCGATTCCCCACGGTGCCTCGATGTCAGTGCTGTGCTGACCCTCCGGCACCCGGAGGCGACGAGAGAGTTTGATGTTGACCTCTCCAGGCGTCTGGGCGGCCAGGGCGAGGGCCACGCGGATCATGTCGACGGAGGTCCCCACCTCGTCGATCAGCACCCCGAGGCGGGCCTCGGCGTCGCCGGCGGTGCGGGTGTGGACGGGGCGGAAGACGCTCCCGTAAGCGAGGTAGCCGTCGGCTCGCCGATCCGGGTCGAATCCGGCGGCCCGTGCCACCGGGCCGGTCAACCCGAATCCGAGGCACGCGGACTGGTCGAGAATGCCCAGGCCGGAGAACCGGCTGGTCCGGTCGAGGATCGCGCGGAGGTCTGCAGAGAGCCGCGCCACGTCGTCCAACAGTTCGTCCAGGGTGGCGAGCCATCCGTCGGGGGCATCTGTGGCGAGGCCGCCCACCCGGTTCAGCATGGGGTGGACCCGGTTGCCGGTCCAGGCGAGGAAGCGGCTGCGGATCTCCTCGACCACCCGCCACAGACGCTCATTCGGCTCCGTGCCGGATGACAAATAGCTGAGAAATGAAAGGTGGGAGTGAATGCGGGCCAATTCCGCGAGGAGGGTGCGGAGAATGATTGCCCGCGGCGGCGCGCTGAGGCGCATCGCATTCTCCAGCGTGAGGGTCAGCGACAATTCACCGCTGAATGCCGCGAGCCAATCGTGCCTGTCCCCGAGCATGATCATGGCCCGGTAATCCCGTACCTCGAAGAGCTTCTCCGCGCCCCGGTGGCCGTAACCGCTGGTCACATCTGCGGCGACGATACGATCGGCCTCCGTATCCACGGCGAGCGTGATCAGGCCGGCACTCGTGGGGTGGCGTGGACCCAGGGTGATCGGTTGGTGGTCAGGGAATGCGAGCCCGCCAACGCTGTATCTCGTGGAATTCACGGTGGCACCCTCTATTCATAGACCCGACCGAAGCGCTAATCTGCTGGCTATCCTAGCTTTCACCGGATACATCTAATAAGGAGATTTCAATGGCCCGACTGGTCCGCGTGGTTCACATCGACGACTTCGACGGCGCCGAGGGGGCTAAGCCGGTGGAATTCTCCATCGGTGGAGACGCTTACACGATCGATCTCACGCCTGAAAACGAAGAGGCGCTGCGGGAACTGCTCGCCCCCTACATCGCCAAGGCGGACAAGGTCGGCCGTCGGCGTGCCTCCTCCGGTCGCGGTGGTGCCAAGAAGGTGACCAACTCGGACGTGCGCGACTGGGCTCGCGCCAACGGGTACAAGGTCTCCGACCGTGGCCGGATCGCAGCCGACATCGTCGCCGCGTACGAAGCCGCCAACTGATCTCCCGGCGGTGTACCACCGCCGGGCACCCTGGTCCATCCGCGGCTCTGTTCGCCGCGGGAGAAGCGTAGGACCTTTGTTCCTCTCCAAGCGTTAGTAAGCTTGAGACTCAAGTTGCCTCCGTGCGCGTCGCGCGGCAACGGGAAGGGAAGAAGTTCTTATGTTCGAACGGTTCACGGACCGAGCCCGCCGCGTGATAGTGCTGGCGCAGGACGAGGCTAAGCTGCTCAACCACAACTTCATCGGCACGGAGCACATTCTGCTCGGCCTCATCCACGAGGGCGAGGGCGTGGCTGCCAAGGCTCTGGAATCGCTGGGCATCGCCCTCGAGGCCGTGCGTGACCAGGTCGAGGAGATCATCGGCCAGGGTCAGCAGGTGCCGACGGGGCACATCCCGTTCACGCCGCGCGCCAAGAAGGTGCTCGAGCTCTCGCTTCGCGAGGCTCTGCAGATGAACCACAACTACATCGGTACCGAGCACATCCTGCTCGGCCTCATCCGCGAAGGCGAAGGTGTGGCCGCCCAGGTGCTGATCAAGCTCGGTGCTGATCTCAGCCGCGTGCGCAACACCGTGCTGCAGCTCATCACCGGCTACCAGGGACGCGAGTCCTCCATGTCCGGTGCGCCCGAGACCGGCGCGGAGAAGTCCAGCTCGCAGGTGCTGGACCAGTTCGGCCGCAACCTCACGCAGGCTGCGCGCGAGAACCAGCTGGACCCGGTGATCGGCCGCGTGCACGAGATCGAGCGCGTCATGACGGTGCTCAGCCGCCGCACCAAGAACAACCCGGTGCTGATCGGTGAGCCCGGCGTCGGCAAGACTGCCGTCGTCGAGGGCCTGGCCCAGGCAATCGTCCGTGGTGACGTGCCCGAGACGCTGCGCGACAAGCAGATCTACACGCTGGATCTGGGTGCGCTGGTCGCCGGCTCCCGCTACCGCGGTGACTTCGAGGAACGCCTGAAGAAGGTGCTCAAGGAGATCAAGACCCGCGGCGACATCATGCTGTTCATCGACGAGATCCACACGCTCGTCGGCGCCGGCGCGGCCGAGGGTGCCATCGACGCAGCGTCGATCCTGAAGCCCATGCTGGCGCGCGGTGAGCTGCAGACCATCGGTGCCACCACACTCGACGAGTACCGCAAGCACATCGAGAAGGACGCCGCGCTGGAGCGCCGGTTCCAGCCCATCCAGGTTGCCGAGCCCTCCGTCGCGCTGACCATCGACATCCTCAAGGGTCTGCGCGACCGCTACGAGGCCCACCACCGCATCACGATCACCGACGAGGCCCTGGCGGCCGCGGCCACCATGGCGGACCGCTACATCCAGGACAGGTTCCTGCCGGACAAGGCCATCGACCTGATCGACGAGGCCGGCGCGCGCCTGCGCATCCAGCGGATGACCGCCCCACCGGACCTGCGTGAGTTCGACGAGATGATAGCTGCCAACAAGAGGGAGAAGGACTCCGCGATCGACGCGCAGGACTTCGAGAAGGCAGCCCGTCTCCGCGACGAGGAGCAGAAGCTCCGGGCGCAGCGTGCGGAGAAGGAGGAGGCCTGGAAGCAGGGCGATTCGGACATCCCCGCCGTCGTCGGTGAGGAGGAGATCGCGGTGGTGCTCTCCGGCTCCACCGGCATCCCGGTGTTCAAGCTGACGGAGGAGGAGTCCCAGCGGCTGCTTCGCATGGAGGACGAGATCGGCAAGCGGATCATCGGCCAGAGCGACGCGGTGCACGCACTGTCGCGCTCCATCCGACGCACCCGCGCAGGCCTCAAGGACCCGAAGCGTCCCAGCGGCTCGTTCATCTTCGCCGGCCCCTCGGGCGTCGGCAAGACCGAGCTGACCAAGGCGCTCACGGAGTTCCTGTTCGGCGACGAGGACGCGCTCATCACGCTCGACATGTCTGAATACTCCGAGAAGCACACCGCCTCCCGGATGTTCGGCTCGCCCCCCGGCTACGTCGGCTACGAGGAGGGCGGCCAGCTCACGGAGAAGGTGCGCCGCAAGCCGTTCTCCGTCGTGCTGTTCGACGAGATCGAGAAGGCCCACCCGGACATCTTCAACTCGCTCCTGCAGATCCTCGACGAGGGTCGCCTCACGGACGCGCAGGGCAGGGTCGTGGACTTCAAGAACACGGTCATCGTGATGACGACGAACCTCGGTTCGCGCGACATCTCGAAGTCGGTCAACCTGGGATTCTCCCGGGCCGACGACCATGGCTCGAGCTACGAGAAGATGAAGAACAAGGTGTCGGACGAGCTCAAGCAGCACTTCCGCCCCGAGTTCCTCAACCGCGTGGACGAGATCGTCGTGTTCCACCAGCTTCCGCAGGAGGACATCGAGCGGATCGTCGACCTGATGGTCGCCCAGATCGAGGGCCGCCTGAAGGACAAGGACATGGGCATCGAGCTCACGTCCGCGGCCAAGACGCTGATCGCCAAGCGGGGCTTCGACCCCGTGCTGGGTGCCCGCCCGCTGCGTCGTGCCCTGCAGCGCGACATGGAGGACATCCTCGCCGAGAAGATTCTCTTCGGTGACCTGACCGCCGGTCAGATCGTCCTGGTGGATGTCGCGGAAGAGGGATCGGAACTGCCGTTCTCGTTCACCGGCGTCGCCAAGTCCGCCGTCGAGGAACTGGAACCGGCGAAGACCGCGGAGTAAGCGTCCGCACAGACGACGTGGGGTGGGTCCGAAAGGGCCCACCCCACGCTGCGTTCCGGCCCGCCTCACGGGGGCGGGATGATGCCCACCCGCACGGCGGCGACGGCGGCCTCGGCCCGCCCGCGTACCCCGAGCTTGCGGTAGATGGCACTGGTGTGGTGCATCACGGTCTTCGGCGAGAGGACCAGCCGCTCGGCGATCTCCTTGTTGCGGTGACCGCTCACCAGGAGGCGTAGCACGTCGCGCTCGCGGGCGGTCAGCTCGCTCGGCGGTGAGAAGGCGGGTGCCTCCGCGGCACCGGGGTTCGCGATCCGCAGCACGTAATCGACCGCCTCCGCCGCGGCGCTCTCCAGTGAGAGGTACGTGCCCTCCTCGGCGCATCGGTCGAACTCGTTCTCGCCCAACGAGGCACTGGCCATCGCCACGGCCTCGTAGTACTGGGTCTGCAGCACCGAGGGGAGCGCGCCGAGGATGAGTTCGTTCCACTGGAGCAGCGAGCCGTGCAACCGGGCCGCAACCCTGGGGTGCCCCATCCGGGCGGCCAGCCGCAGCGTCAGCAGCACGTGGGGTACCAGGGCGTTGCCGTTGCGGTTACGGGCGACGAGCCGGTAGCGCGCGATGAGCCAGGGCGCGGAGCTGGCCGGGTCTGCCGTAGAGAGCGCCTGAACCGCCAGGAGGACCAGAGTGAAGGACTCCAGGCGCCGGTCTCCCAGGTCGCGGGCGAGCGCCAGGGCCCGTCGCAGCGCCGGCAGGCCGCCGGGAGAATCAGGTGTGGTCGAGGGCAGCCGCCCGAGCAGCAGGGCGCTGTAGATCATCGCCTTCTGGTCCCCGGCCTGTTCGGCCCGCTGCCAGGCGGACATGGCGATGTCGGTGGCACCCTTGTGGTCGCCGAGCACGTGGCGGATGGTGGCGACACCGAACTCGAAGCGGGCCCGCCAGCCGTCCAGTCCGAGGCGCGTCGCGATCTCGAGACCGTCAGCGGCGGCCTTGCCGGCGCGGTCGTAGTCGCGCAGCACCCCCAGGGTCAGGACTTCGGCCAGGCGCGGGAACAGCAGGTCCTCAGGACGCCCCAGGGCCTCCGCTATCGCCACTCCCGTGTTGAGGTTCTTCTGGATGCGTGGCACCCGTTGGACCGCGTCGGAGGTGAACGACTCGATGAGGGCCAGCCACGTAAAACCGTCGAGCTTCACCTCCAGGGGAGTGTCGGCCCTCTTCAGGAGGCGGTACAGGACGTCGCCGATGATGTCCTCGTCGCCCCGGCGGTCCGCCTCCGGCAGGAGGTCGACGGCGAGCCGCGCCGCCATCGGCGGGTTGACCGCCTCCAGCTCGTGGACGGCCCCCCTGGCGGCATCGTAGGTGGAGGCCAGCAGAGCGATGGCCGACAGGTCGTCGCCGCCTGAACGGTGGAGGGCCGCCTGCCGGGCGATGGCTGCGTACTGCTCGGGGCCCACCGGCGCGCCGTCCTCCGACGACGCCCGGGGCGGTTGTCGGTGGTCCACGGGGCCGAGGGAGAGGGACGCGAGAAGGGCGCCGCCGAGGCGGTGCTGGGACACAGCGAGCACGGTCACGCCTTCGCGTTCCGCGGCGGCCGCGGTCTGGGCCTCGCGGCCCGCGAGGTTCTCGGCGTGGTGTGCGACGAGGAGTTCCGGCTCCCACATGGAGGACCGCCCTGGTGCCGAGGTTCGGCGGGCCGGGAGCCTGCGCATCGCGGTGAGGACCCGAGCCAGTGCCTGATCGGCGTCGAGCGTGGTCAGGTCGACGTGGGAGGGCTCGCGGTACTGGCTGGTCAACCGCTGCAGGGCCCCCAGGATGAGGGTGGAACGGTCAGCTGCTGCGCCTCCGCTGACGCACACCACCCCCGGCGACAGCCGCGCGAGGACGGCGACCAGCCGATCTGCCATCTGTGGTGACATGCCCCCGCACCTTCCGCGCCCATCCGGCACCGTTCGGGCCAATCTTATCCCCGGGTACCGCTGCGGGGGCAGGGGCCCGAAACTAATTTACGCGTGCGGCGGTGCCGGTTGCGGCGTCCACCATCGCCCGAGCGGCGTCCACCACGGAGGGAATCAGCTTCTCAGGCGGAAATCCCTGATCAATCTGCACGAACGCCGCCTGGAGGATGCCTCGGGTCAGCGCGACGTTGAGCCGGACCAGGTCAGGGTCTTTCAGCAGCGCGCGCCAGGCGCTGATGAGCGAGGCGCGCAGCACGGTGTGGGCCTGGTCCGCGATGGCGGAGGTGACCTTGGAGGCGCCCGGCTGCTGGGCCATCTGCATGAGCCACCCGTGACCGCTGCTGGCGGCCTCCTCGAGGTTGGCCCGCACCCAGGCGACAACCTGGTCCCCGGGGTCCGTCACTTCGGCGACGGCATCACCGACCGTCTTGGACCACAGGGGGAGGTAGCGGGCCACGACCATGCCGCGCAGGTCGTCGATGCTGTCCACGTAGCGGTAGATGCTGTTGCGCGCGATGCCCGCGTCCTGCGTCACCTTCCCAGCGGTGAGGGGTAGCCCGGCGCGGAGCAGCGCCTCGGCTGCGTCGAGGAGTTTGACCTCAACCTGCGCGCGGTGCTCCGCGACGGAGGCAGCGGCGATCTTCGGCATGGCGACATTGTGTCACGCCGGAACGATGGCGCCCCCGACCAGGGTCACCCGAACTGAGAGCGTGTCGAGTTTCGACGGCGAGGCCACCGTCGCGGTCTGGCCGTCGGGCAACAGCACCTTCACCTCGACGTCGTCGATGGTGAGCGTCTGGTCGACGACCGCCAGCTCGAGACCGTGCGGATCCAACTGGAGCGAGGCGGGGCCGATGCCCAGCAGCTCGCCCGTGGCCAGGCTGCCCGTCCAGCCCAGGCGGCGCGCCTCGGCCTCGACGACGAACGCGCGGTAGCCCAGGAAGGCGGCGACCTGCCTGCTGTGCGGCCGCTCCCGCAGGATCTCGGGGGAGGCCAGCTGGAGCAGCCGCCCCTCGTCGAGCACGGCCACGAAGTCCGCGATGGTGTACGCCTCCTGGTGGTCGTGGGTGACGTAGACGGCGGTGGTGTGGGTCTCGCGCAGGATCCTGGCGAGGTCGTCGGCCAGCCGGCGGCGCAGACCGGTGTCGAGCGCGGAGAGGGGCTCGTCGAGGAGTAGGGCCCGTGGCGACGGGGCCAACGAGCGGGCCAGCGCCACCCGCTGGGCCTGGCCTCCGGACAGTTCGGTGGTCCGGCGGCTGCCGTAGCCTGCCAGGCCGACGAGTTCGAGCATCTCCTCCACGCGCTCGTACTGCTCCGGCTTGGGGAGTCTGCCCAGGCCGTAGGCGATGTTGCGGGCCACGTTCATCGTCGGGAACAGTTGGCCGTCCTGGAACACCAGGCCGAAGTTGCGCTTGTGCACCTTCACGGGGGCGAGGTCCTCGCCGTCCCAGAGGATGGCCCCCGACGAGAGGGGTTGCAGGCCGGCGATGGCCCGCAGCAGCGTCGACTTGCCGGATCCGGACGCGCCCAGCAGCGCCACGATCGTGCCCGGCTCCACCCGGAGCGACACGTCGTCGACGGCGACCGTGCGGCCGTAACGGACCGACACATCGCGTACTTCCAGACCGGTCACCACGCGGCCACCTCCTTCGGCCGCAGGCGTTCGGCGGCGGCCATCGTGATCCCTGCCAATCCTGCCAGCACCACGGAGGCGGCCAGCGCCACGCCGTAGTTCTCTGCGCCCGGGCGGCCGAACAGCCGGAAGATCAACACAGGCAGCGTCGGGTTGTCCGGCCGGGCCAGGAAACTCGTGGCACCGAACTCACCCAGCGAGGTGGCGAAGGCGAACCCCACCGCCAGGCCCACCGCCCGGCCGAGATGGGGCAGCTCGATGCGGCGCACCACCTGCCAGGGCGTGGAGCCCAGCGTGGCCGCGGCCTCGAGTTGGCGGGGGTCGATGGCGCGCAGGGTGGGCAGCAGTGTGCGGACCACGAGCGGCAGGGCGACGACGGCCTGGGCCACGGGGATGAGCACGATGCTGGAGCGGAGGTCCAGCGGCGGCCGGTTCAGCGTGATCAGATAGCCGAAGCCCACGGTGACGGCGGACACGCCCAGCGGCAGCAGGAACAGCGACTCCACCACGGCCAGTGCGGATCTGCCCGCCGCGCGTCGGGGTCGCCTGGAGGCGACGAGCGCCACGAGCAGCCCGAGGGTCACGGCGATGGCCGTCGCTGCGATGGCTGTGACCAGTGAGGTGCGGAGTGCTGCCCACACGCTCACTCCGGCGCCGCCCTCGGCGGCGAGTTGCAGGTAGTTGACGACGGTGAACCCACCGTCGCGGTGCAGTGAGCGCCACGCGAGGTTGGCGAGGGGGAGGCCGAGCAGCGCCACGGCCACGGCCAGCGTCAGGCCGAGCGCCGGACCGTCGCGGCGCAGGGAGAGGCCGCGCTCCGAGTCGACGTCGGGTTGCAGCCTCAGGGCGCGGGTCATGCGGGCCTGGGCGCGGCCGCTCAGCCAGAGAGCGGCGGACACGATGACGAGCTGGGTGATCGACAGGGCGGCGGCCGACGGCAGGTCGAGGAGTTGCGTGGTGAGGAACCAGATCTCGGTCTCGATGGTGCGGTAGCGGGTCTGGCCCAGCACCATCACAATGCCGTAGCTGGAGGCGCTGAACAGGAACACCAGGGATGCGCCGGAGACGATCGCCGGCGTCAGCGCCGGCAGCGTCACGGTGCGCAGTGTGCGGAGGGGAGAGGCGCCCAGCGTGCCGGCGGCCTGGGCCAGGCGCGGGTCGAGGCGCGCCCAGAGGGTGCCCACCGTGCGCACGATCACGGAGTAGTTGAAGAACACCATCGCGGCGAGGATGGCGGCCGGGGTGCCGGCCAGGCCGAGCCAGCCGAGCAGCCCGTCGGGGCGCAGCAATGAGCCGAATGCGACGCCCACCACCACCGTGGGCAGCACGAAGGGGATGGTGATGAGGGCGCGCAAGGTGTCGCGGCCGCGGAACCGGCAGCGGTAGAGGAGGTAGGCGCCCGGCAACCCGAGCACCAGACACAGCAGCGTGGAGGCGGTGGCCGTGCCGAGGGTGAACCAGATGGCCCCCCAGGTGCGGCGGGAGCCGAAGACTGAGCTGAAACCCTCGAGCGTCCATGAGGTGTCGTCGTGGAAGCCCCGCAGCACGAGCGCGGCGGCGGGCCACGCGAAGAAGAGCGTCAGGAAGGCGGCCGGAACGAGCGCCGTCAGCGCCCATCCCAGCCGCCAACCCAGGGTCGATCTCACCCCATGGCCTCGGTCCAGTCACGGATCCACTGGTCGCGGTTCGCGTCGATCTCTTCGGGGGAGACCTCCACCGGCGACGGTGCCAGCGGCGCGAAGCGGGCCCACTCCTCGGGCAGTTCGGTGTCGGTCACCGCGGGGTACATGTACATCTCGGTGGGGAACACGCTCTGCACCTCGGGGCTGAGCAGGAAGTCGACGAAGGCGCGGGCGCCTTCCTCGTTCTGGGCGCCCGCGAGGACGCCGGCGTACTCGACCTGGCGGAAGCACGTGTCCAGCAGCGCTTCGGTGGTGGATTCGTCCCCGTCCACTGTGTACGCGGGGGAGGTGGCGTAGCTCAGCACCAGCGGGCGGGGCCCTGCGCCGTCGGCGCCCGAGAAGTCCGTGTAGTAGGCCTCGGTCCAACCCGAGGCGACCTTCAGGCCGTTGTCCGCCAGGGCGGACCAGTAGTCGAGCCAGCCGTCGCCCTTCTCGCCGATGGTGGCGAGCAGGAAGGCCAGGCCCGGCGAGGAGGACGCCGGGTGGGTCACGACGAGGAGGTCCTTGTATTCGGGTTTGAGGAGGTCGTCGAGGGTGGCCGGGATGGTCAGGTCGTGCTCGGCGAACCAGCGCTTGTCGGCGTTGATGCACACGTCGCCGAAGTCGATGGGCGTGAGGCCCTCGGTGGCCATGGCCCTGGCCTCCTCCGGGAGGGCCTCTGACTCGTAACCGGAGAGGACACCCTCCTCCGCGGCGCGCGAGGCGTAGGTGTTGTCGATGCCGAACACCACGTCGCCGAGCGGCGAGTCCTTCGTGAGGATGAGCTGGTTGACCAGGGTGCCGCTGTCGCCGGGCTGGACGTAGGTCACGTCCAGGCCGGATTCCTCGGCGAACCGGGCCTTGAGGTCGTCCGGCAGGCTGAACGAATCGTGGGTCACCACCGTCAAGGTCGACGACGAGGTGAGCGCCTCGGACGTCTCGCGCGCGGGGCCTTCCGTGCCCCCCGGGGTGGCCGCTCCGCCGCAGGCCGCCAGCGCCAGCACGGCGGCGGCCGCGATGGCAGAGTGTACGAAGAACTTCATGTCCGCTCCTTCAAGAGGAGGGCTCGGCGGATGCCGAGGAGAATTCCCAACTCCCTACGCCGGTGCTAACCGGATCAGGTTTGAGGGTCTGCGGCCTCCCGCACTCTCAGCGCCCCGGTGGCGCTCCCCTGTGTTCGGCGTCCACCTTAGCGCAGTCCGGGAAGTGCTCTCCAGGGGGTTCGCGGCTGACGGGCGTCTGTCAGGAACCGCTGGATTCCGTGATCCGCAGCAGGGCGTCGCGGATCTGGCGCGCACGGCGCGGGCCGATCCCGTCGATCTCCATCAACTGCGACACGGAGGCGCCGAACATCTCCTGCAGGGTGTACCTGCCCACCAGCTTCGACACCATCGGCGCCGGTAACCGGCCCACCCGGGAGAGGAGTCGCACGCCGCGCGTCTCCAGGCTCTGTTCCAGGTTGGCGTTCGCCCCGAACCCCAGCCGCTCCGCCACCAGGCCGCCGCTGAAGAGTTCCTCGGGAGAGAAGTTGTGCAGGGCCAGCAGGTCGAATTCCGAGGGGTCCGACAGGTTGTGCGCGTAGTCCTCCGTCAGCAGATCCGCGACCCCCTCGAAGTGGCTGGCCAGTTCCGTGTGCTGCAGCGCGACCATCCTCCCCTCGACCCCGAGGATGTCCACATGGAACTGCATCTCCGTGGACAACCTGCGGGTGAGTTCCAGGCGGTGCGCGACGTGGGTGAGGTCGCGCAGGGTGACCTGCTCGCCGATCTCGAGCAGCGTGAACTGCTCCATCTGGTCTGTGAGCCGCGTGACGACGCGCGACAGAGTGGCCAGCGTCTGGTTCGCCCGGCTGATCACCTGGGGCACGGTCTCGACGGGATGGCGCCGGCCCCCCAGGAAGAGGGAGACGGTGCTCATAGAGGCCGATACGGTGACCACCGGCACGCCGGCAGACTGGGCCGTGCGGTCCGCCGACCGGTGCCTGGTGCCCGTCTCGGCCGTGGGAAGATCGCCCTCCGGCACGAGGTGCACGCCGGCGGCCACGATGCGGCTGAGGTCGTTGGAGAGGATGATCGCCCCGTCGAGCTTCGCGAGTTCGCGGAGATTCTGCTCGGTGCAGTCGACGCCGAGTTGGAAGCCGCCCGAGCACACCTGCTGGACCCTCGTGTTGTTGCCGAGCACGATGAGGGCGCCGGTGCGGCCGAGCAGGATGCGATCCAGGCCCCCGCGCAGCTGGGTGCCCGGCGCGAGCAACCGCAGATAGCGGCGGATGGCGGACCTTGGCACCTGGACTCCTTACGTCGGGGTCAGTCTACGGGGCGTCGTCGTACAGCTTGCGGCGCCTGTCACGGCGCTTGACGCGTCGGACCGGGGGCCGGTCCTCGAAGAGGATCCCGACCACCATGACGAGGCCCCCGATGGCGGCGATGAGGAAGAAGATCGCGCCCAGCGCGGGGTAGCCCAGTAGGGGGGGCCCGACGTCGGCGACCATCAGCAGGGCGGCCGCCACCGTGATCGCGGCCAGGATCAGCGCGACCGACAGCCGGTTCGCCACCTGGTGCAGCACCATGTGGAGCCGATCCTCGTCGACGGCGTTGATGTTGAAGCTCAACTCGCCCTCGGCGAGGGAGTCGAGGATGCGGTTCGCGCGGCGGGGGAGCCGTTCGATGAACTCCTTGCCCTCCAGCCCGCTCAGCAGCGTCTGGCCGGCGCTCGGGCTGAAGCCGGCGCGGAGGATGGTGGAGACGTTGGCCCGGATGGCCTCGATGGGCGTGAAGCCGGGATCCAGGTGCTGCGTCGCCTGATCCAGGTTCAGCAGCGATTTGGCCACCATCGTCATCTCGGCAGGAGGACGGAGGCCGTGTTCCCCGGAGAGCCGGGCCAGTTCCATCAGCACGGTGCCCGCCTGGAGATCCGGACCCATGGCGAGCGTGGTGGACACGAGGTGGGTGACGGAGTCACGGAAGGCCGCCGCGTCGTAGTCCTCCAGCGGGTGGCCCATCCCGGCCAGCACCATGGCCGCGGCCTCGCCGTCGGCGTCGCCGATGGCCACGAGCAGCTTCACCAGCGACGCCCGGACCCGCGCGGGCAGGCGCACCACCATGCCCACGTCGAGGATGGCGATGCGGTGGTCCGGCGTGAGGAACAGGTTGCCGGGGTGGGGGTCCGCGTGGAGGATGCCGTCCACCAGCATGGCCTTCAGCATGAAGTGGAACAGCGAACCCGCCAGAGCCGGGCCGTCGACGTCGAGCAGTTCGATCTTGCCGACGTCGGTGATCTTCTTCCCGGGCATCAACTCGAGCGTGAGCACCTCGTCTGTGGAGTAGTCGTCGATGGGGGTGGGCACCACGAGGTCGCGCTCGTCCTCGGCGAGGTCCGCGAACAGGCGCAGGTTCGCCGCCTCCTTGCGGTAGTCCAGTTCGTCGGCCATGGAGCGCCGGAACTGCGCCAGCATCCGCGCGGCACCGAGGCGGGGGCCGACGGGTGTGTTGTGGTCCGCGAAATCTGCCAGGCCTGCGAGCGAATCGAGGTCGTTGCGCACCCGGTCGCGCACGCCGGGGCGCAACACCTTCACGACGACGTCGCGGCCGGACTTCGTCACCGCGCGGTGCACCTGCGCGAGGGAGGCCGCGGCGATCGGCACGTCGTCGAACTCCGAGAACATCGCGTTCAGGGAGGCGCCCAGCGACTCTTCGATGCGCGCGCGGATCTGTTCGACGGGCACGACTTCGACGTCGTCCTGCAGCCGGCTGAGCTCGTCGGTGTAGACGGCGGGCAGCAGGTCGCGCCGCGTGGAGAGGAGTTGCCCGAACTTGATGAAGGTGGGGCCCATCTCCTCGAGTGACCGCGTGAAGTTGCGCGCGTCCTCTGCCGTCTTGTTGCCGTCCGGCGAGTCACCCGGGATCTCTGAGCTCTGCGTGCTGAAGGCGCCCATGTGGCGCACCAGCAGCGTGCCCAACCTGGTGATCATGGCCATGTCCGGCATCGTTGCTCCCTGTCCCTGGTTCTGCCCACAGCGTAGTCGACCTCGGTTTCGCCGGTTGACCTTCACGCGACGTGAGGCTTTACGTTCTGAGGCATGACACGAAATGCCCAGACCCTCATCAACCAGCTCGATTCCCCCGTTGGCACCGACCGTCGCATGGCCGCGCTGGCTCTCGGGTCCATCAAGGACCCGGCCGTCGTCCCGGCGCTGCTGGCGCACCTGAAGACGGAGACCGACGGACGCGTGCGGGAGGACCTCACGTGGGCCGTGGTGCAGCACGCCGATGAGGCTAACGACGAGATCCTCGCCATGCTGCAGAGCGACTCCGAGCACGTCCGTTTCACCGGGGCCCACGTGGTGAGCAAGGTGGGCAACCCGGAGCACTTCGAGCACGTCCGTGGGCTGGTGGCGGACCCGCACAAGGACGTCGCGCTCAAGGCGTACCGGGCCGCTGCCAACACGGGCGGCCATTTGGCCGCCGGTGACCTGGCCGCCCGCTTGGGCGACGGCGACGACTGGCAACGCGACGCGCTGAGTGACGCCTTCCGCAAGCTCGGCCAGGGCGGTGTGGCCGCACTGGTGGCACGGCTGACCGACGAGTCGACGGCCGTTCGGGAGCACGCCGCCGAGGCGCTCGGCTACGTCGGCGGACCCGAGGCGGACGGTGCGGCTGAGGCGCTGGAGCAGGCCACGGCCGACGAGGACGCCGATGTGCGGCTCGCCGCCGTCTCCGCGCTCGGGCAACTGGGCTACGCCTCTGACGAAGCCTTGGCCCGCGTGGCTGAGGGTGACGACCGCTCGCTCGCGGCCGTCGCGGGTCGGTTCCTCGAGGAGCGGGTGCACAACCCCTCCTGAGCTCTCGCCGCTCGCCGGGGCCCGTTGGCCAACCAACGGGCCCCGGTCAGCCGCCGAAATGCTTGGGCTGGACGGGTGTGAACGGCACCGCGCCGAGGTCGTCGGTGCCGTCCTCGTCGATGTCGCCGTCAAGGTCGTCGTCGTCCCCGTCAAAGATGGTGCCGGTGTCGGAATCGATCCCAGGATCGTCTTCGAGTTCGTCGGCGATCTCCTCGTCCGAACGGCGGGGATCCTCCGCTCCCGTGTCCGGGTCCTGCGCCTTCACGCCGGGGAGGGGAGTGATGTCCTCTGGGAGCTGGCCGCTGCTGGGGTACTGGTCGCTGTTCATTGCCGTCCTCCTGTTTCGGGTGATCGACGCTACCAGCCGGGGCGCTCAATCCGCAGTCAGTGGGGACGCGACGTGGTACAGCGGACTAGGACGACCGGAGCAACCGCCGCGCCACCAACCGGGTGCGATCGTCTGTCGACGAGGCCTCCGCGCGGATGGCGGCGGCCGCCTCCGGTTCGGGTCGTTCGCCCAGCGCCAGTAGGGCGGCCAGGCGCACCTCGGGGTCCGCGTCGTGCAGCGCGGCGATGAGCACCGGCACGTCGGCCGGATCCGAGTGACCTGCGAGGGCCTCCATGGCGTGCAACCGCGCGACGGCCGACGCGTCCGCGGCTGCGTCCCTGAGCAACCAGCCTGCTTCGGGGATGCGCCCGAGGCTCCGGGACGCCTCCTCACGCACCGCGCCGCGCTCGTCGCAGAGCAGCGGCACCAACAGCTTCGCTGCGGCCTCGCCACCGACCTGCCCCAGCCCGAACGCAGCCTTGGCGGCGACCTCCTCGGAGTCGTCGTGCGCGAGCTCTCCCAGCGTGGCGATCCCCATCGGGTCGCGGAGTTTGCCCAGGACGTGTGCCAGTGACCGGCGTGCCCGCTCGTCGCCGTCCCCGAGCGACGCGATGGCGTTCATCACGACGGCGCCGCGGTGCACCAACGCCCAGGTGGCCGCTTCCCGGACGCCCGGCTCCGGATCTGAGCGCAGCCTCTCCACGAGGTCTTCGACGGCGGCCGCCCCCTGCTCGGTGAGCGCGGCCCGGAACCGCACACTGGGGTCCTCGTGCTGGAGTTGTTCGCCCAGCGACAGCACGTCGAGCACGTCGTCCCACCCGGTCTGCGCGGCTGCCCGCAGCCGTTGGAGCCGGGCCAGCCGTTCCTGCTCCTCGCCGATGCGCGCCTCGACGGCCACGATGTGCCGGCCGATCAGTTCAGCCGCGTCCGTTCCCGGGTCGTCCAGCACCTGCCGCACCTCGTCCAGGCTGAGGCCCAGTGACTTGAGGTGTTGGACTGCCAGCAGCCGCTCCATGTCTTCCGGCGAGTAGAGCCGGTAATCAGCGTACGAACGGCCGCTTGGCACCAGCAGGCCGAGTTCGTCGTAGTGCCGCAACGTGCGGTGCGTGAGGCCGGTGAGGCGGGACACCTCGCCGATGCGGAGCCACTCAGTCACGGCCGGCCAGCTCCGTAAGAGCCCCGAGGATGATGTCGAGGTGGGCGTCGATGCTGTCGGCTGCCGACCTGGCGGCTGCGTCGCCGCGGCCGTACGGGTCCGGCACGTCGTCAGAGGTGTCCGAGGTGCGGTGCCTCCAGAGATGCTCCGTGACGCCCGCGAGCGTGGCCGACTCCGGCAGGGACGCGAGTTCGCGGGCGATGTGCCCGATGACGAACACCTTGCGGCCGAGCGCCGGCCAGCTGTCGAGGATGTAGCGGCGGTGGTCTGCGGCCATGGCGACCACCAGGTCCGCCTCTTCGAGCATGGCCCGGGTCAGTTGCCGGGCCCGGTGGGTGGAGGAGTCGCCGTCCACGACACGTGCCGCCATGGGTGGGTCGATCTCGTGACCGACGAGGGCCTGGATCCCTGCCGAGAGGAAGCGGAGACCCGGCACCCTGCGCGCCCGGGCGACGACATCTGCATAGGCCGAGCGGCAGATGTTGGCCGTGCAGACGAACATGACCGTGTAGGGCCTGCCAGGCATTCTTGTCGCTGCGGTACCGGCCGCCGGGGTGGCCGGCAGCGGTGCGGGCTTGGCCCCGGGCACCTTGTCGATGAGGCCCAGCCACGCGTTGTCCGGTCTGAAGCCGGTGGCCTTGATCTTGTCGAGCCGCAGCAGGGCGGGGGATGGGGCATCGGCAACAGCCGAACTGTGCACCAGAGCCGGATCTGCGCCGACGATCTGGAACACCCGCTGCGCCGCCTGCGCCCAGCTCACCGACCGGCCGTCACCGGTCAGGTTGTAGACGCCGGGAGCGGCCCCCGTCCGGACGAGGTGGATGATTCCCGCCGCGAGGCTGTCCGTGAAGGTCAACCGGCCGAAGTAATCTCCCAGCACGGTGACGGGCTGGTGGTGCCGGGCCCGGGCGGTCATGTCGCGGAGGAACCCCTCATCCGGGTCCATCACCCAGCCGGTCCGGATGATCAGGTGGCGGGGGACCGTCGCGGCGATCAGTTCGCCGGCCGCCAGCGCCTGCCCGTGCGGATGACCGAGGTCCAGCGCGTCGGTTTCACCGTGCTCGGGACCCGGGCCTTGCAGTGCCCCGTCGGCCGAGAGGTGTACGTAGCGCAGCCGGTGCGTGCGGGCGATCTCCGCGAGCCGGTGTGCCCGGACGGCGGCGGACGACCACGTCTCTTCGCGCTCGAACTGGTCCGGGAGCCCGGTGGGGAGTCTGCCGGCTGCCCCGATGATGGTGTCGAACGCCCAGAGGTCGATGGGGGCAGCTCCAGCATCGAAGGCGGAGGAGGGCAGGCCCACGGCTTGAGGGAGTTGGCGGGCCAGGGCCCTGCCCAACGAGGTGTCGGTGCCGACGACCAGCGTGCGTCGTGGGGGCATCGGCGGGGCGTCCTGCAGTAGCGGCAGCGACGCGTCGCGCTGGGCGACGAGCGCGCGGTCCCGTGAGATCGGCCACGGGATGTTCAGCGCCGGGTCGAAGAGGTTCGCGGTGGCGGACTGCTTGCGCGCATCGGGGGTCCAGTGGTGCTCCAACAGGTAGGAGAACGTGGTGCCGTCCTCCAGGACCTGGTGGGCGTTGGCCACCCCGCGCGGCACGAACACGGCCACCGAGGTGTCCAGGTCACAGTAGAAGGTGCGGCCGAAGGACTCGCCGGGCCGGAGATCCACCCAGGCGCCCATGGCGCGTCCGCTGGTGAGCGTGATGAGCCTGTCCCATGGCTCGGCGTGGAAGCCGCGCGTGACGCCGCGGTCCACGGTGTGCGTGACGTTCTGCTGCACCGGCCCGAAATCCGGCAACCCGGCCGCACCGAAGGACGCCCGGTGCCAGTTCTCCTTGAACCACCCGTCGTCGTTGTACTGCACGTTCAGGTGCAGTACCAACAGCCCCGGGATGGAGGTGGTGGTCTTCACGTGTTGCTGCCCTCCGTCTGCTGTCTGCGCCCTCGTATCCTAAGCCGCGCCGCGCGGTGGCGGCGTGCGCATCCTGTCACCGCGGCAAAATCGCCCAACGGGGCCGGGCGAGGTCAGGGCCGCCGGAGATCCAGTACCCCCAGGGCGTCTGCCAGAGTGGGAACCTCGACCACGCGCAGGTTCCCGAGCTTGGGGACCCGGGCCGTGACGTCGCGCGAGCCGGTGGGGATGATGGCCAATTCGAAGCCGAGCCGGCCCGCCTCTGCCAGGCGACGCTCGGCACCCGGCACCCTGCGGAGGTCTCCGGCCAGGCCCACCTCGCCCAGGGCCAGGAGCCGTTTGGGGTAGTGCCTGTCCAGGGCGGCTGATGCGATGGCCACTGCCGCGGCGAGGTCTGCCGAAGGGTCTGTGACCCGGGCTCCGCCCACCGTCGAGGCGTAGACGTCGAGCGCCGACAGCGGCAGCTTGACCTTGCGCTCGAGGACGGCCAGCACCATGGCGATGCGGGAGCCGTCGAGCCCGTGCGTGGTGCGGCGCGCCGACGACTGCGGCGAGGGGGCGATGAGCGCCTGGATCTCCGCCAGCAACGGACGCCGGCCTTCGAGCGTGACGGTGACGCAGGTGCCCGGCACCGGCTCGTTGTGGGCGGTGGTGAACAGCCCGGACGGGTCCGGCACCTCGACGATGCCGTTCTCGCTCATCTCGAAGCAGCCCACCTCATCTGCGGGGCCGTAGCGGTTCTTCGTGGCCCGCACCATGCGGAAACCTGAATGGCGGTCCCCCTCGAAGGTGAGCACCACGTCCACCAGGTGCTCCAGCGTGCGGGGACCGGCGATGCCGCCGTCCTTCGTGACGTGCCCGACGATGATCGCCGCCATGTTCTCGCGCTTGGCGACGCGGGCGATGGCGGCGGTGATCTCGCGGACCTGGCTGGGGCCGCCCGGCGCGCCGTCCGCGTCCGCGGCAGAGATGGTCTGCACCGAGTCCAGCACCAGCAGGGAGGGGCGCACCTGTTCCATGTGGCCCAGCACCGTGCCGAGGTCTGTCTCCGAGGCGAGGTACAGCTCGTCGTCGACGGCGCCTGTGCGCTCAGCGCGCAGCCGCACCTGGGACGCGGACTCCTCGCCGGAGATGTACAGCGTCTTCTCCCCGGAGCGGGCCCACTTGGCGGCGACGTCGAGCAGGAGCGTGGATTTGCCGACACCGGGCTCGCCGGCCAACAGGACGACCGCACCGGGAACGAGGCCGTCACCCAGCACGCGGTCCAGTTCGGCGATGGTGGTCAGCTTGCGCTGGGCCGAATCCGTGGGCACCTGCGAGATGGGCACCGCCTGCTGCATGGGCACGGAGGAGGCCACCGCGCGCAGCCGTGGCGCCCCCCGCTCGACCACCGTGCCCCAGGCCTGGCATTCGCCGCAGCGGCCGACCCAGCGCACGGACGTCCAGCCGCACTCGGTGCAGTTGTAGGTGTCCTGTTTCTTCGCCACGCGCTTGAGCCTAGGTCACGGCGCAGACAAAGTCGGACGAGCCGTCGTCGATGGCGCCACGAATTAGATGGTGACGGTGCCCTTGGAGGGGGTGTCGAACGTGACGGAGTTGAGGCCGGGGGTGCCGTTGGGCGACACCAGGTCCAGCTTGATGCCGTCGATCTGGTCCGCGACGTCCACGCCCAGCCATTCGGAGAGGCGGTCCGCCGAGCCGGAGATCTGCAGTTCCTTCAACGCGCAGTCGCCGTGGAGGGCGGCGGGGCGGAGCGAATCGTCCGACTTCCATTCGAGGAAGTAGGGGAGCTGCGGATCGGCGATGAGCCCGCGGATGCCGATCTGGACCCACTCGAGCCGGCGGCCGTCGGGGAACAGGCGTGAGCCGGGCACTGCGGAGCGGTCGAGGCGCTTCTCGTAGGGGGAGATGTCGTTGACGCTCAGTACCCAGCCGAGCCAGCCGCCGCCCATTTCGGAGCGGGCGCGGACGGCTTGGCCGAAGGCGGCCTTGTCCGCTGCGGGGTGGTCGAGTACCTCGACCACCTCGATGTAGCGGGCGTCCGCCAAGGGGATGATGTGGTTGCGCGTACCGAAGCGGGGGTGGAAACCGCCGTCCTTGTATTCGGTGCCCAGTGCGTCAGCCAGTCGTTCAGCCTCACCCTTGAGACCTGCGGGACCGGTTGCGAAGATCAAATGGTCGACGTGCATACCGACATTCTTCCCCTCGTGGGGGCGAAACGACTAATCGGGGCTTGCCGGGCGGCTATCAGCGTGGTGTCGGCGATCGCGATCCCACGGGTCAACCGGCGGGATCTGTGTGCGCGGTAGGGTGGCGATGTGACCCAGTCGAAGGTTCTTTTGTCGACCACTTCCGTGTATCCGGAAGCCTCCGCCAGCGCATTCGAGTTGGCGGCTGCGCTCGGGTACGACGGCATCGAACTGATGGTCGGCGTCGACGCCCTGTCCACAGACATCGCGGCTGTGGAGAAACTGGCGAACTACCACGGCGTGCCGGTGCTGTCGGTGCACGCGCCCACCCTGCTGATCACCCAGGGCACCTGGGGCTCCGACGCGTGGGGCAAACTCAAGCGATCCGGCGAGGCCGTGCAGCACCTGGGCGGCGACGTCGTCGTGGTGCACCCCCCCTTCCGCTGGCAGCGTGAGTACGGTGCCGGCTTCGTGGAGGGCATCAAGCGGCTCAACGCCGAGGGGGACGTGAAGTTCTGCGTGGAGAACATGTTCCCCTGGCGTACGCCTGCAGGTCCGATGCAGACCTACCTGCCCGGCTGGGATCCCACGCCCTATGACTATGACCACCTGACCTTGGACCTGTCCCATGCCTCCACCTCGCAGCGTCAGTCGATGGACTTCGTGCACGCCTGGGGAGACAGGCTGGCCAACGTGCACTTCACGGACGGTCGCGGGTCCTTCAAGGACGAACACCTGCTTCCCGGCGAGGGGGACCAGAACGCCTGGGGCGTCCTGGCTGAGATCGTGCGTACCGGGTACACGGGGCACATCGTGCTCGAGGTGTCGACGCGCCGGGCCCGCTCGCGCCACGAACGCGAGGACCTCTTGGGCGGGGCCCTGCAGACCGTGCGCGACACGCTCGCCAAGGCGCAGGCCGGGGCCCACTGATATGTCGCGGCTCCACAGCGCAGTGCGCTCCGTCATCCGGTCGCGGTGGGTTCAGGGCGCCGCCCTCAGTAGCGGCGTGGCCGAGGAATTCGCCAGCGCGTACGTGGTGCCCGCCGAGGCCGACGCCATCGCGGTGGCCCGTAAGCTGAAGAAGCAGGGCCTCGAGATCTCGTTGGCCTACCTGCCCACCAGCGACGACGAGTCGGAGTCGCCGGGCCGGATCCTCGAGACACTCGAGCATCTGGGGGACCTCGCCCGGGGCGCTGAACTGTCGGTCAAGCCCTCGTCCCTCGGCCTCCGCGACGACCGCGTGGCAGCAGCAGCGGTGCTGGACGGGTTGTGCCGGGCCGCAGATGACGCCGGGGCCCTGATCACGCTGGAGATGCAGGGGGCAGACGAGTACCAGCCCACGCTGGACCTCTGGCAGCGGGCCCGGTTGGACCACCCCCTCCTCGGCATCACGTTGCCGGCCGACATCCGACGCGCCGAGCGTGACCTGGCCACAGCTGCCGGTGCCGGTGCCCGCGTGCGGCTGTGCGTCGGCTCCTACCCCGTGCCGCCGTCGATGGGCTACCGCAGGGAGCGCGACAAGCAGCTTGCCCTGGTGCGCTGCCTCCGCGTCGCCATGGAATCGGGTGCCTACGCCATGCTGGCCTCGCATGACCCCACGCTGATCGCCATCGCCCAGGACCTTGCGCGCCGCAACGCCATCCCCCGCGACGGGTTCGAGTTCCAGATGTTCTACGGCGTGCGGCCGCTGGAGCAGCGTCGCCTGACGGACATCGGCTTCACGTCGCGCACCTATGTCCCCTTCGGGCCGGGCTGGTTCGAGTACCTGACCACCCGCATCGCCGCCCGCCCCCGCACAGCGTTCAGCTACCTGCGCGCGGTGGCCGACAAGAGTTGAGGCCATGACAGTCACGTCCGTTCCCCGCCCGGGGCTCCAGCGCCTGCGCACCGAGATCGTGGTGGTGCTGCTCATCTCGCTCGGCCAGTCCGCGGTCTACGCACTGCTGTCGATCATCAACAAGCTCACCCGCCCGGAGCCGCTGGCGCAGCAGGTGACGCGGATGAACACGTCCACCACACCGGACCGGCCCTGGCTCGACCTCGCGTACCAGTTGGCCGGCCTCATCTTCCCGCTGATGCCCGTGGTGCTCGTCCTGTTCCTGCTGGCCGTGCACCACCGTCCGGCCGAGGGGCCCTGGCGCGTGATGGGTTTCGACCTCCGCAGACCCGGCTTCGACCTGGCGTGGGGTCTCGGCGTGTTCGCCGTCATCGGCGTGGCCGGCCTGGCCTTCTTCATCTTCGCCTTCCAGATCGGCATCAACACCCAGGTCCAACCGGCGAACCTGGCGGACAACTGGTGGACGGTGCCCATGCTGCTGGCCAGGGCGGTGATGAACGGCGTGCTCGAAGAGGTCGTGATGGTGGGCTACCTGTTCACCCGATGGGCCCAGCGAGGCGGCCAGATGTGGGTCATCCTCGTGGTGAGCGCCGTGATCAGGGGCGGGTACCACCTCTACCAGGGCTTCGGCGGCTTCATCGGCAACCTGGTCATGGGCCTGGTCTTCGGCTGGCTCTACCTGAAGATCAAGCGGGTCATGCCGCTGGTGGTCGTGCACACGTTGCTGGACATCGTCGCCTTCCTCGGTGCACCGCTGCTGCCCGTGGTGATGGGGTGGGTCGGCCTCTGAGGTCAGCCTTCCGGTTTGACGGTGCCCATCGTCAAGGGCGCCACATCCAGCAGCGAAATCGGGTTGGCTGTTCACTGCTGGCTTTGATGCCAAGGACGGCGCCAAACCCAGCACTGAGTCTGGAACCTGAAGGCCGCCATTTCCAGCTTGTGCCCGTGCGGACGAGCGCGTTCTGCCCGGCCGTCCACAGCCACTCGCCGACCATGGCGACCTCGGCATCGGCGGTTACAATGCGCCCATGCGTGTTGGAATTTTTGGTGCCACGGGGCAGGTCGGCGGAGTTCTTCGTACCCTGCTCGAGGAGCGCAACTATCCCGTCGATGAGATCCGTTACTTCGCCTCCGAGCGGTCCGCGGGCCGGACGCTGCCCTGGAAGGGCGAGGAGATCATCGTGGAGGACATGGCGAAGGCAGACTTCGCCGGTCTCGATGTTGCCCTGTTCTCCGCGGGAGGCTCCACCTCCAAGGCGTACGCCGAGAAGGTCGCCGCAGCAGGCGCCACCGTCGTCGACAACTCGAGCGCCTGGCGCCTCGACGAGCGCGTGCCGCTGATCGTCTCCGAGGTCAACCCGGAGGACGTCGACAAGGCAGAACTCGGCATCATCGCCAACCCCAACTGCACCACCATGGCGGCCATGCCGGTGCTCAAGGCCCTCCACGACGCGGCGGGCCTCGTCGCGCTGCAGGTGACCACGTTCCAGGCCGTGTCCGGCTCCGGCGTCGCCGGGGTGGAGGCCCTCGCGGGCCAACTCGGCCAGATCGAGGACCCCACCGTGCTCGCGCACGACGGCTCCCAGTTCCAGCCCACCAGCACCGGCCCGTACGTCGCCCCCATCGCGTTCAACGTGGTGGCGTTGGCCGGCAACCTCGTCGACGACGGTGAGGGCGAGACGGATGAGGAGAAGAAGCTGCGCAACGAGTCGCGCAAGATCCTCCATCTTCCTGACCTGCTCGTCGCCGGCACCTGCGTGCGGGTGCCTGTGTTCACCGGTCACTCGCTCAGCGTCCACGCCCGTTTCGACCGCGACATCACCCCGGACGAGGCGCGCGCCGTGCTGGCGGAAGCCGCCGGCGTCGAACTCTCCGACGTGCCCACGCCGCTGGCCGCCGCGGGCGGCGACACCTCGCTGGTGGGCCGCATCCGTCAGGACCGCAGCATCGAGGGCGGCAAGGGGCTCGTGTTGTTCATCAGCAACGACAACCTGCGCAAGGGCGCCGCACTGAACACCATCCAGATCGCAGAACTGCTCGTCAAATGATCGGGGTCATCGGCGCCGGGGCGATGGGGGAGGCCCTCATCGCCGGCTGGCTGGCTTCCGGCATCCCCAGCACCGACGTCGTGATCGTCGACGCCTACGAGCCCCGCGTGCAGGAACTCGAGGAGCGCCACGGCGTCACCGGGGTGTCACTCGCGGAGGCGGCCCAGGCAGACACCGTCATCCTGGCGGTCAAGCCGCACCAGATCGACGGCATCCTGAAGGTGCTGAAGGACGACCTGGCGGGGGAGACCCTGGTGGTCTCCATCGCCGCCGGCGTGACCCTCGCAGCGCTCGAGAGCGCCGTGCCGGGGCGCGCGGTCATCCGCGTCATGCCGAACACGCCGGCCCTGGTCGGCAAGGGTATGGCCGGTGTCGTCCGCGGCACCCACGCCACGGCGGAGCATGTTCAGCGGGTCCGCGGGCTCCTCGACGCCGTGGGCCGCGCGGTCGTGATCGATGAGAAGCAGTTGGACGCGTTGACCGCGCTCTCCGGCTCCGGCCCGGCTTACCTCTTCTACGTCGCCGAGGCCATGATCGAAGGCGGCGTGCATCAGGGGCTCACCCGGGCGGAGGCCACGGAGCTGGTGACGCAGACGTTCGTCGGATCGGCCGCGATGCTGGCTGAGACCGGGAAGTCGGCCACCCAACTGCGCGAGATGGTCACGTCGCCGGCAGGCACCACAGCAGCCGCCCTGCGCTCGCTCGACGACCACGGTGTGCGCGCCGCGTTCCTCGACGCCATCGAGGCGTGCCGCAACCGTGGCATCGAGATGGGCAAGAGCTAGTCGCCGACCATGTCCGCGGCGGAGCGGGATTGGTTGAACCTGCCCGGTGCAGGTTAAGATTGAGAGTCTGACCGTCCGCAGGACAGTCGATACGTCCGTAGTACAACCCCGGCTAGAAAGGCACACAGTGGGTTCTGTCATCAAGAAGCGCCGTAAGCGCATGTCGAAGAAGAAGCACCGCAAACTGCTGAAGCGCACTCGTATTCAGCGTCGCCGCGCCGGTAAGTAGTGACTCCACCCTCCCGGGTACTGCTGTTGACCCGCGACGGTTGCCACCTCTGTGTGGAAGCCGAAGCTGTCATCCGCAGAACCTGTGAGGATATGGGAGTGGGCTGGCGCGTCATTGATGTCGACACCCACGAACATCTTCGGGCGCGGTTCACAGACCACGTCCCGGTGACCTTCGTGGATCAGGAGCTGCATGGCTACTGGTTCGTCGACGAGACGACGTTGCGTGCGGCGCTGGCTACCAGCGCGCCCCAGTTCATCTCCGCAGACTGGACCCCCTGAAGGCCTAAGAACGGAAAATCCTCGACGTGACCAGCTCCATGGAACCAACTTCCCCGGCCTCCCCGCCGGAGTTTGAACCAACTGGAGGTTCTGTGACCTTCGTCGGCTCCGGCCCTGGAGACCTGGGCCTGTTGACGATGAGCGGGTCCCGCGCTCTCCGGATGGCGGATCTGGTCATCATCGACGAGGACGACGACGAGGAAACGGTCAGCCATCTCGTCCCGGCGCACGCCGAACTCAGGTTCGCCGGCGGAGACGACGAGGTCACGGCCATTCTCAGCGCGGTCGCCAAGGGGCGAAAGGTCGTCCGTCTCCACGGAGGAGACTTCTTCACAGATGCCGACGCCGGTGGTGTACTTCCGGAGGTGCTCCAGGCCGCCGGCCTACGGGTCAACGTCGTGCCCGGCATCAACCGGTGGAGCGCGGCCCTGTCGTTCGGTGCCGTTGCGGCGACGTCGTCGTTCGCGGCCCTCGACGCAACGCTCGAGGTGCCGGACATCGACAGATGGCCCGCCGCCGAGACGCTGATCTTGCGTGCCACCGGCGAATCCGCCGGCCGGCTGGCAGGGCAGGCCATCCAGCGTTACGGCGCCGACGGCGCCTGCCTCTCGCTCACGGGCGTGGGCAGCACCGGCCAGGTCAGCGAACTGCTCACGTGGGCCGAGGTGGAAAGCTCGGACGCAGACGAGTGTTTCTTCATCGTCGGCCCCGGCATCGAGGAATCCCGCCGCCAGCGCTACGCCTGGTTCGAGGGCAAACCCCTGTTCGACTGGCGGGTGGTGGCTCCCAGCACCAAGGACCCGCTGGACCCCCTCGTCGAGGAACTCGCGCACTACGGCGCCTCCACGGAGATCGTGGCCACCATGACGATTGAGCCGCCCCGCACCGAGCAGGCCATGGAACGCGCCGTGCGCGGCCTCGTCGACGGCCGCTACCTGTGGGTCGTGTTCACCTCGCCCCACGCCGTGGGCGCCATCGCTGAGCGGCTCGACGAGTACGGCCTGGACTCCCGCGCGCTCTCCGGAATCAACCTCGCCGCCGTGGGCCGCGGCACCGTCGAGGCGCTCGCCCGGCTGGGCATCAAGGCGGACCTTGTCCCCGTGGTGGAGAACACCACCGGCGCCCTCGCACACGAGTTCCCCGCCTACGACGACCTCATCGACCCACTGGACCGGGTACTCGTGCCCAGTGCCGATGTCGCCGTGGAGCCCCTCCTCGTGGGGCTGAGCAAGCTCGGCTGGGAAGTGGAAGAGGTGACCGCCTACCGCACCGTCCGTGCAGCGCCCCCCGCGCCGGAGGTGCGCGAGGACATCAAGACCGGCAACTTCGACGCCGTCGTCTTCACCTCCGCCACCGCGGTGCGCAACATGATCGGCATCGCGGGCAAGCCCCACGCCGCCACCGTCGTGGCCGCCATCGGGCCGGCAACGGCAGCCGCCTGCGAGATCCACGGGCTCCGCGTCGACGTGACCGCCGACGCCCCCACTTTCGAGTCGCTGGCTGAGTCCCTCGCCCGTTTCGCAGACCGCCGCAGGCAGGACCAGCTCGACGCCGGGCTTCCGCTCACCAAGCCCTCGCAGCGGAAGCGTCGTCGCCGGCGCAAGCCCGTTGAAGCCACTGCGTAGGCTCTCACCATGACCACAGCTACGGTGCACGTCATGCGGCACGGCCAGGTACACAACCCGGACGGGTTGCTCTACGGCCGGCTCCCGGGCTTCGGGCTCTCGGAACTCGGCCACCAGATGGCCGCTCGCATGGCCGAGCACTGGCGCGACGTGCCGCTGACGCACCTGCGCACCTCGCCGTTGCAGCGAGCCAAGGAAACCCTGGCCCCCACGGCGGCGCTCTTCCCGCAGCTCGAGGTGGTCGAGGACGAGCGGGTCATCGAGGCGGACAACAAGTTCGAGGGCAAGTCGTTCGGCCGCGACAACCGCGCCCTGCGCGACCCCAGGATGTTCTGGCACATGCGCAACCCTCTCCTCCCCAGCTGGGGTGAGCCGTACACCGAGATCGCCAAGCGGATGGCCGCCGCCATCCAGGACGCCGCCGTCGCCGCCGGTGACGGCGGCCAGGCCCTCGTCGTGAGCCACCAGCTGTCGATCTGGATCGCCCGCATGGCCGCTGAGGGCCGCCGCTTCGCCCACGACCCGCGGAAGCGGCAGTGCACCCTCTGCTCGGTCACCAGCTTCACCCTCCGCGACGGTCGGGTGACCGCCGTCGACTACGCGGAGCCCGCCGCAGACCTCCTGCCGGTCAAGGCCGGCCGCAGGTGGAGGGTGGGCACGTGACCCGACTGGTCGCCGGGCTCGCCGCTGCGGCCCTCCTGCTGACCGCCTGCTCCACTGCAGAAGACGAGGGCGCCGGCGGCACGGCCGGCTTCGTCGGCGGCGACGGCAGCGTGACGATCATCGCGCCGGAGGAACGCTCCGCGGCCCCGGTGCTGGAAGGAGAGACGCTCGACGGCGAGACGCTCTCGACGGCAGACCTGGCCGGGCAGCCGCTCATCATCAACGTGTGGGGATCCTGGTGCGCGCCGTGCCGAGCGGAGGCCCCCGAACTGGTGAAGAGTGCCGCGGAACTCGAGGGCTCGGCCAACTTCCTCGGCATCAACACCCGCGACACGCTTGCGGCTGCCCAGGCGTTCGAGCGCTCGTTCGGCATCGAGTACCCGTCGCTCCATGATCCCGACGGCGTCCTGCTGCTGGAATTCGCCCAGCTCCCGCCCAAGGCCATCCCCAGCACGGTCGTCATCGATGCAGAGGGCCGCGTCGCCGCACGCGTCCTCGGCGAGGTCAGCGCATCGACTTTGAAGGGCATCGTGGAGGACGTGAACGCGTCGTGATCCTGCTGGAGAGTTGGGTGCAGACGGCCCTCGGGTCGTCGATGCTGCTCGCCATCCCCGTCGCGGTGCTCGCCGGCCTGGTGTCCTTCGCCTCCCCGTGCGTGCTCCCGTTGCTGCCCGGCTACCTCAGTTACGCGTCGGGGTTGGGGGCCAGCGAAATCGCCGACGGCACGGCGAAGAAGCGGTTGCTGCTGTTGGGCACCCTCGGCTTCATCCTCGGTTTCTCGGTGGTCTTCGTGCTGACGGGGGCGTTGATCGGCGGCATCGGCGGCGCGCTCCTGAGCAACTCCTCGCTCATCACGATCGTGCTCGGCTTCATCATCCTGGTGCTGGGCGCCGCGTTCGCCGGCTTCCTCCCCATGCCGCGCATGTGGACACCCAGCGTGACGCCGAAGATGGGGGTGTGGGCCTCGCCGCTCCTCGGCATGGTGTTCGGCCTGGGCTGGACGCCCTGCATCGGGCCTGCGCTGTCGGTGGTGCTCACCATGGCGCTCAATGAGGGCTCCGCCACGCGCGGCGGTCTTCTGGCCTTCTTCTACGCCCTGGGCCTCGGCCTGCCGTTCGTCGCCTTCGCGCTGGCCTTCACGGCCCTGGCGCCGCGGCTGAACTGGATGAAGCGCAACCAGCGCCTGATGCAGCGCATCGGCGGCATCGTCATGATGCTGGTGGGCGTCGCAATGATCACGGGTCTGTGGGACATGCTCATGGTGGTGCTCCGACAGTGGGCCGCCAACTTCGGGACGATTCTGTGAACCGGCGGCGCACCCCCGTCACGGAGACACTGAGGTGGGCCTGGGGCCAGCTCACCAGCATGCGCACGGCGCTGCTGCTGTTGTTCCTCCTTGCCGTGGCCGCGATCCCGGGCTCGATCATCCCGCAGCGCAACACCGAACCCATCGAGGTCATCGACTTCAAGGCCGCCAACCCAGGCTGGGACCGCATCTTCGAGCCGCTGGGCTTCTACGACATCTACACCTCGGCGGTGTTCTCGGCGGTCTACCTGCTGCTGTTCGCCTCTCTCATCGGCTGCATCATCCCGCGCGTGACGAAATACTGGCGCGCGGTGCGCAAGCCCCCGCCGAACGTGCCGGCTCGCATCGAGCGGCTGCCGGTGACGGCCCGCGCCGCCCTTGCCCCGGCGGCGTTCCCAGGCCATGCGCCCGAGGCTCGCGCGGAGGCGTGGCTGAAGTCCAAGCGGTACCGCACCAAGGTGACCGACGCCGGGGTCAGCGCCGAGCGCGGCTACCTGCGCGAGTTCGGGAACCTCACCTTCCACCTCTCCCTCCTGGCCGTGCTCGTGGGGCTGGCCTGGTCCAGCCTGTGGGGCTTCTCCGGCAGCGCGATCGTCGTCGAGGGCCGGGGCTTCTCCAACGTCATCACGCAGTACGACGACTTCACCTCCGGTGGTTTCCTCGACACAGACCACCTGGAGCGCTTCAGCGTCACCATCGACGAGTTCCGTGCCGAGTTCGAGACGGGCGACGTGCAGCGCGGCGCCGCACGGGTCTTCGACGCCGACGTCACCCTCTCGGATTCCCAGGGCACGCGCCCCGTGCAGATGACGGTCAACGAACCGCTCATCACGGCCGACGGCACGCAGGTCAACCTGCAGGCCCACGGCTACGCCCCCATCTTCACCGTCACGGACGGCAACGGCGACGTGGCCTTCAGCGGCCCCGTCGTGTTCCTGCCCCAGGATGGCAACTTCTCCTCCGCCGGCGTCATCAAGGTGCCGGACGCGCGTCCCCAGCGACTGGCGTTCGAGGCCTGGTTCCTCCCCACTGCGGTGCTGGACGAGACCGGTCCCCATTCGGTGTTCCCGGATGCGCTCAACCCGGAGGTCTTCCTCAACGCCT